>CAJKNC010000040.1 GCA_905201175.1 uncultured Succinatimonas sp.
CAAATTAATGTTTTATCTATAAATGATTATTTTATATAATATATTCTGAAATTTGCTGCAATATACGAATGCAGCTTATAAAGAGATTGCTTATCTGTTTAGATTCAGATAATTAATAAAAAAATAAGCGCTATTTTTCATAGTGCTTATTTTTTATGAGTTAGTTAATTATTTTTAAACCACTTATCGACAATTTTCTGGTATTCGCCGTTAGCCTTAATCTTTTCTAAGCCCTCGGTTACAATTTTCTGAACTTTCTGATTGCTCTTATTCATTGCAATGCCCAGGCCTTGGGCTTCATAAATTTCATCTAATAAAACAAAATCTGTCTCAGGGTTTTTAGCTAAATAGTACTGATGAACAGATCTGCCGGTAATAAAAGCATCGCATCCGCCGCGATCTAACTCCAAATAAGCCTCAGTGGCGCTGTTGAAAGTCTTAACCTCAGCCCCTGGAGTTGCAGCAGCCTTATCTGCACCTACAGTTGCAATCTGTACGCAGATGCTGTGATTTTTTAAGGAATCAAAATCAAAGATCTCCTTGCTTTTATCACGGCGAATCATGATGCTTTGGCCTACAACATAATATTCAGGAGAGAAATAAAGACGCTTAGCGCGCTCGGCATTTTTGACAATGCCGCTGATAGCTGCATCTAAAGTTCCGGTTAAAACACCCGGGATAATACCGTCAAACGGCATAGGCTGCCATTGAATTTGCACATTTTGAACCTTGCCGACAGCTTCCATTATGTCGATATCAAAACCTTCAAGCTTACCGGTTTTATCATTAACATACTCAAAAGGAGCAAAAGCAGGCTCTGTACCGACAATTAAAGAAGTCTGCGCATAAGCTTGCAGAGCAAATAAAGAAGCAATTAAAAGACTTATAATCTTTTTCATAAAAAATCTCCGTAAGATAATTATGCTTATCTTACGGAAAAATATTAAAAGGCGCAGAAAAAAAATTATTTGCACCAAAATATTACTTATGCATTAATGCTTTTGCACTTTTTTAAATCAATTCCAAAAATGCCACCAAGGACGACGGTCTCTATTTAATGATAATTCGTCTAAGCGAGCGCATATACTGCCATATACAGTATTTTCGTCGTCATTTTGTCCCCATGGCACGGAGGTCAGAATTTTAACTGCCCCCTTTACATGATCGACTGCATAGATATGAAATAAGCCTTTTTTGACAGCATTCAAAACCGATGGTCTTAAAACTAATTGACTTACGCAGGATCTAGGAATTACTACGCCTTGAGTTCCTGTCAATCCGTGTAAGCGGCAGATCCTAAAGAATCCCTCGATCTTTTCATTTACTCCGCCCACAGGCTGTACATCTCCGAACTGATCGACAGCTCCGGTTACAGCCAAATCCTGCCTAATCGGGATATTTGCAAAAGCAGAAATCACCGCACATAAGCCAGTCAAAGATGCGCTGTCGCCGTCGATTTCACTGTATGACTGCTCAAAGACTAAGCTTGCAGATAAAGGCAAAGGCTGTTCATAGCCAAATTCACGCGTTAAGTAGCCATTAATAATCATCATAGCTTTAGCATGGATCTGTCCGGCAAGCTCAGCTTTACGTTCAATATCAATAACATCGCCCTCTCCTCCGGCTCTTAATGTGGCAGTAATGCGCACAGGCTCCCCATACTCATAAGAAGTTCCTGAAGTCTCTATTACTGACAGCCCATTAATTTGTCCTACCACCTCGCCTGAGGTTGCAATTAATATTTGGCGATCACGATGATCCCGCAGCTGAGATTCAGCTAAATAATTAGCCCTGAAGTCATCGGCGGCTATAGCTTTTAAAACATCTCGGATACCGACAACTGCATTTTGAGCATATCCTGAAGCCTCACGGCACAGTCCTCTTAGCTTAAGCTCAGGCAAACCTATCCAGCGGCGATCACCGCTCTGCCGACAGCTATAAATACATAAAAGCTCAACTGCCTTTGCGTCAAAAGGCTTTAGCTTATAGCGCTGACAAAAATCAGCAACTAAAGACCCCATCAGATAGCAGCCGCCTTGAGCGGCAAACTCTAAGACTAGATCAGCATGCAAAGCATTCTCTACTGCGGGCCACAATACCTGCAAAGCCGAGGCATCAACAGCATCGGCACAAAAAATTAAGCGCAGATTACCGCGGGACAGCAGCTCATCTAATTTAGGCAGCCATTGCGGATGGCTTAATATAATAGAGGCATTCAAAATAAAAATGCCGCCTGCACTTAGAATACCGCTATTGCCGTCTTTGCCGAAAAGCTCGCCTTTCTTAGATTGATAAATAATTGGCACCTCAAGAGAGGCTACCTCAAAAACCAATCTTTGAGCTGTACCTAAATTATCAATAAAAGAGGCGCCGCATAACAGCAATATACGGCTTTCGTTATCTCTTAATAATGCCCTTACTGCATTGCGCGCTCTAAATTGCAATTGAGCAAAGCTCTTAGGCTTTAAATCTAAGGTAGATCTAAAATCCGCCGGGCCAAAATCAGGCAATAAATCTTCAAGTTCAAGCTCATAGACATTGTCATTTGGCAATTGAGTTTCTACAAGCTCAGTTTCTACGCTATTACTCAAAAATAACCTCATAGACATTAGGCAAATTACGGTAAATTTCAGCTAAATCCAAGCCATATCCTACCAAAAAGCCTCTATTTAAAACAAAACCAGCATAATCAATTTTAACGTCTACTTCTCGACGTGATCTTTGATCGAAAAGCGCGCATAACTTGACCGATGCAGCTCCTCTATCACGGTACATTTGAGTCACAGCCTTCATGGTTATGCCTGAATCTATAATATCTTCAATAAATAGTAAGTTTTTGCCTTTAATTTCTAAATCCAAATCTTTTAAAAGCTTAACCTCATGGGAACTTGCAGTACCGTCTCCATAGGAGCTAGCTCTGATAAAATCAATCTTAAGCTGAGGATTATCAATAGCGCGAACTAAATCAGTAAAGAAAAAAACAGCGCCTTTTAATACGCATACGCATAAAAGATCTTTACCCTTATAATCTTCACTGATTTGCTTGCCTAATTCTGCAATGCGCTTGTCTAAGTCAGCCTTTGAATAAAGCTCTCTTAACTCTTTGATCTTAGCCATTTGCATATCTCCTATCAGTCAAATTCAAAACTATAAATTAAATCTACGGATTGATCTATGGAAGATATAAACTCCGCATAAAGCTTACGCATAAGCTCGTAACGGATTCTAAATTCACTTAATGATGTAAAAACACCATAACCATAGGACAAACGAATATTCTTCGTAATATATGTCTGAACCCCCACAGTTGTTTCATCACCGCTGCCAGAAGAGGCAAACTGTACGCCCTGCATGCCCAAAGCTCCGGCAAGGGAATTTATAAGTCCTGTTGTAGTTCCTAAGCCTAAAGTCATTAAGAATTGAGAATTTTGTCCTGAGCTGTCATCTGTATTCTTTTCAAGTCCGTGACCATAAAGCAAATATGAAAGTATCTCGTTTTGAGACATTGCGGGCTTTGAGAACAGCTCAATTACAGGATCTGAGGCTTTGCCTGTAACATGCACGCCAGCTACCACATCATCCTCAATGCCGAATGGATCAGCTATCACCTCTGCTCTTAATTGAGGATTGTCAATTTTACCCTTAAAAATAGTATCCGCATAGTTAACAATAAAACGATGACCATAAATTTCTGCTTTAGCATTATCAAGAGAAATTGTACCTTCAGCTTCAATTTCCTTGTCATGACGATCTTTCTTCAGCACCAGCGAGCCTATAATATGAGACTTCAAGCCCATAGCATCAAGCATGACGTCATTTCCCATATTAATATTCAAATTGATATCCATATCTATAGGAGGCTGACGCTGACGATGTTCTGCAATTAAAGCATCTGCTCCGCCATGCTCAATATAGACTTCATCCTTCGAAGGATTTTGCGCCTGACTGTCTAAAGAAGATACGTTAATTCTTGCTTTAGGAATATTAATGTGCCCTCTTACGTATAAAGCATCACTGAGAATAGCTTGAGTATCTATATCGATGTAGGCTTCTCCGTAGCCTAATAAAAATAAAGGCAATGAAGTGGCTCTTACCTCTAACTGGCCATTAGCCCCGTCAGCCCAGTTTAAATTTCCTGTGAGGTTTAAATTGCCGTCATTAATCTTGATTAGACCTAAAAGACTGCCGTGGTCGCCATTTGCATGAACATGCATATCAAAATCATTAATGGTGCCGATATTAAAATGCGGCTCAGCGGCCCCGGCTAATCTGATATCACCAAAGAATAATGGCTTACTTAAGCTTCCGCCTAAGCTGCCTTGAATATTCGCCTTTCCCTGAAGCTGATTAAACACTCCTCCGGCTGCGGCAAACAGATCTAAATTTAAATCAGCTAAATTAACCTTGCCAAAAAGCTCCTTCCTGCTTAAAGGATCTCTGATGCCGATATCGATATCCAAATCGCCGTCATTATGACTCAAAGACCCCTTAACTTTTACGGCAGCTTTGCTCTGATTGAAGAGCAAATCAATCCCAAAGCTGTCATAAGCTATATGGTAATTTGGAATATCAATCCTGCCTGAAGAGCTTGTAATTGAAGATTTAACCTCAAATTTTCCGCTGACAATTTCTAAAAAGGCTTCAGCATTAATTCTTCCTGATAAATTGTAGTCACGGGGTGAAATTACATTAAAATAATTCAGATCAAAACCGTCAACGACTAAATTGGTTTTAATCAAATTCGGAGTGATGACCGTTTTGGCAATTTTAATATCCGTTTTCGTATCAGTGATCTCAACTGCATCTACATTGCCTGTAGCTTTTTGCAGGTTATAGCTAAAGTTAACCGGGGCTCTCAAGGTGATGGGCTCTGTAAGCGTGCTTTCAATAACTAAATCGCTGATATTGCCGCTGTAAATACCCTTTTCCTTATCATAGCTGCCGAAAGCGCCGGCAAAGCTTCTATAAGCGCCGCCGCAAGCAAAAGACAGGCGATGCGAGCTCAAAGTACCAGATAGATCAAAAGAACATTGACGATATAAAGGCCCACCTTTGCCTAAACGCAAAGTATCGCTTAAAAGCGTGAAAGAAAATTCCTCATTTTGCGGCTTCAGCATTGCATTAACTATAAAATTGCGTATAGCTACATTATCGTATTTAAGGCGCTTGGAGTTGGCAATAATCGTAGCCTCAGGCATCATATAATTGCCTTCAATCTTCAAGCGGCCTGAAACAGCTCCGTCTAAAGAAGGCACTATATCTTTTAAGGAATTTAAGGCAAAGGAGCCATTAAAATCAGACTCTTCTGAAAGACTGCCGCGTAATTTCAAATGATTGCGGGCCTGCTCAAATTTCAGCAGGCCGATGTCAAAACCCTGCTGCAAATCTCCATTTAAATTCTCTGCATACAGTTTGCTAGGATTGCCGTTTAAATGAAAATCAGACTTTAAATTTTCGATATTAAATAAAATTTCTTCAGGGTTTTGATATGTAAAAAGCAGATCGCTCTCTAAGGAGAGCTTGCCTTTTAATTCCTGATGTATGCCTTTTGCATCAGCTGCATCAAGCTTTAATTTACCAGCTACGGTATAACTGTTTGAATACTCAAGATTGCCTTTATAGCTAAAATCCACAGGAGATTTCTGATATTTGCCATTAATATTTAAATTATGGACTAATGCCTGCGTTAAATTAGCATCAGATTTCAAGTCAAGCTTTAAATCCTGCATTCCCATGCCGTTTAAATTTGCCTTAAGATCTAAAGTCAAGGTTTTAAACAGTTCGCCGCTTACTGCAAATTTTAAATTACTGATACTAAGAGCCGGATCTTGCCTGTACGCCTCAATCGGACTTACTAAAGTCTGAGCTTCATCGTCATTTTTATCCTGTTTTTGAAGCTCCTTATTCGCTGCTGCAGCTTTATTTTGATCTTTATTCTTAAATTCAACAAAAGGATAGACCATCTTAGGAATATTTAAATCTAAAGCCAAAGGCAAGGTACCATCTAAAGGACGAATAAAGCCTGAAGCCTTAACAGCTTCAGGAGAAGTAAGCAAAGCTTCAACTCTTAATTTGGAAATATCCCCACAAACCTTGGCGCTGCCCTCAAGCCCATAAAGAGCTCCGGCATAATTATGCAGGGTTGCTTCATTTTGTGCCCCTTTGCCGCTTAGATTAAAGTCCATATAGTACCAGTCGTAAAAATCCATGGTACCTGTCACGGAAAGCTCGCCTAAGCTGTGTCTGGCGCTTAGATTTTCAACTTCAAGCTTAGTATCAAGCCAATGCGCTTTTAAATTTAAATCTGAAATAAGCCCTGTATCAAAGGCAGTCATATAATAGCGGCCGCTATTTATATGTAAGGAATCAACTGATACTTCTAAAGGCAAATTAACGACAGCAAACTTATCTGGATCTATATATTGAGCCTTGGCCATTTCTTGAGGAGTTTTCAGCTCGATTTCCTCTAGAGCAACTAAAGCCTCATTGTCAGACTCAGAATCATCCTTAATCCTGCTGCCGTCAGCTTCGCTGTCAGGATTTAAATAAACGATAACCTTATTTACTTCACCTTTAACAATTGCCGCAAAGCTGTCATGAGCCTGTAAATGCAAATCAGCCTTATCGATAACTACATCTACAACATCCGACATATAAGAAAAATTCTTTAAATCTAAAGAATTAACGTTTATTGCAACTGGAAAATGAAGTTTAAAAATCTCATCCTGAGATGAACTAGCAGGCTCAGTATTTTCATCAGAATTATTACTATCTTTAAGATGTAAATTTACCTGCAGATAATCAGCACTTATCTTTTCAACATTAAGCCTGCGCTCTTTAGCTAGCAAAAATAGATCATAATCAATGGCAAAATTATCTGCACTTACAGTAATAATATCGGGTATGCATATGCTCAAGCGACCTGAAGTGCTAAAGCCCTGCCATAAGGAACCATCTTCAATATGAGCCTCAATTTTTACAAAATCTGAGAGCAGGGAATTAATTTTATCAATGGCAAACTGCAGGCCTGAGGTAGTAAAAATAAGAAAATATAGACCTAAGCTTAGAAGTCCGCCTAAACCTAACGCTATATAAAATAAAGGCTTAAAAATTTTTTTTAAAAAAGCTTTCATAAATAATTAGCGTGACTGCCTCTGTCTTAAGAGATTTGAGTAAACGCCGCTTCCTTTTCTGTAAGTCTATGCGACATAATATAATTTTTTATTAGCGCCGCCTTTAATAAATCTAGCAGAAACCAACTTATCTGCAAAGCAGCCGTTCATACTTATAAAAACCGCGCTCTTTCATTGATCTCAAATATTAATGCTTAGCTCTCATGTCTATTTTACGCATTAAAAATCAGGACCAAAGGAGAAATGCAGCTTAAATGAGCGATCGTCATTTTCATTATCAATGCCGACGGCAAAGTCTACACGAGCCGTGCCATATTTTGACATATAACGATAACCCATACCGGGACCATAAATCCAATTTGCATCAGAATAATCATTGCAGGCCGTACCGGCATCTATAAATACGGCCATGCGGCTGTTAGCTATGCCTATGGGAAACTGATATTCTAAGGTTCCCGTACTCATATAACGGCCGCCGCTTAGATAACCATTACTCTTATTTGAATGACTTAAATAAGAAAAACCGCGAACGCTCTGATCGCCTCCGACAAAGAAGCGCAATGAGGGAGGCACCTTAGTAGAATCCTCGCCTAAAATCCATCCCTGATTAAATCTATAAAAAAATCTGGTGTTAGGCGTAGGACTGGTAATGCCTTTAAAGCTTGCAACAAAACGCGCAAAACTATTATCCGTAACAGCAGCTGAAGCTAAGGTCGCGTCTAAAGTAAATTTATAGCCTTCATGAGGATCGAAGCCTCCTGAAGAAGCCTGACGGGTCAGCAGCAGCCCCGGCATTAAATTTAAGCTGTAGCCGTCCTCTAAGCCCTGTTTATAATCCTCATATTCAAGCCGCAAAGAATAATCACGACGCCATTTGCCGGTCATATTCGCCACATAGTGAAAACTTGCATGAGAAATATCAGAAACAGTGTCGTTATAATCAATATGCGTCTGCGCTAATCTTACATAGTAATAATCAAGATTGGGATTTTTTCTGGGGATCTTATAAATAGCCTGAGCATCCTGCTTTACGTAAGACAGCCTGCTGTAGAAGCTAAAAGAATGGCCATAGCTGTTTAATAAGGGCTTATCCCAGCCTAGCATAAGACGTAGGTCTTCATCGGTAGAATAGCCAATGCCCATGCGTACTAAGTTATTCTTTTGCTTTTGCAGGCCTATCTCTACAGGAACCTGAAAATCATGACGCTTTTCCACCATAGCTCTCACATCTACAGAACGAAAATACTGCGTCTGCGATAGAGCTTGCGAATAATCATTAATGCTCTTGCTTAAAAAAGGATCCCCTTCGTGAAAATTCTGCAGGCTCTGTACGGGCTTTAACAGATTTTTGGTCTCTTCATCTACATAGCTGATGCTGCCGAAGCTGTAGCGCCTGCCGGTATCATACAAGACCTCGATGTCGGCTGCATTCTGCTCGCCGTAGACCATAATTCTGGATATTACCAGCTCGGCATCAAAGAAGCCCAGCTCCAAAGCGCGCTCTCTTAGAGCTGTTTTTAAGCCCTCATAGCGGCCGTGACTTAAAAGGCCATAAGACTTCAGGCCGCTATTTTCAATAATTTTATGAAAGGAATTATAAAAAGCGCCTTCGCCTATAATCTGAATATTGCAGTTGCGGATAAATAAAGGTTTGCCCGGATCAATTGCAACTAATAGCTGATGCCTGTCATCTGCATCAGTCTGCGGCTTAAGCTCAATCTTAGGATGATAAAAGCCGTAAGAACGCATAGCCAGCTTTACTTTCTCTTCAATTTCTCTTGCAAAGATAGGGCTTTTCTTAGCAGAAATCTGGGGTAATTCTTTTAAATGGGCATTAACGTTATCTAAGACCTCTCCGCTGATGCCTACAGGAATAATAGTAAGAGGGTCTTCAACTTGCTTAAGCTGTGATACTTCTTTATTTGTGCAGGCACTCATCGACAATGAAAAAATACCTACATAAATGCCTAAAATCAGGCGCGACATAATATTTTTTTTATGTACGCTTTTTTTTAAGAACATGACAGGCCTTTTAATTTGTGAAATTTGATCAATTATATACTAGAAGTTAAATATGACATAGCATTCAAATAACTGGACTAAAAAATCAAGAGAGCTTCTCTGCATATTGAAAAAAATTACTTTTAGTCTAAAATATTTCAGACTGCGATAAGGCTAATAAAAAACATCCTTATCATACGTCAAGGTCTACTCAATACATATTCTGGGGGTCTTTGTGGCAGTATCCGCAATTTTGGCTCTTGCCGACGGTACGGTTTTTAAAGGTAAAGCTTTTGGTGCTTTGAACACTACTACCGTAGGTGAGGTCGTCTTTAACACATCCATGACTGGCTATCAGGAAATTTTAACCGATCCTTCTTATGCCGGACAGATGGTTACCTTAACCTATCCGCATATTGGTAATTACGGCACCAATAATGAAGACGTAGAATCTCGAGACGTCTTTGCTATGGGTCTTATCATAAGAGATCTGTCACTCGTAGCCTCCAATTTCCGCAATCAGGCTACTTTAAGTGATTTTTTAAATAGCTATCACAAGCCTGGTATCTACGGTATCGATACTCGCATGCTCACCCGCATTATTCGTGAAAAGGGTGCTCAAAACGGCTGTTTATCAACAGATCCTAAATTAACTGCTGAGGAAGCAGTCAAGAAAGCCCAGGAATTTCCTGGAATGAAGGGTATGGATCTGGCTCAAAAAGTTACTACTGATGAAATCTATACCTGGACTGAAGGAACTTGGGAATTAGGCCAGGGTTATCGGAAAGCCTACCGCACTAAGTACAATGTAGTCGCTTATGATTTTGGCATTAAACGCAATATTCTCCGCATCTTAGCTTCCTTAGGATGCCGCATTACTGTAGTTCCGGCAAAAACTCCGGCCTCTGATGTTATTGCCATGAATCCTGATGGTATTTTCTTATCTAACGGACCTGGCGATCCTGAGCCATGCACATATGCTCAGGAAGCAATTCGTGAGTTCATCTCCCACAAGATTCCTTTATTCGGTATTTGCTTAGGACATCAGCTTTTAGGCCTAGCCTCAGGTGCTAGAACCGTCAAGATGAAATTTGGTCACCACGGCGCTAACCACCCTGTTCGCGACTTAAAATCAGGCGTTGTTTATATCACCTCTCAAAACCACGGCTTTGCTGTAGATGAAGAAACTTTACCTGACTGCTTAAGACCTACTCATCGTTCTTTATTTGATGGTACCTTACAAGGCATCGAGCGTACTGACGTTCCGGCTTTCAGCTTCCAAGGTCACCCAGAAGCCAGCCCAGGTCCTCACGATCCGATGCCGCTGTTTGAACACTTCATTGAACTGATGCGTCAATATCGTAACGAAGACTAGGGGACAAACATGCCAAAGCGTACAGATTTAAAAACAATTCTTATCTTAGGTGCAGGTCCTATTGTTATTGGCCAGGCCTGCGAATTTGACTATTCAGGTACTCAAGCCTGCCGTGCCTTGCGTGAAGAAGGCTATAAGGTAGTATTAGTTAACTCTAATCCGGCTACCATTATGACCGATCCTGACATTGCTGATGTTACTTATATTGAGCCAATCCACTGGCGCGTAGTTGAGAACATCATTGCTAAAGAACGTCCGGATGCTATCTTGCCTACCATGGGCGGTCAGACTGCCTTAAACTGCGCCTTAGACTTGGAGCGCCATGGAGTTTTATCTAAATACGGCGTAGAAATGATCGGTGCAAATGCCGATGCTATCGACAAGGCAGAAAATCGCGAGCGTTTTGATAAGGCCATGAAGAATATTGGTCTTGAATGCCCGCGTGCAGGCATTGCTCACAGCTTAGCTGAAGCCTGGGAAGTTCAGAAGCAAGTAGGCTTCCCCTGCATTATCCGCCCCTCCTTCACTATGGGCGGTACCGGCGGCGGCATTGCTTATAACCCTGAAGAATTTGAAAGTATCTGCACTAAAGGTTTAGAGCTCTCCCCTACTCACGAGCTTCTGATCGATGAATCTCTAATCGGCTGGAAAGAATTTGAGATGGAAGTTGTCCGCGACCGCAAGGATAACTGCATCATCGTCTGCTCTATTGAAAATCTTGATCCGATGGGTATTCATACTGGAGATTCAATAACCGTAGCTCCAGCTCAGACCTTAACCGATAAGGAATACCAGATTATGCGTGATGCTGCCATGTCAGTATTGCGCGAGATCGGTGTTGAGACTGGCGGTTCTAACGTTCAGTTCGGTATTAATCCGGATAACGGACGTATGGTCATCATTGAGATGAACCCGCGCGTATCTAGATCTTCAGCCCTAGCTTCCAAGGCTACCGGCTTCCCGATTGCTAAGATTGCCGCTAAACTTGCTGTAGGCTACACCTTAGATGAATTAGGCAATGATATTACCGGTGATAAAACCCCTGCTTCCTTCGAGCCTTCTTTAGACTATGTCGTCGTTAAGGTACCGCGCTTTAACTTTGAAAAATTCCCGAATTCTAACGATCGCTTAACTACTCAAATGAAGTCTGTCGGTGAAGTTATGGCTATCGGCCGCACCTTCGAGGAATCCCTGCAAAAGGCTTTGCGCGGTCTTGAAACTGGCAAATCAGGCTTGGATCCACGTTTGGATATGACTAAGCCGAGCGCCCGCACTAAGCTTCTGTACGAGCTGGAAAATGCTGGAGCTCATAGAATTTGGTACATCGGCGATGCTTTCCGTACCGGCTTGACCGTACAGGAAGTCTTTGAATTAACTAAGATAGATCCGTGGTTCCTTTCTCAGATTAAGGAAATTATCGATATTGAGTTATCCTTAGACGGCCGTACCTTAAAGTCTATTGACGCTGCAGAAATGCGTGACTTAAAGTCTCGCGGATTCTCTGATGCTCGTCTGGCAGCCCTTTTAAATACCACCGAGGATGAGGTTCGTGCCCGCCGCTGGCTGCATGAGGTCTTCCCAACCTATAAGCGTGTCGATACCTGCGCCGCAGAATTCTCCACCTCTACTGCTTATATGTACTCCACCTATGAGCAGGAATGCGAATCGAATCCTACTAACAATCGCAAGATCATCGTATTAGGCGGCGGTCCTAACCGCATCGGTCAGGGTATCGAATTTGACTACTGCTGCGTCCATGCCTCTATGGTTTTGCATGAAGACGGCTACGAAACTATCATGGTCAACTGCAACCCTGAGACTGTTTCTACCGACTATGACATCTCCGATCGTCTCTATTTTGAGCCGGTAACTTTAGAGGATGTTTTGGAAATTGCCCGTGTCGAAAAGCCTGAAGGCGTAATCGTTCAATTCGGCGGCCAGACCCCGTTGAAGCTTGCTAAGAAATTAGAGCGCGAAGGAGTTCCTATCATTGGTACTAGCCCGGATGATATCGACAGAGCAGAAGATCGCAAGCTTTTCCAGGAAATTGTCAATAAGCTAAAGCTCAATCAGCCTCGTAATGGTACTGCTATGTCATTAGCTCATGCCATCTCCTGTGCTAAGGAAATCGGCTATCCTTTAGTAGTACGTCCTTCATATGTTTTAGGCGGACGCGCTATGGAAGTAGTTTATGACGAAGATGATCTTGTTCATTATTTCAATGAAGCTGTCAAGGTCTCTAACAAGTCTCCGGTACTATTAGACAAATTCCTAGATCATGCAACCGAAATTGATGTTGATGCTGTTGCTGATGGTGAAGACGTCATTATCGGCGGCATTATGGAGCATGTCGAGGAATGCGGCGTACATTCTGGTGATGCCTCATGCGTATTGCCTCCTTGGCACTTATCTGATGAGATTAAAGAGCGTTTAACCGTTATTTCAAAAGAGCTGGCTCGTGCTTTAAATGTTAAGGGTCTTATGAACGTTCAGTTAGCTGTTCGCGAAAACGAGATCTACTTAATTGAAGTTAATCCGCGTGCTGCGCGAACTGTACCTTTTGTATCTAAGGCTACAGGCTTACCTTTAGCTAAGATTGCCGCGCGCATCATGACCGGAAAGAGCTTAAAGGAACAGGGCATTACTGCCGAGGTAATTCCTCCTTACTACTCTGTTAAGGAAGTGGTATTGCCATTTGCCAAATTCCCTGGCTCCGATCCTCTCTTAGGACCTGAAATGCGCTCCACCGGCGAGGTAATGGGTACAGCTCCGCTCTTCCCTGAAGCTTACGCTAAAGCTGAGTTAGCTGCTAAGTCTCCTATTATCCGCGAAGGAACCATTCTGCTCTCTGTTAAGAAATCAGATAAGGACAGACTGCCTGCATTAGGCAAGGCCTTAGAAGCTCACGGCTTTACTTTAGAAGCTACTTCCGGCACCTATGCTGCATTAAAGGAAGCAGGAGTTAAGGTTAAGCATGTCAATAAGGTTTATGAGGGCCGTCCGAATATTCTTGACTTCATCAAGAGCGGTAAATACAGCTGGATCATCAACACCACTGAAGGCCGTCAGTCTGTAATTGATTCTCGCGAATTGCGCCGCGGCGCTTTGCGTTATGCAGTAGCTTACACTACTACTTTAAATGCAGCTTTTGCCTGCATTGAGGCTTTGCCTGAGAATGAATACCGCAATGTTCATTCATTACAGGAATTACATGAGATTATAAAAAATTCTCAAAATAAAGCTTAATTAAAATTCAAAAAAATCAAAGCTCCGTTAAATAGTATGAACCCCATTATTGATCACATGATTGATAATGGGGTTTTGTTATGAAA
>CAJKNC010000041.1 GCA_905201175.1 uncultured Succinatimonas sp.
ATTTGTGCTGTTAATTTATTTATTAATCAAAAAAATATTAAAAAAAATAGCTGCCTCATGATTATCCAAAAGAATATTTTGTTAGTATAAGGGGCTTAACTGGTAAATATAAAATCTCTTTAAAATCATATCATTTTATTACATTTAATCTTCAGTAGAAAACCATTGAGAATGCTCTTCCAGTACTTTTATATAAGTCCCTGTAATTTCATATAAATGCTTGCTAAGGAAATCACAAGCATTTTCAATATTTTTATTCTTAATTTCATTAAATAAATTATCGTGATCGGACACAATGTGTTCTACGCTCGATATTGTTTCGCCAATTGTTAAATATCTAATTCTGTCCATATTGGACTTGAGCTTCTGTAAAGTTTCCCAAGCTAACTTAGTATTGGAAAATTGACAGATTGTAGAGTGAAAATCATCATCAAGAGTTAACAATTTTCCCTGCAGATTATTTTGCTTATTTGCTCTTAAAGCATGCTGCTTTTCTAAATTTCTAGCTAATTTATTGATTATTTTTTCGCAGCATTTTTCCCCAAGCTTAGCGCTGTTACGCAAACTGGATGTTTCAATTGCACAGCGCATAAAGCAAATTTCATTAAGATTCTTAACAGAAATCTTAGTAACAAAGCTGCCCTTCTGCGGAAAAACTTTAACTAAGCCGCAATTTATCAAGCCATTTATCGCGATTCTGACAGGCATTCTGGATACGCCGAAATGTTCGGCAATTTCATTTTCAGAGATCTTATCATCAGGCAGCAGATAGTTTTCAATAATCAATTGTCTTAAAAATTCATAAATCTGTACGGATACTTGTCTTTCTTGATTAAGTTTATATGTAGGTAATTTTGCTCTAGTCATTATTTATAATTCCTTTTTTTATTGCATAAACTCGGATACAAGTTTAAAGAAAATAAAATAGAACATTCTAAAAAATAATATAAAATATGTGATCCGCATGCAACCTTGTATCCAAGTTTTGGTTTATTTTATATATAGCTTTTTTTGTTTCGGGAGTTTATATGCAATCCTTTTTTTCTATTTTGGCAAAATCTACCGCGCAGTAGGTGTTGCTATATTAACCATTATGGTTCTAATGGTATTTATTAATGCTTGCATGAGATATGCTTTTCATTCTGGCTTCATAGCAACTGAAGAAATATTAAGATACTTATTTATCTATATGACCTTTTTAGGAATCGCGGAAGTAGCTTATCAAAGAGGTCACATTGCCGTAACTATTCTTACAGATGCTCTTAAAGGCAGAGTCAGAACTACCGTTTATATCCTAGGCTATATTTTATCAATTTATGCCATCTATGTCTTATTAAAAGGCTCTTTTATGTATTTTGAGGAATCAGAAACAAGCGTCGGACAAGTTACAGGCCTGCCTTTTAGATTCATTATCGGCGTAGTTATTTTTGGCGCCTGCGGCGTTTTGCTGTTTTTAGCAAGGGATTTGTTTTTGGGCTTAAAGGCTTTATCAGCAAATACTGAATTTCCCCCACGTCCTGTCGATGAAGATGTTGAAGCTGCAATAAAAAGCATGGAACAGCAAATGGAAAACCATAAGGAGAATAAATAATGGAAATTTTTATTTTTATAGGCTCGTTATTTGCGCTCCTCATTACAGGCATACCTGTCGCCATAGTACTTATGCTGTGCTCACTGATTTTGCTTTGGTACATTGATATGTTTGATCCTTTGCTGTTGTCGCAGCAAATGCTGACTGGTGCAGATTCATTTATCTTAACAGCAGTACCTTTTTTCATGCTGGCAGGAGAAATCATGAAAGAAGGAGGTATATCCAGCCGTTTAATTGCTTTTGGTCAGGTATTAGTAGGACGCTTTAATGGAGGCATGGGTTATGTTGCTATCTTAGCTTCTATGCTTTTTGCCGGATTATCCGGAGCAGCTATTGCTGACGTTGCCGCATTAGGCGCAGTTTTAATTCCTATGATGGTAAAATGCGGCTACAACAAGCCCAGATCTACAGGATTAATATGTGCCTCCGCTCTCACAGCACCTATCATTCCGCCTTCCATTCCATTGATTATCCTTGGCGTAACCGTCAATTTATCTATAGGAAAGCTGTTTGTCATGGGCGTAGTACCTGGCATATTACTCGGATTAATTTTAATGATAACCTGGTACTTTGTTGTTAAAAAGGACAGATATCAAGATCGTATTGTCATTACAGGCAAAGAAGCCGTAAAGATCTTTTTCAGTGCTATACCAGCCTTATTATTGCCAATTATTATCATTGTCGGCATTCGCTTTGGCTTATTTACTCCAACAGAAGGCGGAGCTGTAGCCTGCGTATACGCTTTCTTAGTATCTACACTTATAAATCGTCAGCTTAAATTAAGTGCTATTCCGCAGCTATGCTATGACGCGATGAAGAGCACTGCCATAGTTATGTTTATCGTAGGCGGCGCATCAGCTGTCGGCTGGATGATAACAATGGCAGATGTCCCGGCACAGCTTGTAGAAATAATGCACGGACTGGTTGAGCATCCCATAATACTTCTAATTGTATTAAATATACTTTTATTAGCTCTGGGTATGGTAATGGATATCACGCCAATTACCTTGATATTTACCCCTGTACTCTTCCCTCTTGTAGAAGCAGCTGGTATTGATGTTTACTACTTTGCAGTAATTATGATTATCAACTTATGTCTTGGTCTTTTAACTCCTCCTGTAGGAACTGTCCTCTATATTGGATGTTCCGTAAGCAATTTAAAGATGGGACAAGTGGTAAGAGGAATAGGACCGTTCTTAATTGCAGAATTTTTATTCTTAATCGCCTGCCTGCTTTTCCCAAGCATAATCATGGCTCCGGCAACTTGGTTTGGATATTAAAAATCTCTTGAATCAGGAAAGCATGAATAAAGGAGGTTAAAAGCTAAAAAATTTTAGCTTTATTTAAAGCTTAATTTTCTGAAAATTTGGCTATTTTATATAAATAAGACTAACTTAAATAATGCATATAAGCCCCAGTGATAATACTGGGGCTTTTTGCCAAGCCTGCTCCCTTTTTAGCCGCCGCAGCTTATAATCGATCTTATCGAGCAATAAAGAGCGAAGCCATACTTGCCCCTTGAAAAGAAATTTCTTCATAGTTGTTTTTGCTTGATTAGATCAAATTATGCCTTATTTTAGTGCATAACTTTTTTAAATCTCCCCCTTGTCATTCATTGGATAGTTTTAAAAGACTTTTTATTTTATACTCTATTAACATATTGTTTTAAATAAAATTTAATTAGATTTTTTTATATTATCAGCAATATTCGCCCCCCTTTGCAGAGGAGTTTTTATGAATGCTCTATTTTCTTACTGACAAGCACTAAAAATGTGCATAAATTGCCTCTTCTTTAATAAAACATCTAAAATTAGGCCACCAACAGTAATTTATAAGGATTTTTATATGTGTTCCATTTTCGGTATTTTTGACATTCAAGAGCACCCTGAAGCTCTACGTCAAACAGCTCTGGAAATGTCCCGTAAGCAGCTGCATCGCGGCCCTGACTGGGAAGGTATTTACCAGGGCGAACATGCTATTATCGTTCATGAGCGTTTATCTATCGTTGAT
Source organism: uncultured Succinatimonas sp. (assembly GCA_905201175.1). Classification (GTDB taxonomy): domain Bacteria; phylum Pseudomonadota; class Gammaproteobacteria; order Enterobacterales; family Succinivibrionaceae; genus Succinivibrio. The sequence continues at coordinate 3,602 of CAJKNC010000041.1, forward strand.
CCGCAAAATGGAGCTCAGCCTTTATACAATGAAAATAAGACCCATATCTTAGCGGTTAACGGCGAAATCTATAACCACAAGCAGCTCAAACAGGAATTAAGCGTAGATTATAAGTTTAAGACCGGCTCTGACTGTGAGGTGATCCTGCCTTTATATGAAGAGTTTAAGCGTACTGGCAAAAACTTTGTAGACAGACTTGTAGGCGACTTTGCCTTTGTAATCTACGATGTTGAAGACAATACTATCTTCGCCGCTCGCGATCATATGGGTATTGTACCTATGTATGTAGGCACAGATAATGCTGGGCGCTTTTATGTTGCCTCAGAGATGAAAGCTCTGACTCCTATTTGCGATTCTGTACGCGAATTTGCACCGCGTTCTTATATCTACTCAAAAGAAGGGTATGATTTCAAGCAATATTATCACCGCGACTGGTTTAGCTATGATAATGTAAAAAATTGCAAAACTGACATTAAGCAGCTTAAGGATGCCTTAATGGACAGCGTCAAGCGCCAGCTGATGTGTGACGTCCCTTATGGCGTCTTGCTTTCCGGCGGTCTTGATTCTTCCATAATTTCTGCAATTGCCAGTCACTATGCAGAAAAGCGTATTGAAGATGACGGCAAATCTCAGGCATGGTTCCCGCGCCTGCACTCTTTTGCTATTGGTCTTGAAGGTGCTCCGGATCTCAAGAAAGCTCGCGTTGTAGCTGATTATCTGGGAACAGTGCATCATGAGATCCATTACACAATCCAAGAAGGCATTGATGCTCTGCGCGACGTCATCTATCACATTGAGACTTATGATGTAACTACCATTCGTGCCTCGACTCCGATGTACTTAATGGCTCGCTATATCAAAGCTATGGGCATCAAGATGGTTCTTTCTGGTGAAGGCTCTGACGAGATTTTTGGCGGCTATCTGTATTTCCATAAGGCTCCGAATGCCAAAGAAATGCACGAAGAGCTTGTCAGAAAACTCGATCAATTACACCTCTACGATTGCCTGAGAGCAAATAAATCTTTAATGGCATGGGGTGTTGAAGGACGAGTTCCTTTCTTAGATAAGAAGTTCCTGGACGTAGCTATGCGCATCAACCCTGAATCTAAGATGTGCCCGGGCAAATGCATTGAGAAAAAAGTCTTAAGAGAGGCTTTCAGCGGCATGCTCCCTGACGAGATCTTATGGCGTCAAAAAGAGCAATTCTCCGACGGTGTAGGTTATTCCTGGATCGATGCTTTACGCGATTATGCCGAGGATATGGTATCTGATCGCAAATTTGCCGAAGCAGCTATCCGCTTCCCGGTCAATACGCCTCTAACTAAAGAAGCTTATTTATACCGTGAAATTTTCGAAGATCTCTTCAAGCTTCCATCAGCCGTACAAACAGTGCCTTATGGCAAATCTGTAGCTTGTTCAACACCTACAGCTATTGCCTGGGACGCTAAGTTTGCTACAATGGCAGATCCATCAGGGCGCGCTGTTACCGACGTTCATGACGATGCTTATGAATTAGGTCACAAGCTCTGATTTGAGCTTACACTATAATTATTTGTGAAAAGCCACTCCAAAGTGGCTTTTTTTATATAGGAAGATCTATGCTGACACCTCATGGGCTGTGCCGAGTTCCTTATTATCCTGAACTAAACTGCATTAATTCATCTTTAGCTGATCAAAGCGCTTTAATCCTGTCGATTCTGCTCTATTGGCATTCAAAAGTTCCGCATCAGCGCTTCAATGCCCGTGCTCATGTAAGGCAGCTTGCACGTAATTTAAGACTAGATGAGTCACTAATTTATGAGGCTTTAAAGAAACTCGTTGATTTAAAGATCCTAGATTACACTGCTCATTCATTTAAAACCCAAAGCTCAAATCCGCAAAAACAGGAAAAAACTGACGAGTTTTATGATCTAAATTTTCATAATCTCCACGAAGTTTTAAAATCTCACGGGCTCAATATTCCCATTAAGGTATTGTCGCTGGCTGCAGATGACAGCTTTGACCACATGGCCTATATTAGTCCTGAAAGACTGCCTGCGCTGCAAGGTCTTTACGGCATGATCAAAGGAGAGGAATACGATAAAGCCGCTCTCAGCATAGCTTATATTCTCTGCGGCATCTGCAGGGATCCAGCTTATGAAGAGTTTTCCTATAAAGCCTTAGCTCCAGGATGGCGAATGCTGGTGCAGGCTGATGCCGATCCTAAATTAGTTGCTCAGCGCTGGATGCGTCAGGGGGAGAGATCTATTGACGTTGATTTAGGTGATGGAGCTTTCTTTCTGCCTGACGGCAATTATTTCGGCACGGAAAAGCATTATATCTGGCACACTAAAAAGCTCGATGAGCCTAAAATACTAGCAGCAAGTCTTTACTTAGCAGCCACAGCCTGCAGTGATGAAGTAAGCTTTTTCTCAGATCTGCAGCTTACGCAGCTGCAAGAGAGCTTTTATCTTTTGCACCGCTTTACAAGCCTATTAGGTAAAATAGCTGAGGCCTATTATAAAAATCTCGATCTTTTAGGTACAGATAAAATTCAGACCCAGGAATTTTATCAAAAGCTGATAGCTGAAGTTAAAGAAGCTCCTACCTGCTTGTTTTACTCCTAATCTCTTATTTAAAAGGCTTGAGATACGGCATGCTTATAGCAGTCAGGCATCAGGCCTTTATAAAAAATAAGATTAAACTTGAGTCCTAAAAGAGACCTTTCAAAATATATTTTTAGCTCACAGAGAGCTTCAAGATTACTTAACCTGAGCAAATATATAAAGCTGTTTTTATTTCAAGACTTGTTAGAAGCTACAATAAAAGCTGCATAAAAACATTATATTTCCGTCAAACAAGATTATTCTTAAAATATTTTATTATATGCAGCCTTGAACATAGGCTTTGCTGCCTGCAAACAGCAATTTAAGATAAAAAATCATCAATTCTTACAGCATTATGCTGAGCGCCTATAGCTAACGCCATCACCCTAAATATGTATTCCTGATCCATAGCCGTATTAGTGCCGTCTAAAATATCGCGGATCATCTGCCTGAAAAAAGGGAAACCATATTTTCCTGAAGCATTAATATAGTGCTCCCCCTCTGCATCTGCATAAAAAACATGATCGCCTTCATTATTTGAAGCTACATCGAGATATTTACGTATCTCTATATAGCCTTTATCTCCAATGATAAAGGTACGGCCGTCTCCCCAGGCCCGCAGCCCTGAAGGCGTAAACCAATCAACCCTGAAAAATCCAGAAACGCCGTTGTCGCATTCCAGCATAACCTCGCCGTAATCCTGAAAATTTTATATTCTCTATGAGCATAATTGCCAATTCTGCTGCAGAGAATGCGAGCATCTTTTGCCTTACTGAAAAACAGGATCTGCTCAATCTGATGACATCCGATGTCAGTAAGAATTCCCCCGCTCTTCTTATCATCAAAAAACCATTCAGGCCGATCCTGTGCACTGAGGCGATGCGGTCCAAAGCCGTGAACTCCTACCACCTTGCCAATTTTTCCATCATTTATCAATTTTTCTGCACATACCGCAGCCTCTACATGCAGTCTCTCTGAAAAATATACGAACAGACGGCATTTTGATTTTTTTACCTCCTGGCATACAGAATAAAGCTGTTTCAAGGAAATCATTGCCGGCTTGTCGACAAATACATGCTTGCCATGCTTAAGAGATAAAAGCTCTATTTCCGAACGATATGCCGGTATAGCGGCAGTCACTACCATATTGATGGCAGGATCTTTTAAAATATCGTAGATGCTCTGACAGATCTGACAGGAAGGATATTTTCTGATAAATGCCGCACTCTTAGAGCTGTCCTTGTCATATACCTTGCAGATCTCAGCTCCTGCCTCAAAAAGGCCGTTGCACATGCCATAGATATGTCCGTGATCCAGGCCAATCACTCCAACCTTAAATTCATTCTCAGCGCAAATAGGAGCAAACAATCCATGAGGAGCATAATTTTGTCCGTCATCTTTAATCTGCATTTTAACCCTCTAATCTAAGACATTAGGCAAAAAGGTCACAAATGAAGGTACAAATAATAAAATTATCGCCAAACTTATAATTACTGCTAAATACGGCAGCATCGGTCTTACGCTTTGCTCAAGCGGCAGTTTACCAATACCGCAGCTTATAAATAAAAATGTTCCTACCGGCGGCGTAATTGCCCCTATCTGCATGACAATTACCATTAAACCCCCATAATGAATAGGATCGAAATTAAACGCATTTCCTACTGTTAAAACTGTTGTGGCAAACATTGCAATTAATACAGTTGGATCCAAAAACATGCCTAAAACTAGAAAAACTGCCATTAAAAATACTGAAGCTAGATAAGGATTTTGCAGCACATCTACCGCCAGATACAGTATTTGTGACTGAAAATGCAGACGCACTAATACATTTGAAAGTATGCTGGCTGCGGCGATTATCAGCATAACTACCGAAGTAGTCTTTGCGCTTTCAAAAATTATCGAGCCTAAATCTTTGACTTTTAATGTATGCGTTATAAACATGCCGTAAACTATGCCGTATGCTATAGCTAAAACTCCTGATTCAGTCGGAGTTACAAGACCGCTTAAAATTCCAACTAAAATAATCAAAGGCATAGTCAAAGCGCCTATTGATTTTATAAACATCTTCAAAACATTTGTAAAAGAAAAATGTCTTGAGGAAACCTTATATCCTCGTTTTACATAGATAAAATAGTTAACTGATATAAGTGCTATGCATAACATTACTCCCGGAATAAAACCGCCTAAAAAGAGCTTGCTTACCGGAACTTCCGTATAAAACGAGTATAAAATCATCGCAATGCTCGGCGGAACTATAGGGCTCATCATTGATGCTGCCGTAGTTACTGCTACGGCATAATCCTTTTCATATCCCTGCTTTTCCATAGCCGGGATCAGCATTCCGCCTATAGCTGAGGCATTAGCAATGCCGGATCCCTGGATGCCGCCAAACATAAAAGAAGCAAAGGTTGTGCAGTGAGCTAAGCCGCCGCTGGTATTTCCCAATAAGGCTTTGGCAAACGCTACCAGTCTGTCGGTAATCTGCGACTTAGTCATGATATTGCCGGCAATAATAAAGAATGGAATGGCCATCAGTGAAAAGGAATTGATGCTTCCGAACATCTTAATTATGACCATATGAAAAGGAATGCCCATGGCTAAAGCAGAAACTACAGCCACAATGATGATGGATATAAATATAGGAATACCGGTGAAGATTAATAAAAGTATCCCGATTAATATAAATAGCCCCTCAAGCATAAAAATCCTCTTAACGCTTTTTTAGCTGCGGATCGATGCCTAAAAACAGCAGTAAAAACTCTATAAATAAGCCTCCCATGCCTATGGGAATCGCGCTGTAAAACCAGGCTATAGACATATCTATATTCTGAAGCATGCTTTTTCGCATTGAAAAAGTATAAGTGGCCCCATAAAACACAATTGCAGCTAAAACTATTAAGACCAATAATAAAGTAAGCTTTTTTACGATAAATTTTGCTTTTGCTTTAAAGTATCTGTCAACAAAATAATCAACCGTCATGTGCGCTCCCTTGCGAGCTCCGCAGCTTGAAGCTAAGAAGACTACCCAAATGGAAGTCAGCCGCATAATTTCATCGCCGCAGGCAAAAGGGGTAAGATCAGCTGGCGAAAAATAGCGTAAAACTACTTGTATAAAACAAAGAATAACAATAAAGCTTAATAAAGAGATTACTGCCAGCGTACGGAGCTTATCGAATATAATGTACATTTTTAAGAACATATAAAGTCCCTAAGGATCGTAAGACCCTTGCGCTTTATTTAATTGATTGAATTATCTCAATAAAGCTAGACCAATTCTCGCCCTTGCTCTTATATTCATCAAGCATAGGAGCACAGGCATCCTTCCATTTCTGAATATCTTCGATATAGGTTACAACTAAGCCTGCCTTCTTCATTGCCTCAAGCGCTTTTACCTGATCTTCATCATCAAGCTTAGCTTGATAATCGGCGGCCTCTTTAGCGCATGCCGCTACAATGTGCTGCAAGTCTGCAGGCAATGCTTCATACCAATCCTTGTTGAAAAAATAATAAACGCAGGAAATAATATGATTGGTAATAGCCATATACTTAGCTTCATCTTCAAAATGCATTGAATGTATCATTGACGGCGAAGCCTCCATACCATCAATTACATTAGTCTGCAGTGCCGTATAGATTTCATTCCAATCCATAGTGGTTCCTGCTGCGCCCAATCTTTTAAACATATCGATATAGATAGCATTAGGGCCGCGCATTTTAAGCGATTTCATATCTTCAATCGATTTTACCGGCTTTACCGTTAATATGTGACGCGCCCCCTGAGACTGGCCTGCCATAGCAATAAAGCCATAATCCTCAAGCCGCCTTGAAACCTCATCCTGAACTCCGTCTAAAACACGGCGGTAATGCTCATTGTTGTCCACCAAAAAAGGAAATTCAAACATCATAAGCTCGGGAACCCAAGTACCAGGACCTGTGCCAGGTGAAGCTACTACCATCTCCAAAGCCCCTATTTTGCACATTTCCACCTGTTCGCTTTGCGAGCCCAATTCAGATCCGAAATTAGCCGATGCTTCAATTCTGCCTTGAGTCTTTTCATTAATTAAATCCACAAATTTCTGCAAGGCCTTGCCTACAGTGCCTGTAGCAGCCAAATTTGAACTAGCTCTTAATTCATAATCCGCAGCAGAAGCTGTACCTAAAATAAAATAGAGTCCTGCTCCTAACAAAGCTAATTTTTGCAGTAACTTCATAAAAAACTCCATATGCTTTTATCTATTTATCAGATAACAATAGAGTTGCCATGATTGAGCCTGCATGGCACATACTCATTTACAAATTTATTTTCTTCAATCTCACCTTTGATAATAGACAGCATCAATTTTGCCGCCCGCTTGCCTATCAGAGGTCCGTTGAGATCGACACAGGTAAAATTATTTAAGCCCGAGGTTGCCCACTTAGGAGCGCCAACAATCGATACAGAAATATCCCGTCCTGGAATCATTCCTCTTTCAATTAAGTATTTAATTCCCATGCGTGCATGAATGTGATTGGCAAAAACAAATCCCTCAAGATCAGGCTTCATTTCCAAAGCCTGCTTAGTCAGAGCATACCCGGTATCTTCATTTAAAGGACCATCAAGACAAAGCGCTGAATCTTTAAGACCAAACCTTTCAATAACATCCTTAAAGGCCTGACAGCGGCGCTCTAAGCCGCCAAAGCCGCTAGTCCAATCAATAAAAGCCAGGTTCTTATGCGCAGCATTGATAAGCTCCAAGGTGGCCTTTTCCGAACTTTGATAATTTTCCGTAAGAATACTGTGATAGCCGACCTTCACTCTATCAAAATAGCGATCCATAACTACAAGCGGGATCCCTCGCTTTATCAGGCTTAAGGTGAAATCCTCAGAATTAGGACTTGGTACCATAAAGATGCCGTCCACGCGCTGCTCGCACATGCGCTTGACAATCACGGCCTCACGCTTAGGATCATCGAAAGTATTGCAAATTGAAAGGATATAGCCTTCCTTTTCTAGCTCAACTTCAATTTCCAATGCCATTTGAGTAAAAAACTCATTGAAGAATTGCGGAATTAAAACAGCAATAAGATTGCGCGGCCGGCCTTTAAGATTAGAAGCCACGTTGCTCTGAATATAATTGAGCTCCTGAGCTGCTGCAATAATCTTTTTACGCAATTCCTGAGAACAATAACGCTTGGCTTTACCTGCTGATCCATTTAAAACAAAGGATACAACACTTGGGGAAACCCCTACCACTTTAGCGATATCTGTAATAGTTGTAAAACGAGACTGAGCGGCCATACCTACTATCCATCAAACAATATATAAGACTTTATTGCTAATAATTTTTTTAAGAAAAGCCGCATATTAATTTAAAAATTAATATGCAGCTCTTCATCTCTCCGCTCTTTTCGCGCCAAAATATGATTATTTAACCTTAGGACCATCTGAAATATTTGAAAAATCAAATAAATTTTTATCATAAAGGTGAGATGGGATCACATTTCCTAAAGCTTTAAAAGCAATATCAGCCCGCTTTGGATTAGTTTTATCCCATTCTCTTATCATCTTTGCCATATTAGCGCGCTGCTGATCTTCGCCCCATCCGCATAAGCCCTTAGGCAATAAAGGATACTGCTTAAGCTTAGCTAAAGTTTTCAAATCGCGCTCGCGGCAATACACTAATGGTCTAATTACTGTCAAATCATCCTTATCTGTACGCAGAATCGGCGGCATGGATTTAATAATGCCTGAGTAAAATAAATTTAAGAAGAAAGTCGCCAGCACATCATCTTTGTGGTGTCCTAGCGCAATTTTATTAGCTCCGATTTCACGGGCAATGCCATAAATCTTGCCGCGTCTTAAACGAGAGCAAAGCGGGCAATAAGGCTGTCCTGCGGGGATCTTTTCTTTACATAGATCGTAAATCGGATATTTTTCGATAATATATTCAAGTCCTACTTTCTTTAAGTGCTCCTCTAAAAGATAAGTAGGCGCATTAGGAAACCCCGGATCAACATGCACTGGTATCAGAGTAAACGGAATTGGAGCTGAGCGCTTTAGCGATAGAAGCATATCTAAAAGCGCATAGCTATCCTTGCCCCCAGACATGGCTACAATGATCTTATCGTTTTCCTCAATCATGCCGTAATCGCCAATAGCATGACCTACTTTGCGGCGCAAACGCTTATAAAGCTTATCTGCCTTATATTTCTCCTGTTTATCGGCAAGATTAAAATAAGGGCTGACATTGCGTCCGTAAATATCAGCCTCTTTTGATAAAGAAGTGTCGTTTTGCATATTAGATTTTTTTTGTCTGTTCAGATGTAGGAATACGCTCAATCACACTCTTAGGCGTAATTACCGCCACATCACAATCTAAAGCATCGATAACGCGCTCGCAAATATTGCCGACTAAAGCCACAGCTATACCTTTGCGCGCAGCAGTTCCAATGAATAAAGCTGTCGGATTCAGCTCTTTGCACAGAGCAGGAAGCACCTCATCAGGCTGACCTTCGCGAATATGACAATTTTCCGCTGGAATCTTATGTCTGGCAGCAAAAGCCAATACTGCCTTGCATCCATCCTTAAGCACACTGTCGGCAAAGCTGTTTGAGGACAAGCCTGGCATATCTAAAGCTGCCGGAGGAACAAAAGGCGGTATAGCATTGATAATATGTACGGCGCAGCCTGTATATTTTGATAATTCCTGTGCCTCACGCAAAAGACGTACGTTAGTAAGCCTTACGGACACATCATCAGGCGTGCTTAAATCGATGGCTACTGCAATAGTGCCGGTTGGCGACCACATATGATCCTGAGCTATAAATACCGGTACCGGAGAGTGGCGCAGCAGCTGCCAATCTAAAGGAGTGAAGATTACCGAGTCCAAAATACCATGAACTTCAGCAGTCTTAATTAAGATATTGCATCCTTCTTCTTTAGCAATGGCGGTTAATTCCTTGCCTATACTGCGCGACCAGATGATCTTGCGCTCAATCGGAACCCCCATAGCATGAATAGATAAATAAGCATCGAGCCAGCTTTCATACTTCTGCAGCAGATTCTTTTTCATCTCGGAGCTCTGTTCAATCGAGAGAACATGAGTCAGATCCCAAGAATTATCATATACCGGCATCACAGCTATAATGCGCAAATCAGAGTGCTGTGCTCCCTGATTTTTATACTGGCGCACTTTCTGCAAATTATATAAAGCTAAAGCGCGCTCTAAGGCCGGCTGGCGAAATTGCTGCGGTTCAATCACAACCAGAATGCTTTTAACTCTTCTCATGCATCGCTCCCTAGCATGTCTGCTTTATTAAGGCTTTTTTTAATGTCTTAATTCAGCTTAATTTTAATTAAGAATATCAAGGCTCATTTTTAAGCAGAAATAAAAAATATGCCTGGATAAGATCTCAGAAATTCTTAAATAATAAGCTGTATAAATCAAAACTATTTAAAATTTTGATATATACATCAGATCGTTGTACTTAAGTATATTATTTTCAGCTAAAAATTTTTAAGAATTTTTTTACAAAATTAAGAATTTTTTGAAAAAACTTTAA
>CAJKNC010000042.1 GCA_905201175.1 uncultured Succinatimonas sp.
TATAAGCCTTTTTCAACAAATAATTTTTTTTATTTTTTTGCATAAAATAATTTATTGATGCTATTTTTTTAGATTGAGATCGAGATCATAATTTAATAACAATATAAAAAATTTTTGAGCAAACGTTTGTTAATTGTCTGCAAAGAGCATACAATATTGCACATAGACAATTCCATTGGAGAAAAAATATGAAAATTGCTTTAATTTTGGAAAACTCTCAGGCAGATAAAAATGCCATCATCTACAACGAGCTTAAGAATGTTGCCGAAGCCCACGGCCACACCGTTTATAACTATGGCATGTACTCTGCTAAAGATGAGCGCTGCTTAACCTATGTTATGAACGGTCTTTTAGCCGCTCTGGTTTTAAATACTAAAGCAGCTGACTTCGTTGTTACCGGCTGCGGTACCGGTGAAGGTGCTTGCTTAGCCTTAAATTCTTTCCCTGGTGTTGAGTGCGGTCACGTTGCTACCCCGGTTGATTCTTATCTTTTCACTCAGATCAACGCCGGCAATGCTATTTCTTTACCTTATGCCTTAGGCTTCGGCTGGGGCGGTGAATTGAATCTCCGTTATATCTTTGAAAAACTCTTCGTAACCGATTTCGGCTGCGGCTATCCTCCTGAGCGTGTTGAAGCTGAGCAGCGCAATAAGAAGATCTTAGACGGTGTTAAGGCTATTACTCACCGCAAGCTTATTGACATCTTAAAAGCTCTTGATCGCGACTTCGTTAAGAAGACTATTGATGATCCTAAGTTTGCAGAGCTCTTCTATCCTAACTGCCAGGATGATGAGATCGCCGCTTTCTTAAAGTCCCTTTAAAATAAACTTTTGTTAAATATTTATTTGTGAATAATTAAAGGCATAGCTTATTTTAAGCTATGCCTTTTTTTTTACATTCAGCTAAAGAACTGACAGCCATCTCTAAAAATTCTGCTTTAATAAAATCGCAGCGTATGCAGGATTTTCTAAAGGCTATAAACCTCAGTATTTTGATAATTAATCTGTACTTTGCGTAAGCACTGTCTCTTAAAGTTAAGCCAAATCTTTTAAAGCTCGACCCCATTGCCAGTAATCCGCAGCCTGCCATCAATCAGCTTAATCTGCAAATCTGTCTTATAACTATTATCATTCAGCTTTTTAAAAGCTCCCTCTGAAGCTAAAATATCCATGTAATTTTTAAGCTCATCTGTTACCTGCTGCGCTATATAAGCATCTTTTTCCGGCTTCAGCTCCTTATCAAAATCAACTATTACCTCAAAATTGCCGTCAAAGCTCTTATTTTGTCCAAACTCTCCTTTTATTTTGATATCTGCCCCCTTCCAGGATAAATTAAAAGCAAAAATTTTGCCTCGAATATCTTCAAAGGATAAATTTTCCATAGAATTTACACTGCTTTCAAACGGACATGTCCCAGGTAAAGCTAAAAATTCAGCAGCGCCAATCAGCTTTGAAAAAATGCATGGCATCCATACTTCAGATGGAGTTATAAAATTGCCTTTAATATAAAAATCTACAGACGGCAGAGTATCAGCATCAATTACAAGATCTTTGCATTTAAATTCATATTCTGAAATATTCTCTTTATTAGTATTATTAATAGCGTACTTATAAAAATAAGGGCCATTAATTTGCGGTAAAGAAAAGTCTGCTTCTATGCGGTCACCATTGCTTTTATATATAAAGCTAAACTTACGAGGTTCATCCTGATAGCTGTATTTCAGAGAATTCTTACCTAAGTAATATAAGCCTCCATCCCATAAAAATTTTGCCTCATCAAGCTTTCCTTTTATATCAAGGTTTCTGAAAATGCGCTTATCCTTATCAAAATCAATATCTGCACTTAAATAGCCATCTCCCAAAACTTCTCCCTTTTCTTGCACTTTATTCCAAGACAGCTTTGCTTTCTTAAGATTAACCAAATAGTCAAAGTCTAAATTAAGCTTTAAATCAGCTTTTGCAAAAATTTCATTTCTAGGAACTAAAGGAATGGCCTTTAATTCTGCAGAAGGAAACAGTCCGGGAGTAAATTTACCTTTCATTTCCAAAAACGGAGATGACAATTGCTTATTCTGATCAAAACCTACTAAAATTTTTACGCTGCGTGAAAATAAAGCACTGTCTAAGCTTTCGCATTCAATGGCATATATATGAAATGATTCATTGCTATGCTTTTTTATAATCTTATCCAGGGCATTAAGCTGAAAAAAAATCAAAATTACATAAGCTGCAGCGGTTATGATTATCGCAGAGGTAATGATTTTAAAGAATCTAACCATATAATCATCCTTTTATATATTTTTTACGTAATAAAACAATAAGTTATATATAAACACCTTGTCTAAGCACAAACTTATGAAGCCTGCAGCCTAAATTAAGTTTCATCTATTTTCTGTTTTACTATCCTCAATAACATTTCCGTTTTTATCTATATAAAACCATTTTCCGTCCTCAAAACGGTGATATTCTCCGCCAGATCCCTGAACTTCAGTTATTTTTCCGCTGAAGGATACTAAAGCTTTACCATCATTAAAAGGCATGCCCATTGCAAATTGCGGCTTTATTCTGACAACTCCATTTTCATCGGCATAACCAATGAAGCCTCTCTCATCTACAATCCTATAAAATCCATCTGATAGAGGATCTCTTTCATTATCAAAAATAAATGGCACTACAGCCCAGCAGATAATACCTAAGGGTATCAGCCTAGAAGTCATAAATACCGCCCCAAAATTTAGATTTAAGCTAAAGCTCTTTATATAGATAAGTAATTTTGAGCTGCGCGGCTGCAGCTCAAAAATTAAAACAGAAGGCTTTTTTTTTAATTTAAGTAATAAAAAGAAAAAAAATCAAATGTACTGATTAAAAATTGATGCAGGCAAAAAAAATACTGCCTTGAGAACAGAACAAACAAAATTATCCTGAATTTTTAATAAATTTTATACAGCTGCGATAAATTTATATATTAAAAATAAGCTGTTTAGTAATGCAAAAATTATGTGGCTTAAATACCTGAGTAAATTCGCCACATAAATATTTATCTGAATATAAAAAGCATAATTCTATTATGCTTCATACTAGAAGTTTTATAGCTGCTTTTTAGCTAAAACAGCTGAGGTATCGTCAGGATAGCTCTGAACTACAACCTCAAAAAATCTCTTGGCCTTGTCATTATCACCTAGGGCTTTATAAATAAGGCCTAGTTTATATAAAGCATCTGGACGCTTTGCAGAGCTCTTGTATCCTGCCGCATTTAAAAAAGATACTCGAGCATCCTTATAATGCTCCTGCTTATATTGTACCTGACCTAACCAATACCAAGCATTAGGAGTTAAAGAATTCTCCTCGTTGTTGTCTAAGAAATTTTTAAAAGCTCCTTCAGCTTCAGCAAGCTTATTTTGTTTTACTAATTCATACGCTGCATTGTATTCCTCAGAAACCTTTTTATCTGCAGCTTTTAAATTGCTTGCCGGAGCCTGCTCCTTTTTCGAAGATTCAGCTGTCTTATCATTGCCTGTGTTACCTGTATTGCTGTTAGCAGCAGCGGCATTATTTGCCTCAGCTTTGTTCTGATTCTCTGCTATCTGCTTTTTCAAATCAGCATTTTCAGCTTTTACTTTTTGCAGCTCATAATTTAATTCCTCAATTTGTCCATTAGCTGAAGCCAAATCCATCTGCATAGACTGTATCTGATTTTGCATATTCAAAAGGGCCCGCTGTAAAGCCTGACTCTCCGCATCATCAGCATAAACTTGAGTACTGATAACTCCTATAGCTAAAAGCATGCCTGATACAAGCTTTTTTAACATATAAAATCTCCTATCTGCATATTTATACTGACATTGTATACAAAAAAGCCCCTGTTTAAACAGGGGCTTTGAGAGGTATAAAAATGAATTAGTAATTTAATACAGCACGGCGGTTATGAGACCAGGCAGCCTCATTGTGGCCTGGATCAGCTGGTTTCTCTTCACCATAGCTGACAATGGACAGCTGATTTACATCAACGCCTAAATTCTGCATATAACGAGCAACGCTGCGGGCACGACGCTCTCCTAAAGCAATATTGTACTCAGGGGTACCGCGCTCATCAGTATGGCCTTCAATAATAACCCGAGCATTCGGATTATTACGCAAATACTGAGCGTGAGCCTGCATTATAGATAAGTATTGATCCTGAATATTTTCAGAATCATAGCCAAAATAAATAGTATTTTTATCTTTAAGCTCTGCCGGTCCATTGAAATAAGAACCATTATTGGCATTAGGATCACCAACAGTTACAGCACCGTCGCTATCAAGACCTTCTGCAATTTGATAGCCATCACCATCATTTACTAATGAAGATGAAGAATCATATCCATCAGTAGAACAAGCGGTTAAAGTGGTCATCAACACGCCACAGATCATTGCAAAGAAATAATTCTTAAACATTTTATTTTCCTATAAATTTATTTTGCAAGTAAAGGTCCCCAGGCAGGAGAGCTAACCTCGCCTGAACTTGAGGGTAAGTTTGCCTTAAATCTGCCGTCTGCTGAAACGATGGCCAGACCCTTACGGCCTTGATATACAGTTGAGTATATTACCATACTTCCATTAGGGGCAACGCTTGGGGATTCATCTAATGATGAGGTGGTAAGCATATAAATGCTGCCATCTGCATCAACACGAGCTACACGATATCCATTAACCTGGGTAATAACGATCAATGAATTAGAGCCTGGAATTGAACGAGCTGATAGATTTCGTGCACCCTGATAGGTTACGCGCGAGGTCTGTCTTGAAGCAAAGTCGAACTTATAAATCTGAGCCTTGCCGCCGCGCTCAGAGGTAAAATATAGAGCCTTGCTATCTGATGACCATGTAGGCTCAGTATCAATAGCTGCATTAGCAGTTACTCTTACTAAAGAGCCTTGCGCCAAGTCGTAATAGTAAATATCTGGCTGTCCATCCTTAGATAAAGCCATCGCAATCTTAGAGCCATCAGGAGACCAGCTAGGAGAGCTATTCATGCCTGGATAAGAAGCCAATTTAGTACGCTTTTTAGAATTAATATTCTGGACAAAAATTGCAGGAGTACGTCCCTCAAAGCTAACATAAGCTAAGCGGGTTCCATCAGGAGACCAGCTTGGGGTCATAATCGGCTGAGTTGATTTTAAGATTGGGGTCTCATTATAGCCGTCATAATCAGCAGTCATTAGCTGATACGGAAATTTCTGTCCTGACTTAAATACTACATAAGCAATGCGGGTACGGAAAGCTCCGGGAGTTCCTGTATATAATTCATAAACACGATCAGAAATTCTGTGCGAGGCTTGACGCAGCAAGCTTTCCGGAGCATCTCCGCGATAATGAGCTAAAACTTTGCCTTTATTGCCGCCTTGAAGGCCCACAACTTGGAACTCCACACTATATTTATTAGCTTTAGGAGTAACATTGCCAAAAATAATGATTTCTGCTCCGCAGGCAGCTGCTACATCCACATTCACGCTGCCGTTAACAACACTTCCCTGTGGGATTGAGGATGCGGGAATTGGACTGAATTTTCCTGAACGCATCAGATCAGCCGATACCACAGCAGCGACATCAGTATTAAGCCCTGACGGCTGATTAAAAGGAGCTACTGCAATTTTGTGACCGGCGTTGATACCGCCTGTGATCTCAATTTGCAATGCTGCCTGAACCTGGCTACAACCGATGATTAACAACACCATTGCCAAAAGTTTTTTGAACATTAACTTAACTCCTTAAGACAAAATTTTAACTATTATAGCTATATCAAAGTTTAGGTGTCATTGAAATTACAATATTTCCACATTCAGGACAATCTGCCGGAGGTTTTGGCAGCATACCTATGCGATTTAAGGTATCCAAAGCTGATTTGCATACTTTTTTATCGCCTTGACATTGTTCTCCGGAAATCATCCCATTGCTATCAACGCTTATTGATACTTTGACAGTTTTACCATTCATGGAAGGATCGATAAGCCAATTTTGCTCAATCATTCCCTGAACCTTAGCTCCATAACCTCCAGCTCCATTAGGCCCTGATCCCAATCCCTTTCCATTTACAGGATCGCCATCAGCCGTACCTAAGATATCGTCCTCTAAAGAGTCAGCTTTCTGCTGAGCTGCTATTTCAGCCTTTCTCTTAGCTTCAGCCTCCGCCTTCTTCTTAGCCTCAGCCTCCGCCTTCTTCTTAGCTTCAGCTTCCGCCTTCTTCTTAGCCTCAGCTTCCGCCTTCTTCTTAGCCTCAGCTTCTGCCTTCTTCTTAGCTTCTAATTTCTTTTGCTCTTCAAGCTTTTTTTGTTCCTGAGCTTTCTTTAAGGCTAAAGCTTTTTTTTCTGCTTCAGCTTTCTTTTGCGCTTCAATACGCTTTTGTTCAGCGGCCTTGCGTTCTGCTTCTAAGCGCTCAGCCTCCTGCTTTTTCTTCAAAGCAACTGCCTCTTTGCGTTCAGCTTCGGCTTTTTGCTGCTTTTCTAAGCGTTCCTGCAATTCCTCTTGAGCTTTTTCTGATGATTTAGGCTCTGAATTTTTAACGCTTTGCGGTTTCTGAGTTTTATGCCCTTGAGCTTTACCATTAGGATTGCCTAAAGCTGCCGGAGTAATCATGGTCGCATGCATGATATTGTTACGATTATCATTCGGGCGCTCAGGCTTGTCTAATGAAACATTGACCACTAAAACCACAATCAGGGCCAAATGAATAAAGATTGCTATGCCAAAGGCGGTACCAGTACCGATCTTCACCTTAACTAATCTCCAAGAGGTTCTGTAACTAGGCCGACGCTTTTAACTCCGCCTAACTTCAGAGCATTCATAAGTTTAATAACTGAATCATAGGAAACCTGAGCATCCCCCTGCACAACAACAGGCCTAGTCGGATCCTTAGCTAATTCTGAGGATACATACGCAGTTACCGCATCAAGATTATCCATTTTCTCTGAAGTACTATCAATACTTACAAAATACTGCCCTGCCTTATCAACCGTGGCTATAATCGGAGTCTTTTGATCTTCATTCATAGTCTCAGCCTCTGCTTGAGGAAGATCAACTGTCACGCCTTGCATAACCACTGGGGCTGTAGCAATAAAGATCACCAATAATACCAGCATGACGTCGATATAAGGGACAACATTAATCTCAGCTACAGGCCGAGAATGCTTTCTTCTTAGAGCCTGCATGATTACTCCTGCTTAAAGCCTGAATTTACCTGAGCCTGAGGCTTTAAAAATGGATCTGGACGCCGCTGACGCGGATCAAAGGAGCGATTTAATTCACTGTAATTCTGGGAAGCAAAATTCTGTGCTTGGCGATTGCTCTCTTGATGACGATGAAACTGCTGAGCCTGCGTAAAATCAGTATTGCTGCGCTGAAAATGCTGATACTGCTGATTTTGCGCATATTGCTCCTGGTACTGATGAGCAGGACGCGGCTGATACTGTTCGGTATGTTCCTCTGTACTGCGCTTTTGCTGCGAACGCACGGTAACTAAACGTCTATTCAAAATCGTCGCAAATTCATCCATAAAATTAATGTAACGATTTTCTAAAGCTTCAACCCTTGAAGCAAAACGGTTATAGAACATTACCGCAGGAATAGCTGCAAACAAACCCATAGCAGTGGCAATCAAAGCCTCGGCAATCGGCGGGGCTACCATGGACAAGGTAGCATTTTTAACAGCAGCTAAAGCTACGAAAGCATGCATAATTCCCCAAACTGTACCAAAAAGACCTATATAAGGACTAATTGAGCCAATAGTAGCCAATGTTGCCAAATGTCCCTCTAAATTCTCCATCTCGCGAGATTGTGCGACCTTCATCTGTCTATAGGTACCATCCATAACAACTTCCTGATCGGCAGGACCTGAATTAACCAGGCGCACAAATTCCTTAAAGCCGGCAGTATAAATAACCTCCAGTCCCTGCAAAGACTGCTGACGCTGCATACAGTCTTGATAAAGCTTGTTTAAATCAATTCCTGACCAAAATTTATCTTCAAATTCATCGGCATTTTTACGACTATTTTTGTAAAGATTGGTACGCTGAATAATGATAGTCCAGGATATAACAGATAATGACAGTAAGAAAAACATCACTACCTGTACAAGAAAACTGGCATTTAAAACAAGAGCTGTAATGGATAAAGTCCCGTTTTCCATTTAAATATTTACTCCTAAAGCTTCTGCCTATGCTTTTATGAAGCTTTTTATATAGTTTCGTGCCTCGGCAGGCATAGGTATAGGTCGCGCTGACGTAAAATCTATATAGGCTAAGCTACATTCAAATTCAAAAAGCAATTCCAGACGTTGATTATATATCTGTTGAAAAATTTTTAAACCACATGCGCCAACTTTTAACGGGATCACAGTAATTTTTAAAAAATCTTCAAGGCGTGCCGACTTTAAATAACGGCCGGAAATACTGCGGATCACAAAACCGCATTTTTTATCTAAAAGAGCCTGCTGACTTAAGCCGCTTTGCAAGAGCCATTCTGTGCGCGCTCTTTCGCAGAACTTTAAATAATTAGCATAATAAACAATGCCGCCGGCATCGGTATCTTCAAAATAAACCCGGCAATTAAATGAAAATTTCTGACACATAATTATGCCCCTTTAGGAAAATCAAGTTTAAATTTTGCATAGGCTTTAGCTGTGGCGACTCTTCCCATACGGGAGCGCTGAATAAAGCCTTGCTGAATAATATAGGGCTCGACAACATTTTCTAAAGTATCGCGATCGTTTCCTAAAGATGCAGCTAAACTCTCGATGCCAACCGGACCGCCATTAAAATCGTAAATAATAGTGCGCAAATATTCTCTATCTATATCATCAAAGCCGTCATCATCAATCCGCAGCATTTCTAATGCAGCCTTAGCTATCTCCAAAGAGATATGCCCTGAGCCCTTTACCTCAGCATAATCGCGTACGCGCCTTAAAAGCCGGTTGGCAATACGCGGCGTACCGCGCGATCTTCTGGCAATTTCTAAAGCTCCTTCAGGATCTATATTAACTCCAAGCTTTTTGGCACTGACATTAACAATAATTTCAAGCTCCTGCGGCGTATAAAATTTAAGCTGCAGAATAATGCCGAAACGAGCTCTCAGCGGCGAGGTTAAAGTACCTGCGCGGGTTGTAGCTCCCACTAAAGTAAAGGGATTTAAATTAATTTTTATCGAACGCGCTGAAGGTCCTTCGCCTGTCATGATGTCAACGCTGTAGTCTTC
The DNA here is from genome assembly GCA_905201175.1 of uncultured Succinatimonas sp. Lineage (GTDB taxonomy): Bacteria > Pseudomonadota > Gammaproteobacteria > Enterobacterales > Succinivibrionaceae > Succinivibrio. The sequence continues at coordinate 9,225 of CAJKNC010000042.1, forward strand.
CATAGCAGGATAAAGAAATTCTTCAATTACAGGAGAAAGACGATGAATCTCATCAATAAAAATGACATTGCGCTTTTGTAAATTAGTCAAAAGCGCAGCCACGTCGCCTTTTTTCTCTAAGGCCGGCCCTGAGGTTTGAGAAATTCCCACAGCTAATTCATTTGCAATAATATTAGATAAAGTAGTCTTGCCTAAGCCTGGAGGTCCGAAGATCAAAACATGATCCATAGCCTCTCCGCGTTTTTTAGCAGCCTTAAGCGCAATAGATAATTGCTCCTTGACCTCTGTCTGTCCAATATAGTCGCATAATCTTTGCGGCCTTAACGCTCTATCTTCAAAAGAGCGGTTGTCCTCAGCTTCAATTTCATCTAAGGTCTTCTCAGCTCGAATATCCTCATTGACTTTGAGACTGTCAGCTACAATGCCCAAATCTTTTGCATTTGCCATTTTTTATGATTTTCCTTTTGAGATCAAAGCTAAAGCAGCTACAATCAGCTCATCCGTTTGTGCATTCGGATTATTTTCTATTGCTGCTTTGACATATCTTAAGCTTTCATTTTCTTTATAGCCTAAGGCTATCATAGCATTGACGGCTTCATCAAAATTAACCGCATTCTGAGCCTGAGGCACTATTGTCCCTTCAGGAGCAGGCATGCATTTCAAAGTAAATTTGCTTAAGCGATCAGATAATTCCACAACTAAGCGCTCAGCTGTTTTTTTCCCTACGCCCGGAATCTGCTGCAGCGCCGTACTGCGGCCTTGCAGAATAGTCGCAATAAAAGACTGAACGTCAAAAGTCGATAATACTGCTAAGGCCATTTTAGGTCCCACGCCAGATACCTTTATAAGTTCTCTGAATAATGCTCTAGAAGAAAAATCATGAAAGCCGTACAGCAAATGAGCATCTTCGCGCACAATTTGCTGAATATAAACAAAAATTTCGGTATTTTTCTGAAAATGGGATAAAGATGTAATGGGCATTTCTACTTCATAGCCTATACCATTAACTTCAATTAAAGCCGTTACGCCATCAACCTGCAAAAGCGTACCGCGTAAACTTCCTATCATACCAATTCCTTTTATAGATGACGCCGCAGACGTCCGCGCACAGAAGAACTATTTGCAACATATTCTCCCATGGCACTTGTAACTCGATAAGTAAAAGCATGACAAATTGCACAAGCTAAGGCATCTGCTGCATCAGCTTGAGGACTGCCGTCTAAATGCAGGATAACCTTTACCATATACTGCACTTGATGCTTTTGTGCCGCACCATATCCCACTACGGATTGCTTTATCTGCATGGGAGTATATTCGAATACTTTTAAGCCAAGATTTGCGCCTGCAACCATTGCGCTTGCCCGCGCTTCTGAAAGCTTTACCGTTGACTGTACATTTTTAGATAAAAAAGTCTCTTCAATCGCCATAACATCTGGCTTAAATTGCTCAACTAAGGTAGAGACTCCCATATAAATGGTGCGCAGCTTTTCTGCTATAGGAGCATCTCCCGTACGAATACAGCCTGACCCTAAGTACAGAGGCTTGCCGCTGATGCTTTTAATAATTCCATAGCCTGTAACTCTTGAGCCAGGATCAATACCTATAATTATCACAAGCTTCCCATCAGTAAACAGGCATGCCGCCATTAACATCGACAATAGTGCCGACCACATAAGGATTATCACGTAAAAGAAGATGAACGACCTCAGAAGCTACTGCCTCAGAGGGAATTGTGCCTAAAGGCTGCTGCTGTTTTAGCCAGTTATCAAAATCATCATGCGCAAATTTAGCAACCTCAAGCATAGGAGTATCGACAAATCCAGGACGCAATGCATTGATATAGATATTATTTTCCACAAGCTCTTGGCTTGATGAGCGTACAAAGCCTTCAACTGCAGCCTTTGCGGCACTATAGGCTACCATATCTGGCATTGAGCGTACTGCTGCAGCTGAGGTTACTGCTACAGCAGAAAAAATCTGATTGCGCTCTTTTTTAAAAGTCAAAATGCGCAAAAGCTCAACTAAAGAAAAATAATGGATCTGCATCATTTCCAGATTACGTTCATAGCTTAATTTGCGAATGCTTTCAAAGCGAACAATGCCGCCGCAATGAGCTAAACCAGCAAAATTTCCATATTTCCTGATTAAGGGGCGCATGGTTTTCTCTAAAGATGAGATATTCTGCAGATCTTCTACAACAGTTATAACATTATTCTCACCATAACGAGCTACAATATCAGCAGCATGATGAGCGTCACGGGTCATAGCAAAAACACAATGCTGATGCTTTACCAGCTCTCCTACAACTGCCCTGCCTATACCAGAACTTGCACCTGTAACGAGATAATTGGCCATAACTAATCCTTTTATTATTCTTGTGAGCTCTTTAGATCGCGAGCAGAAATCACGATTGATATCTTATTTAAGATATTATAGTCTTTAATAAAATATTCTTATAAAAGCATCCTCACTAAAATTTAGGCTAAAGCTTGAATATCGTTCTCCTGTTCAGGCTTTTTTATAAATTTGATATAGATAAGCAGGATAACATTCATAAACAAAGCGTAAACAATAGCCGGCATTGCCATGGCTGGATTATTAAAAACAAAAGGACTTGAGGCTAAGGCAATAGCCTGAGCTGCATTCTGCATGCCCACCTCAATTACAATCGTGCGTCTTACCTTTGAGGATAATTTAAATATACGCGACAGGAGTGAAGATAAAGTCACCGCTATCAAAATTAACGCAATAACTGCAAAAGCAAGATCGTTAAAATAAGCGACGATATCGCTATAATGCTCAATAAAGAAAATTGAAGCTAACAGCACTAAACAGGGAAATGCTATCTTAGCTAAGACAGAATTAATTTTAAAAGCTTTATTAGGAGCAAAACGTCTCAGCAGCAGGCCTAAGCTTATAGGCAATAACATCAAAACCAAATTTTGCACTAAAAGCTTGCCGATAGGAATATCAAATTCAGTAAAGCTCAGGCCGCTGAAATTCATTACCGCCTTTAAAATTAAAGGCAGGGTAAACATGGTGATCACGGTACTTACTGTAGTCATTGCTATAGAAAGTGCGACATCGCCCTTTGCAAGCAAGGTAAAGATATTTGAAGAGCTTCCGCCCGGGCATAAGGCAATTAAAACTAAGCCTAAAAGCAAAACCTCAGGCAAATTGCAGCTGTAAGCTAAAACTAAGGCTACCAGAGGCAATAATACAAGCTGTCCGCACAATCCTACTAACATAGCCTGAGGACGTTTGTATAAAAGGGCAAAATCATTTAAATTAAGATTCAGACCTAATTCAAACATAAGCAGGGTTAAAATCGGCAGAACGATCAGTACAGTCATAGCAATCTCATGAAAAATAAAAAAAACTGATTTATTATAGCCTAAAAAAGACTTTTACAGGCATTTAAGCCTTAGCTTTAACTTACTTATTTAAAAGGTATTTTCTATGCTGTATGTTTTAGGAGATCATTTAAAAAGTCCCCGTTTCGGCTACACTCATCACGGTATATATATCGGTGATGGCTATGTAGTAGAAAATACACGCAATGGCACTAATATTGTATCCTTAGAAGAATTCTCACAGGGGCATGATATAGAAGTCGTTGTTCATAAAGACAGAGCTTTTGACAGGCAAGAAAGCTGCAAACGGGCTCTGCTTTGCGTAGGAGAGGACAAATATAATCTGATAAATTACAACTGTGAGCACTTTGTCAATTGGTGCATAAGCGGAAAATACCAGAGCTCCCAGGTAAAAAATACAGTTGCCGCTATCTCGTCAGCTGCCGTTATTGCCGCAGATGCCTGCATCTATCTCTCTAAAGCTAAAGGCAAGTCTAAGGCCGCTGCCAAAGCAGCCTCCTTAGGCATAAATGCCCTCTCTCTAAGCACAGGTGCTTTAGCTGCGATAAAAGTGGCAAAAACCGCTATAACTATTGCTGATACTATAAATAAGGCCAATTGCGTAGCTAATACTATAAAAAATGGGAATAAGGACTTAAAAACTGCGCTGAAAGTAGCTTCCGTAATCGCCGGATTAGATGAAGAATCATCAGAATTTATTTCAAGTAAGATCGACAGCGGACTGCATAAGGGATATGAAAAAATCAAAGAAAAAAGCAGAATTCTGAAAAGAAATATGCCTTCAAAAATACAATCAATTTAAAAATTTCGCACAAAGTTTTCAATTGATAGATATTTTAGCAATTTAATTTTTTATGATTTATATATAAATCATAAATTTAT
>CAJKNC010000043.1 GCA_905201175.1 uncultured Succinatimonas sp.
AATATTTACATTAAAAATTATTAAATCTGTTCTTATGGAGTTATTTATGGAAAACTATTACACCTTAAAAAACGGAAAAAAAATCCCTTCTATTGGTTACGGAACCTTCAAAATTACTGATAAAGATGACTGCATCCATCATGTAAAAGAAGCAATTGAGCTGGGCTATAAGCACATAGATACAGCCCATGCTTATAATAACGAAGAATTTGTTGGTATTGGAATTAAAGAGTCAGGAATTAAAAGGGAAGATCTGTTCCTTACTACAAAAGTCTGGAATACCGAGAGAGGCTATGACAAGACTTTAAAAGCTTTTGATGCTTCATTAAAAAAACTAGGGGTCGATTATGTGGATCTCTACCTTATTCACTGGCCTGCAGTCTTAGCAAAATACCCTAACTACAAAGAATTAAATAAATCTTCATGGCAGGCTTTAGAGCGCCTATATAAGGACGGCAAAGTAAAAGCCATCGGCGTTTCTAATTTTACCTGCGAACATCTCAAGCCCCTGCTTGACAGTGAAATTCCGCCTATGGTAAATCAGATTGAATTTCATCCCGGCTATATGCAGAAAGATGTTTTAAAGCTTTCTCAGGATAACGGCATAGTAGTTGAAGCCTGGAGCCCTCTTGGACGAGGCGCACTTATAAATGCTGAAATCATCACTAAGCTAGCACAAAAATATAATACAACTGCTGCAAATATCTGCATCAGCTTCTGTTTTGCTCATCATGTGCTGCCTTTAGTTAAATCTAACCACAAAGAACGCATGCAGAGCAATTTAGATGCTTATAAGATTAGTCTAGACAAGGCCGACTTGGAACTTTTAGATAATGTCGGCAATAATCTAGGCTGGAGCGGACTCGATCCTGAAAAGATTAATTTTGCCTAATCTCCCAAAAAACCGCCTGTCTGCAGAGTCCACAGGCGGTAATACAGGCCTTGCTTTGCTAAAAGCTCCTTATGCGTTCCTTCTTCAGCTAAACGGCCGCCGTCAATAACCACAATCCTATCCATAAGCGCTAGCGTAGATAAGCGATGTGCAATAGCAATCACCGTTCGATTCTGCATTACATTTCTTAAATTTTGCTCAATAATTTTTTCTGACTGCGAATCTAAAGCCGAAGTAGCCTCATCTAAAATTAAAATCGGCGCAGATCTTATTAAAACCCTAGCTAAAGCTATTCTCTGACGCTGTCCTCCTGAAAGCTTTACCCCGCGCTCGCCTACCATAGTGTCAAAACCGCTGCCGCCTCTATAATCAGAAAGATTTTCAATAAAGCCTAAAGAATCTGTAAGTCTTGCAGCCTGCTCCAAATCCTCTTTTTGCACATTATCACAGCCATAAATAATGTTTTCTCCAATAGTTCGATGCATAAGGCTAGGATCTTGAGATACCATCGCAAAGAGCTCATGCAATTCATCTTGCCGAATATCCCTTAAATCCACCCCATCGATTAAAATTGCCCCTGAAGTCGGATCATAAAAACGTAATAATAAGCTTACTAAAGTAGATTTACCGGCCCCAGATGGTCCAACAATACCTATGCGCTCGCCTTTCTTTATTTTTAAATTAAAATTAGAAATTACATTCTGTGCTTTATTGTCATAAGCAAAATATAAGTTTCTAAATTCAATTTCCTTATTGAAGCCTTTAAGCTCTTTAGGAACTTCTGGATCTTTTACGCCCAAAGGCTTAGAAATAGTCTGCATTCCGTCATATACCGTACCGATATTTTCATAAATAGCGCCTACCTCCCACATAATCCAGCGTGACATATTGATCATGCGGATGGAGATGGCTACAGCTATAGCAATAACTCCTGGCGTAATCAGGTATGAGGCCCACAGCCACAGGGATGTCATAATCAAAGATATTAAAAGAGTGTAATTCATCAGCTGCACGCTGACATCAAATAAGGTTAGGATCCTTAATGCTTTGTATTCAGTGCCGATAAAATTGCCCATAGCCTGCTGGGCATAAAATGCTTCCCTGCCATTGCCGCCAAAAAGCTTGACGGTTGAAATATTTGCATAGCTATCGACAATGCGTCCTACCATATCAGACCGCGTATCTGCTTGCAGCGCAGCTGCCATACGTAAGCGCGGTATAAAGAAAAATAACGCACAGCTATACAATATAAGCCATATGCTCAAAGGAAGACACAGCCATAAATTTGCATTAGACAGCATCCAAAGCATGGTTGCTATATAAACAATCAAATGAATCGCCACATCGATAAGCTTTAAAACAGCAGTTCTCACTGCCAGGGCTGTCTGCATAACCTTATTTGCCACTCGTCCGGCAAATTCATCACTAAAAAAGGACAACGACTGATTTAACAGATAACGGTGTACCTGCCAGCGAATCTGCATAGTGTAATTTGAAGATACGCTTTGATGCAAAAGCAAAGAATGAAAAATCGACGCTAAAGGAAGGATCACTCCGGCAATCGTCAGCATCATAGCCAGCTGCGAACCATAATGCTGCATAAATTCATAACGCGAAGAGACCGTAGTCCAATCTACAAGACGGCCTAAACATACAAAAAAAAGAGCTTCACCCACAGCTATAGTAGAATTTAATAAGCCAATGGCTAATAAAAACTTCCATAAACCGTGAGTGTAAAAGCAGATGAACTTTACAAGACCTTGAGGGGGAGGTCCATTATCTTCTTTAGGAAACGGTGGAACTAAGCTTTCGAACCACCGCAAGAGCTTTTCCATTATTTGGACATTGCTTCCATAATATCTTCAATACGATTATTTGCTACATCAAAATGTCTGGCAATAGCTGCAACATGATTTGGAAGCATTGCATCGCCGACGACATTGCCTCCGGCAACAACATAAAGAGGGTTAAATTCGCTTATATACTCCAAGCGCTTTAAGCACTCCTCAACATTTTCCTGTCCGCCGCGCTCTATAACAGAATTATCAATTGTAATGAGACCGCGAATAACATTGGTTATTACCGCAGCAATGCCCTTTACATAATAAATATTATCGTCAGAATCAAAATGACTCATATTCTCATTATTTAAAATGCCTAAAGCATAGTCGCACATGCTATCGCAGTATTTTAAAATCAAATAAACATCATCTGATTTTACATTATAAATGCCGGCATTCTTAGCTGCAGTGCCAATGCTCTCAGCCCAAGAAAGCCAATTTCTAATTCCGTTCTTATATTTGCCTTCTGCATCATAGATAAACCAAAAACCCCATACTTTTTCACTATAGGTAAAAAAGCGCGAGGTTGCATCAGCTAATCTAGGATCGATAGTGTCATTACTGCCAAAACGAGCTACTGTTTTGGCAATAATATCTGAAGCAGGACGAGTTGCATAAATCACGCCTCTTTGGAAAGAGGTAGTATTGTCCAAAATAGAAGGTACAAACATTAAATCATTAGGTAACCAACCAAAAAATGAATTCAGCTCATCATCTAAAGCCTTTGTACAAGCAGTAGCCATAACTACGGCTTTATCATGATCCGTCGCCTGCTCATCTAGGGGCTGTGGATTATAAAGCTCTGCTGATGGTGAGCTTATAAGACCTACAGCTAATAAATAGACAGCATATACGCCAACTAAAACAGCTCCTGTATATTTAAGTTTTCTGGAATCAAATTTCATGGTCATTTCCTAATGCAAGTTTGATCTTAAGGGATCCTTCTGTTTACAGCACCTGACTATTTCGCAAAATAGTCGGAACTGCTACATCATTTGTCTGCGGATAATCTAAATTATAATGCAAACCACGTGATTCATGACGCGCTTGAGCTGATTTAACAATAATTTCAGCCACAACTAAAAGATTTCGCAATTCTAATAAATTACGTGAAACTTTGAAATTAGCATAATATTCAGCGACTTCTTTTTTAAGAAGCTCAATTCTATGCAAAGCTCGCTCAAGACGCTTATTTGTGCGTACAATGCCGACATAATCCCACATGGTAAGACGCAGCTCATGCCAGTTATGGGTAATGATAACTTCTTCATCTGAGTTATCCACCAAGCTTTCATCCCAATCAGGAATTGCAAAATCCTCACATTCGTCATCATCCAAACGCTTTAGAATATCAGTAGCCGCAGCTTTGCCATAGACCACGCACTCTAACAAAGAATTAGATGCCAAACGATTAGCTCCGTGCAGACCGGTATACGCGCACTCGCCGATAGCATATAGACCGGTAATATCGGTTCTTGCCTTCTTGTCAACCATTACTCCGCCGCAGGTAAAATGAGCTGCAGGGACAATAGGTATCGGCTGTTTAGTGATATCAATGCCCACTTTCAAGCAGCGCTCATAAATAGTCGGGAAATGCTTTTTCAAAAATTCCGGACTCTTAAAGCTGATATCCAGGTACATGCACGGCGCACCCAAACGCTTCATTTCATGATCGATAGCACGGGCTACAATATCACGCGGGGCTAATTCCAAGCGCTCATCATAATTTTGCATGAATCTGGTGCCGTCCGGACGCTTAAGCTGAGCCCCCTCTCCGCGCAAAGCTTCAGTTAATAAAAAATTTCTGTCTGCATCGCAATAAAGAGTAGTTGGGTGGAACTGATTAAATTCCATATTAGCTACACGGCAGCCTGCGCGCCAGGCCATAGCTATGCCGTCACCTGAGCTAACCTCCGGATTGCAGGTATATTGATAAACCTTTGATGCGCCTCCAGTACATAAAGCTACGAATTTAGCACGAACAGTCTCAACATGACCTGATTCTACATTTAAGACATAAGCACCCAGGACGCGGTTACCAGCTAAGCCTAGCTTTGTGGTTGTAATCAAATCAATAGCATTTCTATTTTCTAAGATTGTAATATTAGGGTGCTCTTTAGCCCGAGCAATAAGGGTTTCCTGAATAGAGCGGCCGGTGTGATCTTCTGCATGAAAAATTCTTCTGTGAGAATGACCGCCTTCGCGATGCAGATGATAAGGAGACTGACCTTCCTCCTGGGTTTCCTCTTTCATATCAAAAGGAACCCCTATATCAATTAGCCACTGAATAGAATCGTGAGCATTACGAGCTACAAACTCAACAGTGTTTTCATCACATAGTCCAGCACCTGCAATACAAGTATCGCGAATATGAGATTTTAGAGAATCGTCATCATCCTTAAGATTGTATACACCGGCAATACCGCCTTGCGCATAATTAGTAGATCCTGCACAAGCATCCTCTTTAGAAATTACTATGACCTTAGCTTTATCAGCAATTCCTAAGGCTAAAGTTAAACCTGCAGCTCCGCTACCGATAATAAGACAATCTGTTGAATAGTTCATTAAAAAATTTCGGTACTAAAAAACTAAGTGCCGACTCCTGTTAAAATTTAAACTAAATTAAAAAATAAATGCTAAGCCTTTTCAAAGGTTACACTATACTGTATTCCACAATAGAATAGAGTTAAAGAAAATAAAACAAAAAACTAAAATTTAAAACATTTTTTTTATCTTGCATTTTAAAAATGCAAAATAACTTAAACTCTCTAAATTATATAACTATAATTTAAATGTTTTTGAGGAATAAAATTGATTGTCTTGGATCTAAACGACAGGCGCAAGTAAAAATTATGCAATAAATCATTGATAATCAAAATTTATGCCTATACTGAAATTTCAGCATCTTAATTAAAGGCTACAGCATAAATATCATATTTAAGATAAATCTCCGCCTACATCTATGCAGCAAAGATCTGAGAACTTTATTTTATGCAATCAGTCTAAATAAAAAACAAATTCTATTTATACCTAATAGTTAAAAACTGTTTTTAGCAAGGAGAAAGAATGATCTATACCCTAACTGCCAGCCCCTCTCTCGATTTACTCATGACCTTGCCTGATACTTTAGAAAGCGGCGGAACCTACAGAGCTGATAGCGAGGAAATTAGGCCCGGCGGCCGAGGCATAAATATCTCCATCATGCTGAAAAACTTAGGCTTTGACTCAACAGCTTTAGGCTTTGTGGCAGGATTTTCCGGCGATGAGCTGATGCGCCTTACAGCTGAAGCGGGAATCAAAACTGGATTTATACGGGTAAGAAAAGGCCGTACAAGGATAAATCTGCGCTTTAAAGATCAGGATGGAGAATATACCCGAATCAATGGCTTAGGACCGGTAGTCTCCGATCTCGACGCAAATTATCTAATCAGGCGTATAAACGATCTTAAAAGCGGTGATTTTTTAATTCTCTCAGGAATTATTCCCCCTTCTATGCCTCAGGATATGTATAAGCGCTGCATTGAGCAGGTAAAAAATAAAGAAGTTTCAGTAATAATGGATTGCCCTCCTGAACTATGGCGTGATGCGCTGCCGCATAATCCATTCTTATTTAAAGCCAATTTAAGAGATCTGCGTTCCTATACAGGCTGTGCTCCGGATAATCCAGAGGAAATTATCGAAGCTGCCAGAGATATTCTTAAGGCAGGAGCCTGCAATATTTTAGTTTCCCTAGGCTCTCGCGGCGCAGTATTTGTCAGCAAAAACAGCGAGCCCCTGCACATTAAGGCGCCTAGCTCCTGCATAATTGACAGAATTGGCGCCGGAGATTCCATGATTTCAGGCTTCGTCGCGGATTATATTACTACCCGCGACATAAAAAGCGCTGCCATGACAGCAGTAGCTGCCGGAACTGCAACAGCTGGAACTAAAGGGCTGGGATCTTCCGTACAAGTACAGAGCCTTAAGGAATTAATCATCAATGAATTTGAAAATCAGCCTCAGGATTTTTAAAACCTCCGCTGAAAAATTCAGGTTTTCTTAATTTCTGCAAAAATAAAAGCCTGTGAAGCAGACCTCACAGGCTTTTTTATTTAAACTGAATAATTAAAGCTGATTACTTGCTAACCTTAGCAATAGCCTCAGCTAAACGATCGATGTTCTTATGGTTGATGCCGGCAACGCAAATACGGCCAGAACCTACAATATAAATACCGAAATCTTTTCTTAAAGCTTCAACCTGTTCTTTATCTAAACCAGAGAAAGAGAACATGCCATACTGAGAATTGATAAAGTCATAATCACCTGCACCGGCTTCCTTAAGCTTAGCTGATAATAAGCTTCTCATCTCATGGATACGGCTGCGCATCTGGCATAACTCATCTTCCCACATTTTACGTAATTCTGGGTTGGAAAGAATGGTAGTAACAATCTTCTCGCCATGAGCCGGAGGATTGGAAATTGCCGTGCGGACAGCAATCTTCATCTGAGATAAAACATTTGCAGCAGTTGCACTGTTGGCGCTGACGATAGTCAATACGCCGACGCGCTCGTTATACAAGCCGAAGTTTTTGGAGAAAGAGCTGGCAATTAACATCTCAGAGCAATGATTTGCAATGGTGCGTACGCCAAAAGCATCTTCCTCAATGCCGTTGCCAAAGCCTTGATAAGCAAAATCAATAAACGGCAGCAATTTCTTTTCGGCCAAGAAGCAGGCTAAGGTCTCCCACTGTTCCGGGGTAGGATCGATACCGGTAGGATTATGGCAGCAAGCATGCAGTAAAACTACATCGCCCTCATGAGCCTGAGAGAGAGTCTCCAGCATGCGATCAAAAGCTAAGCTGTGATTAGCTCTGTCGTAATAAGGATAACGCTCAAACTTAAGGCCGGCAGCCTTAGCAATCTGATAATGGTTAGCCCAGGTAGGATCTGAAATCCAAATAGTCTGAGCTACATTCTGCTGCACAATAAAGTCTGCACCAATACGTAAAGCACCGGTACCGCCAGGGCAATGACAGCTTACAGCACGTCCGCCATCAACCAGCTCTGAGCCAGCACCAAAAATAAGCTCACGAGCTAAGCGGCCATATTCAGGCAAGCCGGTAATAGGCAGATAGGATTTAGAAACTTCATTTTCTAATAAAGTCTTCTCTGCAGCCTTAACGCAATTTAAAATGGCAGTCTGCCCTTCCTCATTTTGATAAACACCGACACCAAGGTTGATCTTTTCAGGATTAGGATCTTTTTTAAAGGCATCAGTAAGGCCTAAAATTGGATCTGCAGGGGCAGATTCTATACGCTCAAAGAACATTAGTATCACCTATTTAAATAAATAAAAGTAAGACAACTATACCACAATGCAGCAAATCTTAAAAAAACAAATTTTCAATCTAAACTGATGCACGCTTAACGGGAGTCTTACGCTTAAAATTAACTCGATAATTGCGTTTAGCTGATTTTACCCAGGCTTTAGACTTCCAGCGAATAAACATTGAAATTCCGCGGATCCATTCATCGGTGCAAAAACCAATCCACACGCCTAATAAGCCTAACCCCATATGTAATGCTAAAAAGCTGCCTAAAGGCACGCTTATGCACCACATCGATAAAACAGCCATTACCACTGGAAATTTAGTATCGCCTACGGCCCGCAGCGAATTTATGATGATGACGTTTAAAATACGGCCAGGCTCCATAAATACCGAAAGCATAAATAAAGGCGTCGCCATAGCCAAAACTTCTTTACTGTCCGTAAATAAGCCAATAATTAGTTTTCCGGAAAATAAAGGAATGGTTGCAGCTAATACGGCTGTGGTGATCATGCCAAGCTTTACTGAATGCATAAGCTGCTTATAAGCTAAGTCAAGCTTCATCGCTCCTGCATAATGAGCCACCAAGATTTCCGTACCCATGCCTATTGAAGCGGAAAATATCATCAGCAGCATGCACATCTGAAAGTAAATGCCGTGCGTAGCTAATGGCAAAGATCCTAAAGATGCGATCACTGCCGTCATGAACATATATTGACTATGCCAAGATAAGTTCTCTCCTGCACCAGGAAGTCCGATATTTAAAATGTGATAGAGGATCTTCTTTTTGATAACAAACATAAATCTTGGAATAATCCTGACTTTTGTGCGTTTTATAATAAGATATATAAAAGGCAGGACGACCAGACTTCTGCCTATTACCGTACTTATAGCTACTCCTTCTACGCCTAAAACAGGAGCACCGCATAAGCCAAACAGAAAAACGGCATTGCCTATAATAGTGATAATATTGATAACAACAGCCATATACATAGAATCACGAGTACAGGCATGAGCTCTTAAAATCTGTGCACAGCACAGGCACAAAGCCTCAGGCAAAAAGCTTAAGGAAATAATCATCAGATAATTTCTGGAGCTTGAGGCGATCTCCTGCGGTACCTGCATCATTGACACAATCAAGTCGGAAGCAAAAAAAACCGACAAAGAAATTATCGTACCCCAAACTATGTTCAAGCCTAAAGCCATATGAATAATGCGCCTTGACATGCTGCGATTACCATTGCCTAAGGCTTGAGCACAGCTGACACAAACTCCGATATTGATGAAGTTGAATAAAATCAGGCCTAAATCAAAAACCTGATTGCCGACTGTCAGCTCTGCTACAGATTGAACTGAAACCATGCCTACCATTGCCATATTAATCATCAAAGTGGCAAAGTGCATGGTTAAATCTATAAATATAGGCCAGCTTATGGAAAATAGAGATCTACTTAAATGAGGATTAGGCCTGTCAAACTGGGACTCTTGCATATACAGCTCCCTATTTTAAAAATATTGTGATTATAGTCAAAAAAAAATATTCCGTCATAATCTATTTATAAAAATTCCTGCTTGCTGATAACGAAATTTTCCGCATATATGATTATTAAAAATAAAAAAAGCTTGCTTTCCTTTAAGAAAACAAGCTTAAAAAACTTAAAAATGAGGCTTGATTAAAGAATCTTAGCTAAAAAGTCCTGAGTACGCTTCTGCTTAGGATGCTCAAAGATCTCCTCAGGAGAGCCCTGTTCTAAAATAATCCCCTGATCAACAAAGAGCACTCTGTCAGCTACCTGCTTTGCAAAGCCCATCTCATGGGTGACTACCATCATGGTCATGCCGCTTTCAGCTAATGACTTCATTACATCTAAAACTTCATTTACCATTTCAGGATCTAAAGCTGATGTAGGCTCATCAAACAGCATTACCTTAGGATTCATAGCCAAAGCCCTGGCAATAGCTACACGCTGCTGCTGTCCGCCGGAAAGCTCATCTGGATATGCATTAATTTTCTCAGACAAGCCAATGCGGGCTAATAAATCCTTAGCAATCTTTTGCGCTTCTTCTTTGCTCTGATGACGAACATTGATCGGAGCTAAGGTAATATTCTGACCTACAGTCATGTGCGGGAAAAGATTAAAATGCTGAAAGACCATTCCAACTTCCGCGCGAATATCATTGATATTAGATTTGCGGGTGATAGTTTCACCATCAATAGAAATGGTGCCTGAAGTAGGGACCTCCAGATAATTTACACAACGCAGTAAGGTACTCTTACCAGATCCTGAAGGACCAATAATTACAACCACCTCACTCTTATCTACGGTTAAATCAACCCCCTTAATGATCTCATTATTACCGTAGCTTTTGTGCAGGTTTTTAAGTTCAATCATATGCATATATCTTAGGCCTTGCGCTTAGGGTTAAACTTCTTTTCGAGCATTGACACTATTCTGCTGATAGATAAGGTCATGATAAGGTAAATAATCGCTACTGCAGTCCAAATCTCTAAAGAACCATAGGTTGATGCAATAATCAGCTGTCCTTTACGAGTCAGCTCTTCAAAACCGATTACTGAAACTAAGGACGAATCCTTGAGCATGGCAATAAACTCATTACCTAACTGAGGAATAATGCGGCGGAAAGCTTGAGGAATGATGACATAAATCATTGTCTGATTCCAGGTCATGCCTAAAGAACGGCCAGCTTCCATCTGCCCCTTATCAATAGATTGAATACCAGCACGGAAAATCTCTGCTACATAAGCACCAGAGTTAATAGAACATGCCGTAACAGCTGCCACGAAAGGCTCAATACGCATGCCTAAAACCGTAGGTAAAGCAAAATAAATAATAAATATCTGTACTAATAACGGAGTACCGCGGATAAAGTCGACATAAACTTTAGCCGGAATACGCAGCCACTTGTAATTTGATAACTCGGCGATGCCGACGAATAAGCCAATAAGAACACCGCAGGCTACAGCTACGGCAGAAATTTCAATAGTAACCAGAGCACCAACGCCTAAAAAAGGCAATGATGTCCAAATCAATTCTAAATCAAAAGGAAACGGCATAAGAGCTTTATTCTATAACTAAGAAAAAACAAGGACACGCACTCTAGTGCATGTCCTGATTTGCTATGCTGCAGAGCTATTCTGCAACTTTAAACCACTTTTTATGGATCTCAGTGAAGGTCCCATTGTCTCGGATCTTCTTAAGACCGCTATTAACGGCATTTAAAACCTCAGTATTATTCTTACCTACGGCTATACCGTATTGAGCGCCATCTAAAATCTCCGGAATTTCAACATAATCGTCAGATTTCATCTGCGTTAGAAAATATAAATTTACCGGACGATCATTTATTACAGCTTCACAGCCTTTAGCCTTAAGCTCCATGAAAGCTTCAGGTACTGTGTTAAATGCACCAACTTTACCAGAGATCTCCTGAGCTGCAGATGCACCGGTGGTACCGATCTGCACGCAGATACGAGAAGACTTCAGATCATCGATCTTTTTATATTTATCAGCATTGCCGGCTAAAATAATGGCAGAGAGGCCGGAATTATAATAAGGATCAGAGAAGCTTACCTTCTTAGCGCGCTCTTCAGTAATAGTGATACCTGCAATAGCAACATCAATCTGAGAGGTTAATAAGGCCGGAATCAAGCCGTCAAAAGGCATGTTAACAATCTCTATCTTATAGCCTTCAGCTTCGCCGATTGCTCTGATGATGTCCATATCATAGCCTATGGGTTCATCTGAGCCATTCTGCACAAACTCAAACGGAGCAAAGGTAGCTTCCGTTCCAACACGCAAAACTTGCTGTGCTGAAGCAGAGCTCATAAAAGCAACGGCACATGCGCAAACAGCTGCCGCAGATACAAATTTTTTAAACATTTCTTAATCTTCCTGCAATGAAGGAAACGGTACTTAGAAAAATAATAAGTTCCGCCTGTTTGCTACTATTGTAGCAATTACCGGCGCACAAACAAAGCAATATTTGTATAAGAGCGTATTTTTATGCCTTATACCCAAAACGCAAATGCTGAAAATTATTTTTGAATTACAATTTTTTTGTTTTAACAAACAACTGTTTGATCTAATATTAAGTTATTGTAAAAACAATCAGCTAACAGGAGTTCAAAGTGGCGATAAAAAATGTGGTTTTCGATTTAGGCGGTGTACTTATCGACTGGAATCCGCGTCATTTTTATAAAGATTATTTTAACGATGATCAAAAAATGGAATATTTTTTGGCTAATATCGCCACTTCAGAGTGGAACGCACAAATGGATCGCGGACGTACTTTTGATGAATGTACCGCAGAATTAGCCGCGCAATATCCTGAATACAAGGATGCTATTTTAAAATATAAAAGCGGCTGGTATTCCATGCTCAAAGGAGAAATACCCTGCGGCAAGCAAATATTTGATGCTGTAAAAAAAAGCGGCCGTTATGTAATTTACGGATTAACTAACTGGTCAGCTGAAACTTTCCCTTATGCATTTGAGCATTATAAATTCCTTCAAGATTTTGAGGGAATTGTAGTATCCGGCGAAGAAAAAATGATAAAACCAGAAAAAGGCATTTTCTTAACCTTGTTTGAGCGTTATCATCTTAACCCTGAGGAATGCTTATATATGGATGATAATATTCATAATATCGAAACAGCCAAATCCCGCGGCATGCATGCCTACCTATTCACAGGCACTCAAGAGTGCCAGGCTCAAATACTCAAAGCCTTAAAGCTTAAACTCTAAAAAGAGCGCCCGCATGTAGTATGGCCCCAGAAATTGATCACTTAAGTTTCTAGGTCATACTAACAGAATT
>CAJKNC010000044.1 GCA_905201175.1 uncultured Succinatimonas sp.
TAAATCAAGATCTTATTTGTAATAATATCAGGCGATATTTAATTAATAGTGCCTGATTTATCTAAAAAGGCCAGCAGCTAAATCCCCTTCCTTTAGGGAGGGGAGAACGTCAACAAAATATTGTGTAAAGCCTCACGCCTTAGATTTGCTTATAAGATATGCATAAGTCTTTTATAATGCACTCATCGCAATGAGGCTTTCTTGCCGTACAGACATGCCTCCCATGCAGAAGCAATAAATGATGCGCAGGAAGTTTAAACTCATCATCAATAAGATCAGGCAAAAGCTTCTGTACAGAAAGAGCATTTTTGCCAAAACATAATCCTGTACGATTGCATACTCGAAAAATATGCGTATCTACAGCTATTACAGGAATATTAAAAGCTACATTCAAAACTACATTTGCAGTTTTTGCTCCAACTCCAGGAAGCTTTATCAATTCCTCAAAAGTTTGAGGCACTTGTCCATTATGCTCTGCAACTAAAACTGAAGCTAAGGCTTTAAGATGCTTGGATTTATTAGCCCACAATCCAAGCCTTTTGATAACAGAGGCTATTTCATCAACTGACAATTTAGACATGGAAAGAGCATCAGGCGCTAATTTAAATAATTTTTCTGTAACCTGATTTACAGCCACATCTGTTGTCTGCGCCGATAAAACTACCGCGCATAGAAGTTCAAATGGGTTGTTAAATTTTAAGGCCGGTTTAGGGGAAGGATTATGATCATGCAAAATTTTAAGCATTTTATGACGATCTTTTTCACTTAGAGCAGAGATTGATACCCTTGTACCGGAGTTTGAGATATCATAAGTCATTCTTATAAAACCAAATGTTTTTGTGGAATTTATAAATGGTTCACCTTTTAATTTTGTTTTTTAGTGCGGCTATTGTCAATAACTTTGTATTAGTTCGCTTTTTAGGACTTTGTCCTTTTTTAGGAGTTTCAAATCGTCTGCAAGCAGCCTCAGGAATGGGCCTGGCTACGACTTTTGTTCTGGTATTAACCTCTATATGCTGTTATCTGGTTAATAATTATCTTTTATATCCTTATGGGCTGCAAGCTTTAGATTTAATCCTGGATATCGCAATTATCGCCGTAGTCGTGCAATTAGTAGAAATTATCATACGCTTTATCTCATTTGAGCTTTATAACTCATTAGGCATCTATTTGCCGCTAATAACTACCAATTGCATTGTCTTAGGCTTAGTCCTGTTAAATAAATCGCTTGAGCACAGCCTGATTGAATCAATCGTTTTTGCCGCCGGCGCAGGATGCGGCTTTACCTTAGTATTAATTATCTTTGCGGCAATTCGCGAGCGCTTAGCTATTGCAGATGTGCCTGCACCTTTAAAAAATACTGCAATTGCTTTAATAACAGCTGGTTTGATGTCTATGGCCTTTATGGGCTTTACTGGCTTTGCAGGGAGTGCCGCATGAGCACAATTTATGCTTTTATAATTGCGACAGCTATTATACTTTTGCTAGCAGGCATACTGCTGTCTTTGCTGTCTAACTTTACAGATGCCAAAAGCAGCAGCGCAGATAAGCGCATTGAAAAGCTTCTTCCTAATATAAACTGCGGACAATGCGGCTATCCTGGCTGTCATGCCTATGCTGAAGCCTTATCTAAAGGAGAAGCTAAAGCTTCATTGTGCAAACCTGCTGGCCCCGAAGTTGCTGTGCAGCTTGCAACAATTACAGGCCAAAGTCTAGACGATAAAGATAATTATGAAGATGAGCTATTTTTACCTAGACAAGTAGCTTTTATTCATCAGGACAAATGTACCGGATGCAGCCGCTGCGTACGCGTCTGCCGACTTGATTGTATTAACGGAAAAATAAAGCAGCCTCATCATATAGATGAGGATGAATGCATAGGCTGCGGCGACTGTATTAAAGTATGCCCAGAAAAATGTATCGAACTTATAAGACTTGAACACAATCTAAGTCACTATGATTGGAAAATTGAAGCTACCAAAATTGGCAATGGAGCTAAATAATGAGTGCCAAAACACAATTTGAAAAAATAAAAAATGCCCGTATTTGGAGGTTTTTCGGCGGGATTAAACCTAATGAAAATAAGACTACCTCTTCATTAGCAATTGAAAGAACAGCTGTCCCTACTATTATCACTTTACCTGTAGACAGACACCTTGGCCGCAATGGCAAAATAATTGTCAACGTTGGCGATTACGTAAAAAAAGGACAGCCCTTAACTATACCTGAGGGTCAGCGTTTAGTTCCGCTGCATGCTTCAACTTCAGGAACCATTAGTTCCATAGCTCCTGAAGTCTTGCCACATCCGTCTGGTTTCTATGGTACATGCATTACAATTAAGCCTGATGGCCTTGATATTGAATATGATAAAAACCCTTGGCCTGACTACGAAAATCATAGTTCAGACGAACTTTTAGAAAGAATAAGACAATACGGAATTGAAGGCTTAGGCGGCGCTCAATTCCAGACTGCCAGCAAATTACGCTCTGGACGAGATGACTGCGAAAGCGGCTGTAAGCTATTTATCGTCAATGGCTGTGAATGTGAGCCGACCATTACCTGCGATGATCGCATCATGCAGGAACGAGCATCAGAAATTATTGAAGGCATAAAAATAATACAGTATATCTTAAAGCCCAAACTCACAATTATTGCCATTGAGAATAATAAGCCTCAGGCAATTGAAGCTATGAGTAAAGCTGCTGAAGGAATTGCTGCAGTAAGATCCTTGCCTGTAATCTATCCGTCCGGAGCCGCTCGCAATTTAATAAAAATCTTAACCGGAATTGAAATTCCTTATAACGAGCATACCTCAAACTGCGGTATTGTAGTTGACAATGTCGGTACGGTTTTAGCCTGTAAAGAAGCCGTTATTGACGGCAAACCTTTAACTGAGCGAGTAGTTACTGTTACAGGAGAACGATTAAAGCAGCCTAAAAACCTTTACGTACGTTTAGGTACTTCTGTTCGTTTCTTGTTAAATACCTGCGGGTTCACTCAGGAATTACATCAAAGGATCATTTTAGGCGGTCCTATGATGGGCTTTACAGTAAAAAATATCGATATACCGATTACTAAGAGCATCGGCTGCGTTATAGCCCCTTCTCGCAAAGAACTTCCGTTTGCTAAAGAAACATTGAATTGTTTGCGCTGCGGCCGTTGTGCTAGAGTATGTCCTTCTCGTCTAGTACCATATCAAATGTATCAGCAATCAAAAGCCGGCAACCTTGCAGCTGCACAGAAATGCGGTATTTCTGACTGTACTGAATGCGGCTGCTGCTCATATGTATGCCCAAGCCATATCGCTCTTACAGCACAATTTAGATATGAAAAGGCTGTAGAAAAGCATCTTGCAGACGTTGAAAAACGCAATCAGCGGGCACGCGAGCGTATGGCTGTACATGATGAGCGTGTAGAAAAAGAACGCCTAGCTCGCGAAGCCAAAAAGGCTGCTGCGCTGGCTAGAATCAAGGCAGCTCAAAATAATTCAAACTCAAGCGCAGCTGCTGATAAATTAAATGATCCAGACGCCTTACGCAAAGCTGCTTTAGCAAGACGCCAGGCTCTAAAAGAGCAGATGCTTAAAGAAAAAGCTCAGACAAATAATAAGCATAAAGTCTCCGATGCCGATCAAAGTCCTGATGTTACCGCAATTACTGCACTTAAAAATAATAAAGCTAACGAGCAGTCTTTAAGCTCTATGCCAAAACAATTAATGTGCAATGATAATCCTCTTGTAACTCAGATTGTTAAGCCTTATAAAGCTCCAAGTGAGCATGCTGAAAATTTGAGCATCGTAGGCAAAGAGCAAAACAGCCAAGAGTCATATATAAATAAGCCTAAGAATATTGACGGCAAAAACAATATACCTGAGGCTTTACGCAATAAAATTTCTAAAACTGAACATTAATAGAAAAAATAAATGGTTAAAAATAATTTAGCTACAGCTCCGGCACCGCATTTACATTCACCTTTAAGTACTCCAAAAATAATGGCAATTACTTTATTGTCATTACTTCCTGCGGTCTTAGTATCAATTTACTTTTTTGGTACTGGCTTGTTATGGCAATTTTTAATCTCTGCCGTAACTGCTTTTTTATGTCAGCTTCTTGTAGGCTTTCTGCGTCATAGAAGTTTATATAAATCTATAGGCGATCTTTCATATTTAGTTACAGCTATTATATTAGCCTTAACTCTGCCGCCGCTTCTGCCATTTTTCTTAACGATTATTGTTACCGCTTTTGCAATACTAATTGTAAAAGAATGCTTCGGCGGCTTAGGCATGAATATATTTAACCCGGCTATGGCTGGTTTCATATTCCTGCTAATATCTGCTCCTGCTTTCGTTTTCAACACCCATATAGCTCCAGCTCCTAAAGCCTATACTATAGCTTCTTTAGGTGAAACCTATGAGGTAATCTTTAATAATGAAAGCCCTATAAAAATTCAAGATGATATTTCAAAGCTAAATCATCATACCGATAAAATATCAGAAAATATTGCGGAGAAAACTTCCGTTGATGCCGGCAGACCTTTGAATAATACTGATAGCGCAGCAAAAAAAGCATCAGAAAATGTTGATACTGCTTCAAACGCTATTACTGACAAGCACTCTGAAAATACCTCAGCTAAAGCATCTGACAAGAAGGTTGACGTCACCTCTGGCGCTAGCGTTGACAGCACCTCTGGAGCTACTTGGCTTGAAAGCTCTAAGACAGCACGCAAATCAGGACAATTGAAAGAAAACCCTCAAATTAATTATATAAACGGCAATGAATCAGGTTATTTATATTTATCTTTATCCTATGTTTTAGGCGGCTTGATTCTTTTAGCTTTTAAAATCATATTCTTACGCATGGTTGTAAGTTTCTTTGTCGCCCTTTCTTGTTTTGTCCTTTTAGGACAGTGGCTGTTCCCTGATTTAGTATTAGCCCTTGATGAGCAGATTTTATTAGGAGGCACTATGATAGGTGCATTCTATATAATCACTGATCCTGTAACTAATGCAGGTACAGCTAGAGGACGCATTGTCTTTGCAATTTTATGTGCCTTTTTAATTGTACTGATTCGCGCTTTTGGGTCTTACAGTGATTCCGTAGCTTTTGCAGTTTTACTTTCAAATGCTGCTGCACCGCTTATCGATGTTTTGACTCACCGCCGTGCATATGGTTACAACTATCGCAAAAGAAGTCTATAAAATGGAAAAAAAATCTCCAAATAAATTTATTAGAGCTCTGTTAAGCGGACTCACATTAGCCTGTATTGGAACTATATGCATTATCTTAGTTTTATATGCTAAAGACAGCACTAAAGATACTATTGCCAGTATTCAAAATCAAAAGATATCGCAAAAGTTTGAAAGTCTTTTGCCTTATGATGCTACAAGGACTGATATCGAATTTAAATGCTATATTATTTCCGACAAGCTCATAGGTCAAAATATGCGCCTGTATACTGCAAATAAAAAAGATGAAACTTTAGGCTATATCATGACTTATGCCACCTCTAGAGGTTATTCCAATCCATTAATATTAATTTCTGGTTTTGATAAGAATAAAAATGTATACCGAACTGATATTCAATTCTCTTTAGAGACTCCAGGTCTTGGAGATAAAGTTGATCGCGCTCATGGTAATTTTTTAGATATGCTAAACGGCAAAAATCTTGAAAACAGTACTTGGGACGTCAAAAAATTTGGCGGAGATTTTGACTATATTACAGGCTCAACAGTAACCTCAAGAGCTATAGTTTTAGCTACTTCTGATGCGTTAAAAGTCTTAAATAAAACAGATATTGTCAAACTCAAAATCTGCAGCAATTAATATTGAGGATTAGTGTTTTACACTTATAAAATTATGAGCAGGAACGATTTAAAAACTGTAGAAGGCATTAGCTCCTCTGCAATAAAAAAAACAAAAGAAGGTCTAATTACTATTTTCTTTAAAGGACTGTGGTCAAATAATCCTGGATTATGTCAGCTTTTAGGCTTATGTCCATTGCTTGCAGTTACTTCATCAGCAATCAATGCCTTAGGTTTGGCTATAGCCACGTTATTAGTAGTAATCTTCTCCTCAGTGGTAATTTCTATTTTGCGTAAATGCATCTTCCGCGAAGTGAGAATTCCCCTTTATGTGGTGCTTATAGCTACTTTAGTAACAGTGGTCCGTTTTTATGTAGAGGCTTATTTTCCAGAGCTTTACGATAGTTTAGGCATTTATCTATCCTTAATTGTAACTAATTGCGTAATCATGGGACGTGCAGAAGCTTTTGCCGGACGCAATGATCCTATAAGAGCTTTTTTTGATGCAGCAGGATCCGGCTTAGGCTTTGGCTTAGTCCTATTTGCTTTAGGATCTATTCGCGAAATTATCGGCAGCGGCACCTGGTTTGCTGGTGCTTCCAAATTTTTGGGAAATTTTGGTGAAAGCCTCGAATGCCACATTTTATCAGATGATTATCATATGCTTATCGGTATCCTTCCTCCTGGAGGCTTTTTTGTTTTAGCCTTATTAATTGCTCTAAAAAATGCCTGGTCTCAGCGCAAACGCCGCAAGCTAGAAAACAGCCTGAAAATAGAATCCGTTCGTTATTAATATGCAAAACCTCGCTTTATGCGAGGTTTTTTATTATTTTATAATTGCAGTCTCAGTCAGCTAATTCAGCTCTTTAATCCCAGGATAAAATGCTCTCTGATATAACAGCATTTTTATGCATATTTTATTATATGCATATTAAGCATTATCTACGCTAAATCCCAAATCTTTAAAAAGATTAATATGCTCTTTAGGAACATTTCTTAATAAGAGAGAGCTCAGCTCTCGCCTTTCACGATAATTAACTCTTAATTTATCAAAACTTCTGCCATCGACAAAACTATTTTTAAATAAATAGGCATCCGAACGCACATCATATACGCTGAAGACTAAACGGGAAATTAAGTTCAGATCTAAGGAATTGATTTTGCCGATCTCCAATGCAGATAATTCAGCTGCCGGCATTTTATAAGGCATAGGATCCTCCAGCTTTAAAGATCTTGCTAAAGAATGAGCTAACATTACGCTGGCACGACGCTTAGATTCATAAGAATATCCTGCAATATGCGCTGTAGCACCCTGCAAATATGGCAAAAGCTCCTTAACAGAAATTTCAGGCTCACCTTCAAAAACATCACACCATACCTTTAAATCAGCTCCTGAAGACAAAATATCATATAACGCTTGATTATCTATCACTGCCCCTCTTGAGGCATTGATAACAAAAGTTCCTGCCTTTAAAGAGGCTAAGCGGCTTTTATCTAGCATATGATAAGTCTTATCAGCGCCTTCTTTTTGCAAAGGAACATGAAAGCTGACAAAATCACAAGATATAGCCTCATCAAAACTGGCATTGCAGCTTTGATCTCCTGCCCTAAAACGCGGCGGATCATTTTTTACAACTTTTAAGCCTAAAGCCTGAGCTTTTTGACATACCTGTGAGCCTGTATGTCCGCAGCCGATCACTCCTATGCTCTTACCTTTAAAATCAATGCCATATTTTTGAGCTAAAACTAATAATACCGAAAGTACATAATCACCAACACTCTCGCAATTTGAGCCTGGCGCATTGTCAAAAAGTATGCCTCGCTTGTTTAAAAAATTAATATCAATATGATCTGTACCTGCAGTGGCAGTACCAATAAAACGCAATTTATCTGCTTTAGCTAGTAGCTGTTCATTTACCTTAGTAACAGAGCGAATAATTAACGCATCAATTCCTGCTAAATCATCACCTACAATCTGACGGCCTGCTTTTGTAACTACCTCGCCGTATTGAGAGAAAACCTCTTTAGCATTAGGTAAAGCAGCATCGGCTAAAATTCGCATAAAAGCTCCTTAAGCAAAACAGACTAATATCAACACTACAACTGACTAAAAAATTATTCTCATATTTTAGCACCTGCACTAAAACTGCGTGAAGAATAAATATCTATACAAAAAAAATTTTTCAATAAAAATCAAAATATTGACTTCTTTCAATAAAACCTTCCAGAGAACACAATATACGATTAAAGAGTTATTGTTTTTGCTTTAGCTTAAAAAAAAGAATGTATAATATTAAAGACTTATACTTAATCGAGGAATTATTATGTCTGCATCAACTGCAATTACCACCGATTATATAAAGCAGGGAACCACTGCCATGCTCTTAGGTTCAGGTGAGCTTGGCAAAGAGGTCGCCATTGAGCTTATCCGTTATGGAATTAATATCGTAGCTTGTGATCGTTATGCAAATGCTCCGGCAATGAGCGTTGCTCAACAACACGCTGTAATTGATATGCGTGATCCTATTGCCCTGGAAAAGCTTATCCGCCAGGTCAATCCTGACTATATCATTCCTGAAATTGAAGCTATTGCAACTGAAGTTTTAGAAAAATTAGAACAAGAAGGCTTTAATGTTGTTCCATCAGCTCATGCAGCCAATGTAACCATGAATCGTGAGGCCATCCGTACTCTAGCTGCAGAAGAGCTTAATCTTCCGACCTCAGCTTATTTCTTTGCCTCTTCTGTCGAAGAGATCAAGAAAAACATTGAAAAAGTCGGCTTCCCTTGCATTATGAAGCCGGTTATGAGCTCATCAGGAAAAGGTCAAAGCTTATTAAAAAGTACTGAAGATATAGAATCTAGCTTTAAGCTTGCTTGTGAAAATGGCCGCGGCGGCAAAGAACGCGTTATTGTAGAAGGCTTTGTAAAATTTGATCGCGAAATTACCCTCCTCACTGTAAGTGCTGTTGACGGTATCCATTTTTGCAATCCAATCGGCCATCATCAGGTAAACGGTGATTATCATGAATCATGGCAGCCTGAAGCTCTTAATGATGAGCTTTTATTAGAATGCAAGCGCATCGCCTCATCTGTAGTCAGAGGCTTAGGAGGTTATGGCATATTCGGCGTGGAGCTATTTATTGCCGGCAATAAGGTAATTTTCTCGGAGCTGTCTCCTCGTCCGCATGACACAGGCATGGTTACCATGATCTCTCAGGATCAATCTGAGTTTGCCTTACACGTTCGTGCTCTCTTAGGTCTCCCTATCGGCAAGATTACCTTTATCGGACCTTCCGCATCAGCAGCAGTTTTACCTAATGGAGACGGCAATCGCATCACCTATGATGGCTTAGATACCGCCTTATCAGTAAGTCCTTCATCACAAATCCGCATATTCGGCAAGCCTGAAATTCATGGTGAAAGACGCATGGCTGTCTGCCTGTGCCGTGATGAAAATGTTGAAAGCGCCTTAGACAAAGTAAAAAAGATGCGCTCTAAGCTTAAAATCAGTATTTCTAAGGAGTAATGCATGGCATCGCTTGCAAACTTTGAAAATATGGATCCTTATATCCTATTATCAGCAGTAAATATGCGTCTGCGCGATCAATACTCGTCTTTAGATGACTTATGTTCTTCTGAGGAAATCTCTAAAGAAAAACTGATGCAGGTATTAGCCAAATGCGGCTTTACCTATAATGAAGATCAGCGTCAATTTAAATAATGCTTAGATCTTTATTTCTGCTTCCCCAAGAAATAACTCCTTTTGGTCTTAATGGACGTCTTGGGGCTTTAAATTATCAAAGTGCTGTAAATCTTAACGCTAATGCTGATTTACAGTCACTTTATTGCCAGCTCCCAGAACGTATTCTTCCTCATCCAAGATACTGCTTTTTAAATGCATTAAATCCTTTTTTATGTCAAAAAGCTCTCCTGGAATCAAAATTTTATGATATCTGCAGAGAACTTGTCTGCACGCATGATTTAAGCATTGTCTGGTCAGCACGTCCATTAAAGACTTTTTTGCCTATAAGATTAAGACTTTGTAAAGAAGAGCCTTTCTATCTAGATAATGCTGCAGTTTTAGATCTCTGCACTCTGCTGCATGCCATAAATATTTTCGATAATGCTAATTTTAAGATTCGGCAGGGTTTATTAGATACAGCAAAAAATTTAGGCTTTAAGGAAAACATCGACAGACATAAGCTTACATCTAAAATAAATGCTTTAATATTTCTAAGTCAAAAAGCTTTAGAGGTATCGCCTAAGCTCTTCAGCTTCATGGCAAAAAACTTTGCCGAGCAGAAAAAATATCTTAAAAAAGCAATCCTTATCCAAAAGCCGCAAATCTTAGTCGACCGCTCTGGCTCTTTAAATCTGATTTTGCCTTTAAATCTTGCAGGATTTAAGCTTCAAGCTATCATATATGCTGATAATGATTGCTTCATAGATGAAATTGACCTTTGTGACAGACCTTTGATAGCTCCATATACAGTGCTTACAGATAAAAGACAGCAAAATTTGAATTTTGATTTAAATAAAGTTTTACTATCTATTTCAGCAGCTTATGAGCATCAAAAAGATCTTTATGTAAAAAAAGCCTTTGATCTTGAAAAAAAGTTTTTCACAAGACTCAATAAATACGATCTCAAGCTTTTTCACACCTTGTCAAAAAGCGGATTTAATCTAGCCCCTATTCCTCAAGCTTCAGACTTTTTTAAAAATTGGATCCTATTGTGCAGAGGCGATAATTTTCGCTCTGAACTTATAGATGCTGAATATCAGCATTATATTGAGCTGTCAAAGAGCTATTTAAAGCAGCAGGCTGACAGCTATAGACAAGAAATTGAAGCCTTAGCTCAGATAATTGATGAAAACAATGCTAATGATTTAAAGCTAGCCCAAGCGCTAATTAAATATCCTAAATCTTTAACTTATTAAAAAATAGCGTTAAAGCTATAAATGTCTAGCTTTAACGCTATTTTATATTTTAAATATAATCAGCTATTACAGAACTTAATCAGCTCCTTGATGAAAAGTTCTGATGCCTGTGAACGAGCTAAGACTGATTTCCAGGCAACACTTAAATTATGCCTTACCTCTGGCTTAAAAGGAATAAAAGCCAAATCCTTATCCTCTAAATTGCAGACACCGTCAATACCTAAGGCAATTCCCAGACCAGCCTCAACACAAGCTGCTGCAGAGCTGCTTTGATTAAACGTAGCAACTACATTTAAATTTTCAAAATTAACATCCGTCAATCCTTTAATAGTTTTACTTACCATATATTCCTTATGCATAACCAAGGGATAATGATAAATATCTTTATGATCGGCATAGCCTTTCTTAAACAGGGCATGATCTTTTCTGACAATTAAGCCTAAATTATCGCTTTGAGGTAATTTTACGTTTTCAAAATACAGCAGATCATAAGAATCTAAAAATATTCCGAAATCTAAAATGCCTTTATCCAAAAAGCCTTTAACTTCATTATAAGAAGCGGAATGTAATTCAAAAGTCACATGAGGATACTTAGCGCGGAATGCCGCCATAAGTTCGGCTATAAACTTAAGATTAGGAGTTTCTGTTACCCCAATGCTTATGCATCCGGATATACTGCTTGCATCGCTATTAATCTCATTTACTGCAATCGAAGCTAAGCTTACAAGCTCATTTGCTCTCCGATGCAATATCCTGCCTTTATCTGTAAGACTGATACGGTGTTTGCGGTTGCCTCTTACAAAGAGCTTGACGTGCAGTTCCTCTTCAAGATCCATAAGTTGTCGAGATAGCGTAGGCTGAGATAAATGCAAAACCTCCGCAGCTTTTGAAATGCTTTCCTCTTCTACAACTTTAAGGAAATAGCGCAGTACTCTCAAGTCCATTAAAAAAACTCCCCATAAGGTATTATTTTTATAAACTAATAATTGTATAACTGCTAAAAGAAAAAAAATTATTAATAAATAATATTATATTTATTGCATACAATCTAATTTTAGTTAATTTAACACAATAAAAAAATTATTGAATAAATATTTCCATAAAATCATCATAATTTATTTAAGATAATTTTGTAAAAATCAAAGCTGCTGTCAAAAGATACTTTTCTCTTTGACGTCCTTTCCGGCCTAAAAGCCGAGAATTCCTGCTGCTAAACAGCAATACCGCCGTCAAGCTTAAGTGGGTTACCGACCTTCATCAAGGCTCGCTTGACGGGCCATCCGGGTCATGCCCTTCTTAATTTATGCGGCATGTGCCTCATATCCGCACTTTAACTGCTCCTGGCGATTGTCTTTGCCTATATAAGCTGGAGCGATTTAATCCCTTTTTTGCCTTAACAGGACTTACCTATCGTCCCTGGTGCCAACTTGCTTATGCTTTTTATCTTCAAGTCCTCAATCACTACCATCTCGCGTTTTTTGCCTGAAGCTTTGAGGTCTGATGTAAAAATCATTTCTGATGTCAGCTTTTCTCTTATAAGCAGCGTTAATTTTCATAGACTTTTTTATACTGCTAAAAACGTTCATGAAAAACTAATGCTCAGTATCACATCCCTGCTCTTATAATCAGCTTATTCTTTTGGTACTTGCAGCTAAATACCGCAAAAAACTTTTCACTGCAAAAGTCATCAGGAAGCTCAAAACATAAAGCCGTATGCAGGCAGTTTAATGCCGAGCTTATTGAGTTTGCCGATGAGCTTGTCTTTAGGCTCAATGGGACCTTCTCCATGCTCATCTCTAAGCGTAAGCATCCTGCCGTTATAAAAAGCTTTAAGTCTGTGCGTTATGGGCTTAGTTTTATTTTGCTTTTTATTGCTAGGACATATTACAGCTATTATCAGTCAAAATATTGAGCAGCAGAAAATTCCGGATAAAAAACTGCGCTTCTCCTCACAGCTGCATCCCCGCCCTAAAGGACGAAGTTTTAGGCAAAGATCTTTTTAGATAAAACAACACTAAAAGTATTCTGAAATATCAATTCCATCTATTAATTTCTTTATGCTTCTAAATATAGCTGCTTGCTGCAAGTATGCATTA
>CAJKNC010000045.1 GCA_905201175.1 uncultured Succinatimonas sp.
GCAAGCAGCAGTTGACTGGGCAAACACATCATCGCCAGTCCCACGGTAGCATCAATGGCTCCCATGGCCTTGGCCGATGCCGCAAAGGCCCCCGCCAGAATAAAGATCCAGACCATCAGCATGATATTCTTGTTGGCCGCTCCCAGCGAATACTGCAGGATACGGTCGTTCAGCGACAGTCCTTTGGTCGTAATTACCGCAAAGATAGAAGATATCAGAAAGGCAATTGCTATAGGAATCTTGTAGAAATCATTAATAATCAGAGAGACAACAAAATAAAGCAAAAAGAAAACGACCAGAGGCATCAATGCCCACCCATTGGGCTTATTCACTATAGGGGTCAGTTTATTTAATTCCATATTCAAAAAAAAACCAATATTCCCGTCCGGGATTTTCCTATTGTTAGATTATAAAGATAAATACAGGGTGCAAAATTAACAGATTATATCCGGAAGCACAAGATTTTCCCTAAAAGTTTAAGAATTGTAAATAAATGAATCCCTGCCGATACCGCTGATAAAGTGTCCCATAAAGACGAAACATTTATTCTCCGGAGGCGGCAGATACCCTCACCTGCCCGCAGAAAAAAGAAAGCATCCGCAGAAAGAAAAATCCATCCACTGCCCGATTTCATTGCTCAGCACCGTGGTTTTATTAATCCGCGCCGTTAACTGATAAAACCACGACGGCAAGCCAGTTATACTCCCTGTTGCCTGAAAAATACGACGAGGTTACGGAAACTTATTCTCCGGATACTTGAAAAGAATATTCCCTTATACACCCTCGTACCACCGACCGGTACGCAGTCCTCCACCCCAGTTCCGCCGGAAGCATACAAAAAAAGGCCGCCCGGAAAACGGACGGCCTTCGCTATATGGTCAATTAACTGATTAGCAGTTTACAGAAGCCATGTGAGCGATCAGATCCAATACTTTGTTAGAGTAACCGATTTCGTTGTCATACCAAGAAACCACTTTAACAAATGTATCAGTCAAAGCGATACCAGCTTTAGCATCGAAGATAGAAGTGTGAGTGTCACCCAAGAAGTCAGAAGAAACAACTGCATCTTCAGTGTAACCCAGAATACCCTTCAATTCGCCTTCAGAAGCTTCCTTCATAGCAGCGCAGATTTCAGCGTAAGTAGCCGGTTTAGCCAAGTTAACAGTCAAGTCAACTACAGATACGTCCAAAGTCGGAACACGCATTGACATACCAGTCAATTTACCGTTCAATGCAGGGATAACTTTACCTACAGCCTTAGCAGCACCAGTAGAAGAAGGGATGATGTTGCCAGCAGCACCACGGCCACCACGCCAATCCTTTAAGGACGGGCCGTCAACAGTACGCTGAGTAGCAGTAGTGGAGTGAACGGTAGTCATTAAGCCCTGCTCGATGCCGAACTCGTCATTGATAACCTTAGCTAAAGGAGCTAAGCAGTTGGTGGTGCAGGAAGCGTTAGAAACGATGTCCTGGCCAGCATAGGTGTTGTTGTTAACGCCCATTACGAACATCGGGGTAGCATCCTTTGAAGGAGCAGACATAACAACACGCTTAGCACCAGCCTGGATGTGCTTACGGGCTAACTCATCGGTTAAGAAGAAACCAGTGGACTCAACTACGTAGTCAGCACCGATGTCGCCCCACTTGAGGTTAGCAGGATCGCGCTCTGCAGTGACACGAATCTCGTTGCCGTTAACAACTAAATTGCCATCCTTAACTTCAACGCTGCCGTTGAAAGGGCCGTGCATGGTGTCATACTTTAACATATAAGCCATGTAGTCAGGCGGGAGAAGGTCGTTGATACCAACTACCTGAATGCCAAGTTCCGGACGATAGATAGAAGCACGGAATACGAAACGACCAATACGGCCAAAGCCATTAATACCAACTTTAATAGTCATAGTTTATGTCACCCGTAGTGTAACAATTAAAAAAAAAATTAACAGTGAATAAGATACTCTGTTTCACGTTTTTGTCAAGATACAGAGCCTTTTTGAAAACTTTTTTCTTAATGGAAATTTTGCTTTTTGCAGCTTAAATTTTTTATTTAAGAAAAACTAAGGCTTTGTATGTTCTAATTTTAACCCGAGTTAGGCAGTTTTTTATCAATAAAATATGTTTTTTTGTTTAAATTTTTTTTTGAAAAATTTTTTTATCTAGAAAATATTTGCTTAGGCGGCTTATTGAGCTGCATTTATTTTGAGCTTGCCTGAAAGCCTTCTATTTTTATTCTGCTTATGATCAGGCTTTCTTTAAATTGAGCAAACAATTTTGCTTTCAGATTTATTTTAAATCGCTTAATAAAAATATATCTGCAATTCTTTGTTATGTATTTTCTTAAAATTTTAAAAAAAATACCTTATTGCCTTTCAAATACGCTACCGCTTCTCAGTTTTTGATAACAGATTTCAAGTAGAATAGTAGAGTTGCAGGTATATTCCGCATAATAATTTTGTGTATATAAATTTTCAATGTAGCTTTCCAGGAGAAAAGATCATGATTGATATTCAGTCGCTAGCAGATCAATGCGGGATTGCACGTGAATATTATGATGTGACCGGAAAAACAGTCGTAATAGATGAACAAAAGCGCTCTCAGGCATTATCCCTGTTAGGCTATCCTATTGATGATGAGCAAGCTCTTTTAAAGAAATTAAAAGCTCAGGAGATTGAGCCTTATGAGAATATGCTCGATTACGTAACTGTTTGGCGTGACGGCGATTATCCTTTTATTTATTTAAGGACAAGAGCTGATTTAGATGCAAATGCTACTGTATGCTGGACCTTAGAGACTGAAAACGGCGAGCGCTATACCGATACTTTGCCTTTAGAAGAAATAGAAATTGCTGACTATAAGACAATACAGGGCGTGGAATATGACATTAGAAGACTGATTATTGATAAGGATCTGCCTTACGGCTATCACCGTTTTAGCTTCAACTTGACTGCAGCCTACGGAATCTATAACTCAATAGTCATGTCTTTAATCAAGGCTCCTCTTAAAGCCTATGATGCTCAAGAATTTTTAGACGGCAAAAAGGTTTGGGGCGTAAGCGTGCAGCTGTATGCCTTGCGTTCGCGCCATAATTGGGGTGTAGGCGATTTTGGCGATCTTAAGCTGTTACTGAGGCAGATTGCTCGTCAAGGCGGTCATTTTGTAGGATTAAATCCTTTGCATGCAGGATATCCGGCAAATCCGGATCCTTATTCAGTAAGCCCTTATTCTCCTTCATCAAGAAATTGGCTGAATATTATTTATATAAATGTAGAAGATATTCCTGAATATTCTGAATGCAAAGAGGCTTATGAGCTGGTGAATTCTAAGGCTTTTCAGCAGCAGCTTAAGGCTTTAAGACAGAGGGAATATGTTGATTACCGCGGAGTTTTGGATTTAAAGCTTAAGGTAATTAAAAAAATCTTTGATAAGCAGCGTATAGATGATAAGCGCACCAACCGCGGCCGCGAATTTTTAAAATTTATCGAAGAAGGCGGTCAGAGCCTGCTGGATATGGCAACTTATGATGCTCTGCAGGCAAGCTTATATGCAAAGGGCGTCGATGCCGGCGGCTGGCAGGCCTTCCCGCGGGAATATCATTCATCCTTATCGCCATTTGTGGAAAACTGGCGCAATGAGCATTCTCGGGAAATCCGTTTTTACTGTTATTTGCAATTCTTAGCTAAAGAGCAGCTGCATGCTGCCTATAAGATAGCAACTGAAGAAAAAATGATCATAGGCCCTTATCGCGATTTAGCTGTAGGCGTAGCCTCAGGAAGCTGCGATGTTTGGTCAGATCATGACAATCTTTACTGTAAGGACGCTTCAATCGGAGCTCCGCCGGATCCTTTAGGTCCTTTAGGTCAGGTATGGGGATTAGCGCCTATGTCGCCAAAAGCCCTGCAGCGGGTGGCATATAAGCCGTTTATTGATTTATATCGACGTAATATGACAGACTGCGGCGCACTGCGTATTGATCATGCGGCAGGATTGAATCGCTTTTGGTGGACAAAGCAGGGCCAGACTGCAGATCAGGGCGCCTATGTAGCTATGCCTATGCATGATTTGCTGGGAATTATTGCCTTAGAGTCGCAGCGTCACAAATGCATAATTATTGCTGAAGATTTGGGTACTATTCCCAATGAATTGCGCGTGGCTTTAAGTGAGCTTGGAGCTTATTCCTATAAATTATTCTTCGGCGAGAGAGCCAATGACGGCGGCTTTATAGATCCTAAGCTTTATCAGCCTCATGCAATGTCTGCTTTGACTACTCACGATATGGCAACTATTAAGGGCTGGTGGCAGGGCGATGATCTGAGCTTGGGAGTGCGTCTTAATGTCTACACTCAAGAAGAGGCCGATAAGCTTAAGATTGACAGAGAGAATTCCAAGCAGCGCATCTTAGACAGCATGCACGGCTTAGGCTCAATAGGCAATGATATCGGCTTTTATGCTAAAGACGTGCCTTATTCACAGGATCTGGTAACCGGAATGCAGGTGCATATGTGCAGAGGGTCATGCACTCTGTACAGTTCGCAGCTTGAAGACTGGATTGGTGTTGAAAAACCGGTAAATGTTCCTGGAACTTACAGAGAATACCCTAACTGGAAGCGAAAGCTTACTGCAGATTTAGAAGATATTTTTAATAACGATTACGTTTTGAAACTTTGCAAGTCGATGACAGCGGCTCGCAAATAGAGAGGAGAAAACAAGTAATGATAATCGATGATTTAAATAACGCAAGAGTAGGCAAGCCTTTTGAAACCTTGGGATTGCAGCCCTTGGATAAAGGCTACATTTTGCGTGCTTGGTTACCAGGAGCTCACAGCGTTGAGGTTTTATCCTTAAAAGATTCAAAGCATATTTGCAATTTAAATTGCGTCAATCAGGATGGCTTATTTGAATCTACTTTGACTGATTGCACAGCTCCTTTCCACTACAAATTCAATGTTGCTTATGACAACAGCAATATTGAGGTTATTGATCCTTATCAGTTCCGTGATGAAGCTTATTATGGCTTAAATACCATGAACGAGGATCCGCAGAACATTTATAAGACCTTAGGCGCTCAATTAATTGAGGTTGAGATCGATGGCGTTTTAGTTAAAGGCACCAAGTTTGCCGTTTATGCTCCGTCAGCAACTTCTGTAAGCGTTATTGGCGATTTTAACTTCTGGGATGGCCGCCGTCATCCGATGGCCCGCTCTTTATTAGGACACTGGGTTTTATTTGTTCCAGGTCTGCAGGCAGGTCAGAGATATAAGTATGAAATCAAGGATCCTAACGGCAACCGCTTGCCGCATAAGGCAGATCCTGTGGGCTTTTTCCACGAGCAGTATCCGTCATTTGCCTCAATCATATCAGATCATACCACTTATACCTGGCATGATGATGAGTGGCGCAAGTCTCAGTATAACAACAAGTTAGAGCAGCCTATTTCTATTTATGAGGTCCATTTAGGCAGCTGGAAGCATAAAGACAACGGCAAGAGCCTCAGCTATCGCGAGCTTGCAGTTGAATTAGTCAATTACTGTAAGGAGATGGGCTATACCCACGTTGAGCTTTTGCCGATTATGGAGCATCCATTCTCCGGCTCCTGGGGCTATCAGCCTACGGGCTTATTTGCTCCGACGAGCCGTTTTGGCAGCATTGACGATTTCAAATTCTTTGTTGACAGCTTCCACCAGGCAGGCTTAGGCGTTATCTTAGACTGGGTTCCGGCACATTTCCCGACCGACGCCTTTGGCTTAGCCCGCTTTGACGGTACCTGCCTGTATGAATATGAAGATCCTCGCCGCGGCTGGCATCCGGACTGGAATTCTTTAATTTATGACTTTGGCCGAGATACCGTAAGACGCTTCTTAATTGCTTCTGCTTTAATTTGGCTGGATCTTTTCCATATTGACGGCTTGCGCGTGGACGCTGTAGCTTCTATGCTGTATTGGGATTATTCTCGTAAGGCAGGCGAATGGATCCCTAATGTTGACGGCGGCAATATCAATTATGAGGCTGTAAGCTTCTTAAAGTGGTTTAATGAGGAAGTTTATAAAAAATTCCCGAATTCGATGACCATTGCCGAAGAATCTACCGCCTTTAAGGGCGTTTCAAGACCGACCTTTACCGGCGGCTTGGGCTTTGGCTTTAAGTGGAATATGGGCTGGATGCACGATTCTCTGGAATATATGGCAACCGATCCTTTCTTCCGCAAGTATCATCACGGCGAAATGTCCTTCTCGATGATTTATGCTTATAATGAGAATTTCATCTTGTCGATTTCTCATGATGAGGTAACTCACGGCAAGCATTCGCTATTATATAAGATGCCAGGCGATGAGTGGCAGCAGGCTGCCAATTTGCGTGCATATTTAGGTTATCAGTATGCACATCCAGGCAAGAAGCTGAACTTTATGGGATCTGAATTCGGTCAGGGCTCTGAATGGAATAATGACGGTCAGCTGGACTGGTGGCTGCTTAAATACAGCAAGCATCAGGGCATCCAAAAGATGGTCAAAGACTTGAATGCCATTTATAAGAGCGAGAAAGCTATGTGGCAGAATGATTATGATCCGTCCTGCTTTACCTGGCTTGATGTAAATGATGCCGAGCACAGTATCTTTGCCATGCTGCGCACCACTAAGGACGGTGATGATTTTATTGCTGTTTCCAATTTTACTCCGGTGCCTTATATTGCTTACCGTTTAGGCGTGCCGAAACCTGGAACTTATGAGGTAATCTTTGATTCTGACAGTAAGGAGTACTGGGGCAGCGGTTATGGCACAGGCTTAGATAAGATTGTAGCTTCAAATATTTCGTGGCAAAATCAATATCATTCAATCGTTTTGGATTTGCCGCCGTTAGCAACAGTCTTTGTAAGACGTGTTAAGGAAGACAAGACTGTCAATAAGCAGGAGGCTGTTGACGCAAAGCCTGTAGATTCAGCTGCAGCTGAAGTCAAAGCAGAGGAGAAGGCTCCTGAGAGTGCTATTAATGCTCAGAATGAAGCTTCAGCCAAGACTCAGGCCAAGCCCAAGGCCGGCTGCGCAAGAAAAACAGCTGCTCGTGCCAAGACTTCTCGCAAAACTGCCAAGCGTCAAATTAAGGCTAAATAATCATGATTAGTTAAGGAGCTCAGTATGGGAGTTTTACCGCCAAGATGTCAGGATTTACGAAATATTCCTTTAGGTGCGACTCCTGTTATTTGCGGCTGTCACTTTGCTGTATGGGCTCCTTATGCTAAGAAGGTTATAGTTCATTTATTTGACGAGCATGATGAGGAAATTGATTCCTTCGTCATGAATGAGCGCCGCGGCGGTATTTGGTACGGTTTTGGCAAAGATATATCACCCGGCGCTCGTTATGCCTTAGAAACTCAAGGCATTGAAGATCCCTCCTTAGGTTTTTATTTTAAAGCAGGACGACTGTTAGTCGATCCTTACGCACATATCCTTTCTAAGCCTTTTTTGTATGATGATAATCTCTATCATCATGATTCAAAGAAATTCATACCTAAATGCATAATCCCAGGCGACATGGATGATTTTGACTGGGAGAATATTGAAAAGCCCAATCTTGATCGCAACTGCGCGATTTTATATGAGCTGAATGTTAAGGGCTTCACTCAGCTTAATGAGGATATTCCTCCTGAATACAGAGGTAAGTATCTAGGCATAGCTCAGCCTCAGGTAATTGCTCATTTAAAAAGATTAGGAATTACAGCAATACAGCTAAATCCGGTTGCAGCGAGCATGAGCGAGCCTTTTTTGGTTGAAAAAGGCTTGACTAATTATTGGGGATACAATCCAGTATGCTTCATGTGCCCAGATCCAAGATTTGCGGTTAAATATGAAAATGTTCTGGATGAGTTTAGAACCATGGTTAAAAATCTGCATCGCAATAATATTGCAGTTATTTTGGATGTAGTTTATAACCATACTGCCGAGGGCGGCAAAGGCGGTCCGGTAGTCTGCTATAAAGGCTTTGATAATAAGCATTATTATGCTTTTGGCCGCAAAAAAGACGGCAGTTCCGATTATGAAGATTACTGTAATTTTACCGGCTGCGGCAATTCATTTAATGTAGACAACACCTGCGGCTTAAACATCGTTATTGACAGCATGCGCTGGTGGCTTAACGTTATGAAGGTGGACGGCTTTCGCTTTGATTTGGGCGCAACGCTTTTCCGCGAGAGCCATGGAGACAAATTCTTAAGCTTTAATAAAAAATCGGCTTTTGCCAAAACCTGCTTCTGCTTAGATGAATTTTCCTCTGCAGTTTTGATTGCCGAGCCGTGGGATTTAGGCAATGACGGCTATCGCTTAGGACAATTTCCTTATAACTGGAGCGAGCAAAATGACCGCTTTCGGGATGCGGTAAGACGTTTTTGGCGCGGT
Organism: uncultured Succinatimonas sp.; assembly: GCA_905201175.1. GTDB lineage: Bacteria > Pseudomonadota > Gammaproteobacteria > Enterobacterales > Succinivibrionaceae > Succinivibrio. The sequence continues at coordinate 8,385 of CAJKNC010000045.1, forward strand.
GATAAGGGGCTAATCGGTGAATTTGCAACCCGTCTTTTGGGGTCACGGGATATCTTCCCTAAAGGCAAGCGCTCGATAAATTCAAGCGTTAATTTTATAAGCTATCATGACGGCTTTACGCTTGAGGATTTGGTTTCTTATGCACATAAGCATAATGAAGCAAACGGCGAGGATAACCGCGACGGCTCTAACAATAATTACTCCTGCAATTACGGCGTTGAGGGCCCTACAGACGATGAAAGCATTAATGCACACCGAGCCTTAATTAAGCGGGATTTAGTAGCTACGGTATTTATAGCTCAAGGTATTCCGCATATTTTGGCAGGAGATGAATTCTCTCACAGTCAGATGGGAAACAATAATGCTTACTGTCAGGATAACGAGATAAGCTGGATAAAGTGGGATCGCTCTCCTGAGAATGAAGATTTCATTCGTTTTATCAGCAACATGTCTTTGTTGAGAAGAAATTCAGAGATTTTGTCTGAGCTTAATTTAGAAGATGATCCTTTTTTAATGCGTCAGACTAAATATCAGGCTCATTGGTTTTGTGCTGACGGCAGGCCCATGAAGGTTGAGAATTGGAACGATCCTGAGCAGAATGTAGTGATGCTTACGGTAGGCAGTCAGAATCTGCTGAGCGGAGAGCAGTGGGTATTCCTGTTTAATCAATCTAAAAATGATATTTTCTTCAGAATTCCGGAAGCTCCGGCAGGCAAGATGTGGTCAGCTGTAATCGACACTTATGAAAGTGATGGAGTTCCAAGGCGCTTTAGCAATGAAAACCATCTGCCTAATGTGTGCGCAGCGCATTCGCTGAAGGCTTTAATGCTTGTAAATAATACGCAGGAAATTTTTGACAGGTTTTTATCACACAAATAAAAAAATTCCCGGCATCAGCCGGGAATTTTATTTAATTACTTAACTAAATAACCGCCGTCAACAGGGATGATAGCGCCGCCTAAATAATCGGAGGCATGGGAGCTTAAGAAAATTACAGCACCCTTCATATCGTCGCCGGTACCCCAGCGATGAGCCGGAATACGGTCGGTGATCTGCTGATAGCGAGGGTTGCTCTTATCAAGCAGAGCAGCATTCATTTCAGTTGCCATATAACCCGGAGCAATGGAGTTGACGTTGATGCCGCGGGCAATCCAGTCATTAGAAAGCTCCTTAGTTAATTGGGTAACGCCGCCTTTAGCTGCAGTGTAGGCAGGAACAGTCTGACCGCCGAACCAGGATACCATGGAAGCGATGGTAACAATCTTGCCGTAGCCTTTCTTTAACATGACGTTAGCAGCCTTCTGGCAGAGGAAGAATACGGAATTTAAGTTAACTTCAATAACCTGATTCCACTCATTCTCAGGGAAAACCTCGGCGCTGTGACGGCGCTGAATGCCGTGAGCGGTAACTAAGATGTCGAGATCGCCGCCTAAGGCTTCTAAGCAGTCATCAAAGCATTTAAAGGTGTTTTCGCGTACGCTTAAGTCTGCTTTTACGCCATGGCAATTGAAGCCGCGGTCGCAGAATTGCTTAGCAACGTCAAAGACCTTATCTGAGGTGCCGACGATGCAGACTTCAGCACCGGCTTCCATCAATCCTTCGGCCATGCCGTAGCCTAAACCGCGAGTACCGCCAGTAACAATGGCTTTCTTTCCTTGAATATCAAATAAATTAGTCATTTTTATCTCCAGTAAGATTTTACATTAAATCAGCAAATACGGTTGAAATCCAGGGTACATAGGCAAAGAGTATTGCACAGGCGATTTCAACCATTACAAAAGGTAAAACTTGTCTTGATACAGCTGATACCGGCTGCTTTGAAATACCGCAGCTGACGAAGAGTGTAGTACCAAATGGCGGAGTAGCTTGTCCTAAAGCGAGCAGGAAGACGAAAACTAAACCGAAATGAACAGGATCTACACCGAATTGCATAGCAATAGGAGCTAAGATCGGGCCTAAGATTAAGTTGGTTGCACCGACTTCCAGGAACATGCCGCAGATTAAAAGTAAAATTACAATTAAAGCCATGAAGACAGCTGCATTAGAAGCTACGGCCATAAAGGCTTCAGTTACGTATACCGGTACTCTATAGTAGGTTAACAGGTAACCGAAAATCTGAGCGGTAACTACCAGGAACATGATATTTGCTGTAGTTACGGAAGAATCCTGAATAATAGTCCAGTAGCTCTTGCCGGAAAGCTCGCGATAGATGCAGAAGCAGACTAAGAAACCGTAAAATACGGCGACTACGGCAGACTCAGTAGGGGTAAAGATACCTGAATAGATACCGCCTAAGATAACAATCGGCATCAATAAAGCCCAAACAGCGCTCTTAAAGGACTTTAAGAAGCGGATGAATGAGAAGCCGCTCTCCCGCGGGAAGTTTTCCTTGCGGGCTTTGATATAGGCCCATACGCATAAGGCGATACCGCAGATGATGCCTGGGAGAATACCGGCCATCAGGAGCTTAGCTACAGAGGTATTGGTAATATTGCCGTAGATAACGAATACTGTTGACGGCGGAATAACAATACCTAAGGTACCGCCGATTGCCTGAACGGCTGCGGAGTAGGATTTAGGATAGCCGCGCTTTACCATTTCAGGGTACATCAAGCCGCCGATAGCAGCAGTGGTTGCTACGGAAGAGCCTGAAATTGCCGCAAAGAAGGTACAAGCTACTAATGATACCAATGAAATACCGCCGGAAATCCAGCCTACCAAAGTATCTGCAAAAGCTACTAAGCGCTTAGAAAGACCGCCCTTTGCCATAATATCGCCGGCTAAGAAGAAAGCAGGGAGAGCTAACATTGAGAAGTTGTTGCAGCCTGCAAACATCTTTTGCGTGATTAAAGACAAAGACAGGTTAGGATCTACGCCTAAGGCGACAATAATAGCTCCACCTAATGCCCAGGTAATAGGCATGCCAATGGCCATCATGACCACCAGTGACAATAACATTAATGTTGCAGCGATATCCATAAATTAAGCCTCGTTGTTAGATTTAGCGGTAGTATCTGTAGCTTTGCATGCATCATAGAGCTCAAAGATGGTGGCAACGGCTGAAAGCAGGAAGCCTATGCCGATGATTGAGTACATAATCTGCATTGACATTCCTAAAGCCGGGGAGCTTTGGAACTGAGATACATCGATCATGCCAAAGGAGCTGTAGAAGAATGCTACGGTAATAATTACGCTTAAAGCAGCTCTGACGATATTTAAAGCCTTAAGGGAGGTTCCCTTTAAGTAATTGTCGATAATATCTATGCGTACTAACTGCTTGCTTGTAATAGCTAAATTTAAGCCTAATAAGGTTAAGGCTACATATAAGTAGCGAGAAACTTCTTCTGACCATGGGATCGAATAGAAGACTAAATAGCGAGTGGAGGTCTGTACAAAAATAACCACCATCATAGCAATCATACAAATGCCGATAATAGTCTTAGAGACATTTTGTACGGTAGTAAATATTTGTCTTAAGTTTTCCATAAAGAGCCTCTTAGTTTGCTAAGGATGCAATACGATCTAACAGAGTTTTAAAGGTTGCACCGTATTGTTCACGAACAGGAGCAGATTTTTCGATAAACGGCTTTTTATCAGGATAAGTTACGACCATGCCTTTGCTCTCTAAGGTTAAGATAGCTTCCTTGTCCATTTGTCTTGACAGCGCACGCTCATCGACTTCAGCTTTGCGCATGCATGAGTTTAAAAGGTCCTGATCTTCCTTTGATAAGCGATCCCAGATCTTAGGCGAGAACAGAATGAAGACTGTAGAATAGCAGTGCTCAGTAACAGCCATGTGCTTATTGACTTCAACTACGTTGTTTTTATCAATAACGGTAGCCGGGTTTTCCTGACCATCGATTGCGCCTTGCTGCATGCCGGTATAGGCATCAGACCAGGACATCGGTACAGGATCGGCGCCTAAAGCCATCCATAATTCCTGATGGATCTTATTTTCCATAACACGAATGCGTAAGCCCTGAACATCTTCAACGCTGTTTACATCGCGCTTAGAATTGGTCAGGTTGCGGAAGCCGGATTCCCAAATTGAAAAGCCTCTTAATCTTACAGCCTCTAACTTCTGCAGATATTCTTTACCGATATCGCCTAAGAATACCTTGTCTGCATGATCTGTAGAGGTAATCGTGTACGGCAAATCGAAAGCTGCAAGCTCAGGCAGGAAGTTAATCAATACGGACTGATTAACCACAGCCATATCCAAATCGCCCATCTGTAGTATGAACCCCATTATTGATCACATGATTGATAATGGGGTTTTGTTATGAA
>CAJKNC010000046.1 GCA_905201175.1 uncultured Succinatimonas sp.
CTCAGCTGGGAGAGCACCTGCTTTGCAAGCAGGGGGTCATCGGTTCGATCCCGTTTACCTCCACCATCCTATAAAAGCACTTCACTTCTAATTATCACAGTCCAAGGCTGCTTTTTATTCCTGCTTAATATAAGTTTTCTCGCATATATTTTTAGTTACAGAGGCATCTGCAGCTGATAGAGCATAATTGCTTGCTTTAAGATCATAAATTTGCCGCACGCATAATTTTCTCAATGCTATTAAGCAAGAGAATAGCTTTCCTTGTAAATTTTGAAAAAAGTTTATGATGCTGCATATTTGTTGTTTAGCTGTATTTTTACGACATATTGAAAGATGCCGGCAAAAAGCTTAAATCATCATCCATGAGATATTTTAAGCGCAGTTATGCAGGAAATGGTGGAGATAACCGGGATCGAACCGGCGACCTTCTGCATGCGAAGCAGACGCTCTCCCAACTGAGCTATATCCCCACTTTATTATTAGGAAAACCATTAAACAGGATGGAGCGAGTGACGGGAATCGAACCCGCGTTAGTAGCTTGGGAAGCTACAGTTCTGCCATTGAACTACACTCGCGATAGTGTGAGTATTTTACTCTAAATTAGTCTTATGTCAAATAACGAGCTTACGTTTTAAGTATTGAAGACTATCCGTAATGGTATTGGTATCTGTAGCTGACGAAGCTGAGGCAACGCATTTTAAGCCGCGATATTCGCCGTCAATCATTTCTCCATAGCAAGTCAGCGGTAAAACTTGTCCTAAAATGCGGATCCCCATGGATTTAAGCTCACGGCATACTGCTACAGTAAATTCAGCACCTGTAGTATAGAATGCTTGAATTTCTGGGCGTTTTTGTAAAACTTTATGGGTTATTTCGCCATAAGCTGTAGCAATAATATCTAAAGCCTCATTAGCAGTACGTTTAGTTTTTATTAAAGTCTCTTGATATTCTTGATTTAGCTCTGTATTTGCAAGCATATTATCTGATACGGCAAAAGCTGTGGTATAGCTGTCGTAACGGCTTACTATTTCTGCAACTACACGATTGATTTCTTCTGTGCGGTGATGATCTTCTTTTAACAGTTCTAGATTATGCACAGTTACAAGTAAAACTTTTTCCTCAAGGCGCAGCATTTCAACCTGAGCTGAAATTAGAGGGTTATTTCCTCCCACAATGCCAAAGATTTTAGGCAAGCGGCTGTTATTAAGCAAAGGCATATTTGGCCTATGCATTACCTTGCGTGCTAGAGTTGCTGTAAAGGGGCCTGGATCAACTGCTAAAAATTTAATGCCGGATAAAACTACAGCATCGGCAATCATATTGATTTCCTCTTGAGAGGTACAATCCATAACAATAGCGCGGGTCCCCTTATCGGCAAGATCTTTAATTGTTTTAGCTAGATGATGAGTTCCTTTTAAGAATTCTTTCAAATGCAGAGCTTCTGCATGGTAACGGAATTTTTCTGTAAATAGGTCTGCTACGCGGCCGCTGTGAGCCGGCTGCAAATCTTCTAAACCCTCTAAAGATTTTTGTAAAGGCTTGCCGTCAACTAAAATATAGCCTCCTACATTAGTTCTCTTTAAGGCAGGAAAGGCTGGAACTACGATAGCTACACGATCGTTATCGCCTAAAGCATCTAGCAGGGCTTCTGTCTCAGCGCAAGTATTGCCGCGCATAGCTGGGTCGATTCGTTTGGCATAAAGCTTTACTTCAGGCTTTTTGAGAAGACGGGAGGCATAAAATACTATTTGGTAGCTTTGCTGAGGATTTAAATGACGAGAATTAGTGGCATAAACTAAGCAGTCATAATTATCTATGATAGGGTCTTTAAGACCGCGGGCATTCATTAAAGATAAAACACTAGAGCCGTTTTTTTCAAGCATGGCGCCAACGGCGCTACCGCCTGTAATTTCATCTGCAATAACAATACATTGAATCATCATTAAATCCTTTTATCCTAAGGTGGCAATTCTTGCTCTAAGTCTTAAAACATTATGCGGAACAACAGAAATTTCATCAACGCCTAATTGGATGAGTTTTGCCAAAAACTTATCATTAGATGCAACTTCACCGCAAATGCCGACCCATATGCCGGCGGCATGAGCATTGCACACGGTGGTTTCTATAAGTCTTAAAACGGCGTGATGAAAAGGGTTTAAGTATTTTGTAATATTGGAATTTTGCCTATCTGCGGCTAAGGTAAATTGGGTTAAATCATTAGTGCCTATACTGAAGAAATCGACTAAACCGGCAAGCTCGTCGCTAATTATAGCTGCAGCCGGAGTTTCTATCATAATGCCAAATTCAATATTATCCTTAAAAGGAGTTCCTTGAGCATTAAGATCCTTTTTCACCTCATCTAAAATCTTAAGGCATTCTTGGACTTCCTCGACAGTTGTAATCATCGGGATCATGATTGCCAGGCGGCCATACATTGAAGCTCGTAAGAGTGCTCGCAATTGCGTCTTAAATAAAACCTTATTTGAAAGGCACAGACGAATGGCTCGCAGCCCCATAGCAGGATTTTCTTCATGCTTCAGCATGAAATATTCGCAGGTTTTATCTGCACCAATGTCTAATGTGCGGATAATTACCCGTTTGCCTTCCATTTCCGATAGCAGCTCTTTATAAACCTCAAATTGTTCATCCTCTGTAGGATAATCATGAGCTTGGAGGAAAATATATTCACTGCGGAATAGACCTATACCTTCGGCATCTGATGATTTGACTAAGTCGATATCAGCCAAAGATCCTGCATTGGCATAAAGATAAATTTGCCGTCCCTGGCGGGTAACTGTTTTTTTTCCTCTAAATTGTTCTAGATGAGCCTGCTGGGTATCGAAGGTCCGTTTTAGAGAAACATATTTTTCTATAGTCTCTTCATCAGGATTTATAATAATATGTCCTGAAGCGCCGTCAACAATGGCAAATTGACCTTCAAGATCTTCTTTTAAATCATCTCCTATGCAGACTACGGTAGGGATCCCCATAGTTCTGGCAAAAATTACTGTATGAGAACGTGTTGAGCCTGCAGAGGTGATAATTGCTGTAACTTTTCCTTGATCAAGCTGCACAGTTTCTGAAGGAGCCAAATCATCTGTGGCTAAAATAGTCTGGCCGTCACTGCGATATTTGATGCCGTTTTTTTTAAGCTTGCCTGCATGCATCATTAGGATTTCGTTGACACGCCTTGACACATCGATAACGTCTGTTGCTCTGCCCTGCATATAGTCGTTATCTATGGATCTAAATTGCTGTTCAAAACGTCTGGCAACAGTATCTACAGCATATTCTGCATTGGCATGCTCATTTTTTATTACATTGTTGATAGCCTCGACATAATCCGGATCTTCCAGCATCATTTGGTGGATCTGGAAAAGTACTGCATTTTGTTCGCCGAGTTTTTCTAATGAAACGTCGTAAAGAGCGCCTAATTGAGATATAGCATGTAAACGAGCCTTTTCAAAACGTTGGCATTCAGCTTCTACATCGCTTACAGTGTGTTTGGTGTGGATGCTGGAGCTACGCTGCAGGAAGCTTATGTGGCCAAAGGCAATGCCTCGATTGGCCGGAGTTCCTATTAGTAATAAGTTGTGCATCTCAGATAAGTTAGCGTTGTTCAAGGTAGTTCCTTCAGTGTGATACTGTGGAAATATATGATAGCAGTATGATTATTATAACCAAACTTTTTTAATGTGAATGCTTAACAAAGAATAAGAGTTTTAGTTTGTCGGGTATGTATGTGCTAAAATATCACAAATATTTTTTTAGGGTGAAACATGTTAGTCAAAACCAGATTTGCTCCGTCACCTACCGGCTTTTTACATGTAGGTGGTGCTCGTACTGCTTTATTTTCATGGCTTTATGCACGTCATTGTAATGGAAAATTCGTTTTGCGTATCGAAGATACCGATCGTGAAAGATCTACGCAGCCTGCAATAGATGCCATTATTGATTCTATGAAGTGGCTTAACCTTAATTGGGATGAGGGTCCATATTATCAAACTAAGCGCTTTGATCGTTATCGTGAGGTTATTGATAAGCTTTTAGCTGAAGGCAAAGCTTATAAATGCTATTGCAGTAAAGAGCGTCTTGAAAAGATGCGTGAAGACCAGATGAAAAATGGTCAAAAGCCTCGCTATGATGGACATTGCCGTGATGATAAGTCCGAGCACGATCCAAGTGAAAGCTATGTAATTCGTTTCAGAAATCCCGACGACGGGGTTGTAGCCTTTGATGATATGGTTAAAGGCCATGTGGAGTTTAAAAATCAAGAGCTGGATGATTTTATTATTCAGCGCTCGGATGGTACCCCGACCTATAACTTCTGTGTAGTTGTTGATGATTGGGATATGGGAATTACCCATGTTATTCGCGGCGATGATCATGTAAACAATACCCCTCGTCAGATTAACCTATATAAAGCTTTAGGTGCACCAGTTCCGGTGTTCTGTCATTTGGCTATGATTTTAGGCGATGATGGAGCTAAGTTATCTAAGCGTCACGGAGCTGTTTCTGTTATGCAGTATCGCGAGGATGGCTATTTGCCTGAAGCGTTGGTAAATTACTTAGTTCGTTTGGGCTGGAGCCATGGCGATCAGGAAATATTCTCTGTTGAGGAGATGATTTCTTTATTCTCTTTAGATGCAATTACTAAGAGCGCTTCTGGCTTTAATACCAAGAAGCTTGATTGGTTAAATGCTCATTATATGAAGACATTACCTGCAGAGGTTGTTGCGTCTGAATTGGAATGGCATTTAAAGCGCCAGGGATTGGAAGACTTAAGTGCAGGTCCTGATCCTAAGCTAGTAGTTAAAAACTATGCTGAAAGAACTCATACCTTAAAAGAAATGGCGCAGAAAGCTATGTGCTATTACAAGGATTTTGATGAGTACGACCCAGCAGCAGTCAAGAAATGGATTAAGGAAGGCTCGGTTGAAATCTTAAAAGATGCTTATGATACCTTAAAGGCTTTAGATAACTGGGATGCCAAGCTTATTGATGAAGCTTTAGAGAATCTTGCTAAGCGCCGTGAGGTAGGCATGGGTAAAGTTGGCCAGCCTCTGCGAGTAGCCATTACTGGTACAGCTATGTCTCCGGGTATCGGCGATACTATGATTTTAGCTGGAAAAGAGCGAGTTTTAGCACGTATAGAGCGAGCCATAGCTCACTTTGGTGCTTAATTATTAGATATAAGCAGACTAAGGTCTGCTTTTTTTAGGAATTAACGCATGAAATTTTGCATTTTGATTTTAGCTTCTTTAATGTTGAGCGCTTGTTCCGGAGTGTCTTTTCATACTAATTTAGACCCAAGCAATATTAAAGAATATTACAAACCATCAGCAGTTGAGGTTATTGATTCGGAAGCAGATCTTGATAATCGCTCTTATTTTGTAATTACTCAGGTAAAAGGAATGGCTTGTCAAATAAATGACCGCGATTATATTGCTACTGAAGCAGATGCTCGTACTGAAGCTAGAATTAAAGCTGTAGATGCCGGTGCTAATGCTATTCGCTTTGGTAAATGTGTGCGTATTGAGAATACTCCAGCATGTAAAGTATCTGTAACTTGTTACGGTGATGCATTAAGTATTGATGAGCAATAAGCAAGAAATCGTTATTACTCCGATTGGAAGGATTCGTACTCCTTACGGTCAAAAATTTGCCGTACCACGTCAGCCTGGCTTGGCGCCTCATGCTTTAGGAATAATTGAGTTTTTTAAGCCCTATGGAGTCCCCGAGGCTTTCGGGGGCTTAGAGGGATTTAGCCATATACATATTCTTTTTGTTTTTGATAAGGCTCCTTATGAAAATTTTCATGCCACAGTAAGACCTCCTCGCTTAGGAGGTAATATTTCCTGTGGAGTATTTGCCAGCCGCTCGCCCTTCAGACCGTCTAGAATAGGATTATCTACAGTAAAAATCGTGGAAATAAAAGAGAATGCAGGTGAAATATCTATTGTAGTTGCAGGTGCTGATTTGGTAGATGGAACGCCGATTATAGATATTAAGCCATATATTCCTTTTGTTGATGCTGTGTTAGATGCTAAGGGAGGTTTTGCCTCGCAGATACCTCCTCAATTTGAGGTTAATTTTTCAAAGCCTGCCTTAGAAAAATTAGCTCATTTAGGCAAAAGACGGATTTTAGCTATCAAGGAGACTTTAGCACAAGATCCCAGACCGGCTTATAAAGATGATAACGATGATAAGATTTACTATGCTTTGCTTTATAACCATGATGTAATGTTTAAAGTAAAAAATTCCGTAATTGAGGTTTTAGATGTTATTGTAAGGGGAGAGCCGTCATGCTAAATGTTAGATATAAGCATATCTTATTTGATTTAGATGGAACCATTTACGATAGTCTTTATGCTAATACCAAGGCTCTGTATGATTTGCTAGAGCAAGAAAAAAAAGATCATAGAGAAACTATAGAAAGCTTATATCGATTTGCAGCGACTCCAGCATTAGAATCTTTATTAAGTCTAGGCTTTAAAAAAGAAGATTTTGATTATCTTATTCAAATATGGTGCAATAAAATTATTCCTTATGTTAGTGAAGTAAAGCCTTTTGAGCATATTATGGCTGTTATAGCCTACTTAAAGAAGGCCGGCTGCCGTTTAGGAATTATCACCTCTAGGGATAGAAAGAGCGCCGCAATGTTAGGTTCTATAGCATCTCCGCTGCCTCCCGAGCTTACTCCTTATTTTGATATTGCCATTTGCTGTGATGATGTTGAGCATCCTAAGCCGCATGGCGAATCAATATTAAAATATATGCAGATAAGCGGAGCTGCTCGTGATGATATTCTTTATATTGGCGATACGCAGACTGATTTTGAATGTGCCAGGAATGCTGGAGTGGCTTTTGGTCTGGCCTTATGGGGCAGCCATCTGCGCTCTTCAATTAGCTGCGAGCATTATTTTGTAAGTCCCTGGGATATAGTTAATACTGTAAATTCAGTAAAGCCTAAGGAAGAGATGTGGTTTAAATGGGCGCGTGAGATCCAGGCCATAGGACAAATAGGCTTAACTTACACTAAGGATAAGTTTGATCGGGAGCGATTTGAGCGCTTGCGCGAAATTGCGCTGGAAATTATGAATTCGCATGTTGAGGCTCCTGAAGAAAAGCTGAAAAACAGCTTCATTATGGATAATCTTTATCCTACCCCTAAGGTTGATACTCGAGGAGCTGTTTTTAATTCTGAGGGCAAGGTTTTGCTAGTTAAGGAAATTTTAAGCGGTTTGTGGAATTTACCTGGCGGCTGGTGCGATGCGAATGAAACTATATTTTCAAATACAATAAAAGAAGTGCTTGAGGAAGCAGGAATGAGAGTGCATCCCTTAAAGCTTGTAGCACTTTTAGACAGAAATCGTCATAACACGCCGCCTTTGCCCTTCGGTACGCTTAAAGCCTTTGTTTTATGTCAAATGGGTCCGCAGCATTTTGTCAGCGGCAGCGATGAAACTTCCGAATGCGGATTTTTTAGTCTTGAGGAGATTAAGGATCTGCCTTTGCGCACAGATACTACTACTTATGAGCAGCTGCAATTATGCTTTGAAGCTCATAAACAGGATAATTGGATTCCGATTGTGGAGTAAATAATGCAATATTTAATCGATCTTCATACCCATACTATTGCCAGTGATCATGCATACAGCACTATTATGGAATTAGTGTCTCAAGCACGAGTAAAGGGCATGTCGCTTATAGCCGTTACCGATCACGGTCCGGATGTTTCTGACGGACCGCATCCTTGGCATTTTAATAATTTAAAAGTCGTTCCAAGAGTTGCAGATGGCATTGGCGTTTTGCGCGGAATAGAGGCTAATATCACAGCCGACGGCGGTTTAGATTTGGAAGAAAATCGTTTACGTAATTTAGATATTGTGTTAGCCGGCTTTCATCCTAATTATGTGCCTACTACAGTGGAAGAGCATACGCGCCTTATGTGCAAGGTAATTAAATCAGGGCTTGTGGATGTGATTTCTCATCCAGGCGTCGCACAGTATCCGTTAAATTATGAAGAGGTTTTAGTTTGCGCAAAAGAGCATAATGTAGCGATTGAAATTAATTCTTCATCATCCGTTAATACTCGTATGGGCAGCCATGAAAACTGCGTAGCTATAGGCAAGCTGGCAGCTAAGATTGGCAATACTATATCATTAGGCTCAGATGCTCATATTGCTTATTTTTTAGGCTGTTTTGATGAGTCTATAAAGGTAATTAGCGAATCAGGCATTAGAGAGGAGCAAATTCTTAATACTTCACCTTTAAAGGTCTTAGATTTCCTCGAATCAAGAGGCCATGCGCCGATTGCTGAATTGCGTAATTATTTTTTAAAGCAAGCTTAAAAACAAAAAAAAGCCTTCTGCAATAGAAGGCTTAACAAAATTATCTAAAAGGGATCTTGTTGATTACTCTTGTTTACCAAACCATTTAGCATAAATGGCTTGATAAGTGCCATCGGCTTTGATGGAGTCAAATCCTTTCTTCACTAGCTCAATAAGCTCTTTATCATTTTTGTTCATAACTATGCCGTACTGTTCAGCTGTAATGTAGTCAGGCAATAAGGTTAAATCATTATCGCTAGTTGTAGCCATATAGTATTCAAGTACAGGGCGATCATTGATTAATGCATCGCAGCCGCCTTTATTTAGCTCTAGGAAAGCTTCTGGAGCGGAGTTGAATTGAGTTACATTAGCATCTTTAATTTTGGTGCTTGCATATAAAGCTCCGGAGGTGCCAATCTGTCCGCAAATAGTACGACCGATAAGATCGTCAACAGAATTTATTTTTCCTTTAAATTCATTACGGATGATGACTCCTAAGCCGGCCTTGCAGTAGGGATCAGAAAATGCTACTCGTTTGGCGCGGTCTTCTGTAATGGTAAAAGCAGAAATGCCTGCATCTAAAGAGCCTGTTAAAATAGCAGGAATTAAGCCGTCAAAAGGCATAGAGTTCATTTCAACTTTAAATCCGGCAGCCTTGCCGATAGCATTGATAAGATCGATATCAAAACCGGTTAATTCTTTGGTTTTTTCATCCATAAATTCAAAGGGAGCAAAAGAAGGCTCAGTGCCTACTCTGACAGTTCGCTCCGCTGCGGCAGCCTGAAAAGCGATACAGGCACTCAATGCGGCAATTACTAGACCTTTGAATTTCATAATTTCTCCTCAATGTATATATTTAGTAATGAGGCAGATCTTAAGAGGAGATCTTTTTAGTAGCAAATGATTTTTTACTTTGCCTTATAATAGTGCAAACAATATTAGAATTCTGCTTTAAAATAAAATTTTTGAATTTTATAAAATAGAAAAAGCTAAATGGCTGCAAAGATCTTAGATAATTTAAGCTTATAGCATGACTAATATTTTAAGCCTCTTTTGGAAAAGGTAGGCGTTGTTTTGGGGCAAGTATGGAAATTGCGCATCGTTTAGAACATTTTTTTCGGGATCGGCGTTTATTAAAGATACATAAAGAGCTGGCTGTTAATCTGCGTAAGGATAAAGATGAAATTTTTAAATCATATACTTTAAGAGCTGCACGCAAAGAAGATTTAAAAGATATTTTTATTCTTTATAAAAAGATTTTTGGCGTCGACTTGCTGAGTTTTTTAGATAAGATTTATCGGCACTGTTATGCTGAGCTTATAAGCGTAGCTGTTACAGATACAGGCAGGATTGTCGGCATTGATTTATTTATGTTTCAGGAGGCCGAATTGGGCAAGGATATCCTGCATGAGCTTTATATAGGAATTGATCCTGAATATCAGCATCAGGGATTGGCGGTTGCTTTGAGAGCTTATTCAGTTAAGGCTTATCGTTTAGGAGGAAAATTAAAAGGCTTGTCTACTTTAGCGCCTTTTGATGATATTAAGGCATTGAGAACGGCGCAGAGAGTTGGTTATGCTATCACAAAAGCTTCAGCAAAACCTCCGGCATATTATTTATATCAGGCTTTAGCGTCAAAGCTTGATTAAAAGATCATTGGGCTTGCTATAAATTTAAAATACGGCTTGAGGTATTTTTAGAGCTTGTGGAAATAAAGATTTTTAGACTTAAGCTTTAAGCTGATTAAAATAGCCGGGAAAAATCCCGGCCTGCATATTTTTAATTAGTTACTTTCTTAAAGCGCAGACGATGAGGTTTGGCTTCTTCGCCTAAATTGGCTTTTTTCCAGGCTTCATATTCAGTATAGTTGCCTTCAAAGAAGCGGACCTTTCCTTCATCACCATAGTCTAATATATGCGTTGCAATACGATCTAGGAACCAGCGATCATGGGAAATTACCATAGCGCTGCCAGGGAACTCTAAAAGAGCGTTTTCTAAAGCGCGTAAGGTTTCAACGTCGAGATCGTTAGTAGGCTCATCTAAAAGCAGGAAGTTTCCTCCAACCTGCAGAAGCTTTGCCAGCTGCAGACGGCCTCTTTCTCCGCCTGAAAGATTGCCCACGCGTTTTTGCTGATCGGTTCCGCGGAAGTTAAAACGGCCGATATAAGCTCGAGACGGGATCTCATAGTTTCCGACTTTAAGGATGTCGGAACCTTGGGAAATTTCCTCAAAAACTGTGTTGTCATCCTTCATCTGATCGCGGAACTGTTCAACATAGGCAGTCACAACAGTATCGCCTAAGCGTATGGTACCCTTATCTGGCTGTTCAATTCCGGTTATCATTCTAAAGAGAGTTGATTTGCCGGCGCCGTTAGGGCCAATGATGCCCACAATAGCTCCCTTAGGAATACTGAAGGATAAGTCGTCTATCAGGGTTTGATCACCGTATGACTTAGATAGATGCTCAACTTCTAAGACAGTCTGACCTAAGCGAGGCCCCGGCGGAATATAAAGTTCATTAGTCTCGTTGCGGCGCTGATACTCAACTGAAGATAATTCTTCAAAGCGCGACATACGAGCCTTTGATTTGGCATGACGTCCTTTAGCGCCTTGACGAACCCATTCCAGCTCGCGCTCAATAGAGCGGCGGCGGGCACTTTCAGCGCTTTCTTCAATTTTAAGACGCTGATCTTTTTGATCGAGCCAGCTTGAGTAATTGCCTTGCCAAGGGATACCCTCGCCTCTGTCAAGCTCTAAGATCCAACCTGCAACATTATCTAGGAAGTAACGATCATGAGTTACAGCAACAACGGTTCCAGGATATTGATGCAGGAACTGTTCCAGCCAATCGATAGATTCGGCATCTAGGTGGTTAGTAGGCTCATCTAGCAGCAGCATATCCGGCTTTTCAAGCAATAAGCGGCATAAGGCTACGCGGCGGCGCTCACCGCCTGATAAGACTTTAATCTGTCTTTCAAATGGAGGCAGACGCAAAGCATCAGCAGCCTTCTCAATTTGAACATCAAGATTATGTCCGTCATGAGCTTGAATGATAGCCTCGAGCTTAGCCTGCTCTTTGGCTAAGGCATCAAAATCAGCGTTCTCATCGGCATAAGCTGCATATACTTCATCTAAGCGAGTTAAAGCATTCTTTACTTCGCTGAATGATTCCTCAATTACCTCTCTTACGGTTTTTTCCATATCTAAGACAGGTTCCTGCGGCAGATATCCTATCTTGATTCCAGGCTGAGGACGAGCTTCACCTTCATAGTCTTTATCAATACCGGCCATAATTTTTATTAAGGTAGACTTTCCGGCACCGTTAAGACCTAAAACGCCAATCTTAGCTCCAGGAAAAAAAGATAAGGAAATATCTTTGAGAATTTGTTTTTTAGGTGGCACAATTTTGCCAACACGATTCATTGTATAAATGAACTGAGCCATCTTTATTCCTCAAAAGTTAGACTTTCTAAATTGTAGCAGTCTTAGCTTAATAAAGCTAATTTATAGTTTAGAGAATTGATTTTTGATAATTAGACATATTTTTACGCTCTAAACAGTCTGACGTTACAGCATGCGTGGTAAATCTCTGAATTTTGCCCTAAAATATCAGCATATCTGCGCTCAGACATCAAGCTACGCTTTTTATAAGCAATAAATAATTCGGAGAATCTGCAATGGCAGCGAAGAAACCCAAACATGACAGCAATACGATTGCGGTAAACCGTAAAGCGAGCTTTGAGTATTTTATTGAGGAGCGTTATGAAGCCGGTTTAGAATTACAGGGCTGGGAGGTAAAATCTCTGCGAGCTGGCAAATGTAATATAACCGATGCATATGTAACTATTAAAGATAGCGAAGTTATCTTATTAGGCTCACTTATAAATCCCCTTAAGACCTCTTGTGCCTTTGTTGTAAGCGATCCTACACGTACTCGTAAGCTTTTACTCAATAAAAAAGAAATAGCTCGTCTTATCGGCCGCGTTCAGCGTCAAGGATATACCCTCATTCCTCTTAAAGTTTATTGGAAGGGGCCTTGGGCTAAGATTGAAATTGCTTTAGCCCGAGGCAAGCAGGATCATGACAAACGCGATACTATCAAAGATCAGCAGTGGGCTCGTGATCGCGAACGTATCATGAAAAAGAATTTTAGATCTGCTTAAATAAAAAAGCCCTCCTTCTAGTATGAACCCCATTATTGATCACATGATTGATAATGGGGTTTTGTTATGAA
>CAJKNC010000047.1 GCA_905201175.1 uncultured Succinatimonas sp.
GGCAGGTAAAGGATCTGAACAAGAAAGATAAGATGGCACTTCGGACAGCAAATGAGATCTATGCGGCATCGATCATTTATACGAATGAGATGCTTATGGAGATCAATGAATCGGTACGTCAGGCATATAATATGATCAGCGAGGAAACCGACCGTGTGCTGGATTCCCTCAGACAGAAATCCGATGTCATTGAGCAGAATAAGCGAGAGCTGATGGATGGACTTCTGGATATGAAAAAGCAGGAACGGTATGCCGATATCTTAGAGATCAGCCAGCTCCTTGCAAATGAACTGTACTATGAGAAGAACCGGTTTGAGGAAGAAGAACAGAAGACGAAGAAGCAGGCAGAAGAAAATGAGATGGTTCAGTGGGAATTTGATTTTGAGGATAAGAAGGAAGATCCGATCAAGGTAAAACCATCCAGACAGCCGGTGAAGCTTCATGATGATATTTTGCATGATGAGGTTGTTGATTCAGCATTTGAGATTGCAGATGAATTAAAGGAAGAAAAGAAAAAGTCATTATTTGAGGATCGGACACCTGTGCCGTTAGAGGAATCAATTACGGATGCAGGGGTTGCAGGAAAGGCAGCAGAAGGTTCTTCTAAGAAAATTCCGGAGTTTCGGATTGGTGGAAACATCCATAAGAGCCTTGACGATGAACTTTAAAGCCACCTAAGAACAGAAGCGTGATACTTTACATTTAATTCATGATTCAGGCGTTGCGGAGCGTACGCCTGTTATGATATTATGGGTTCGTGAGCACGAAAAAACAAGAAACCATAAAGTGTAAATATATACAGGAGGTAATTATTTATGGGGATTTTAAAAAGACTTAGTAGCCCGCAGATCAGACCGTCAAAATCAGATAATAAGCTTATTCGCTATTTTCTGGATAATGGCCTGAAGGCCTGTTCTTCATCGATATCTGAAATATCTTCAGACTGCGACATATCGCACGCTACAGTGACTCGTTTTGCCCGTAAATTTGGCTTTGATACTTTAAAGGATTTTAAAATAGCCTTAGCTCAGGATCTAGGTGCTCAGGATAACGATAATAAAATTAAGCGTCCGGCTATAAATCTTAAGGAATCCTGCGAGGCTACAGCACAAAAGCTTTTACAATTGAATCAAACGCTCCTCTCTCAGACTGCTGCTGAACTCGATTTTAATTCCATAACTAAGCTGGTACAGGAAATCCTAACCTGCAGGCATATGTACTTCTTCGGCATTGGCTCTTCTGGTTTCTTAGCTCGCGATGCAGCTCGCAAAATTGCACGTATCGGCATTGATGTTCGCTGTTTTACCGATTCTCATGAAATCATGACTCACTCAGCCTTAGTAACAAACAGCGATCTGGTAGTTTACCTTTCAAACTCAGGCCGCACCGGCGAGCTTGTAAAATCTGCTATTTTATGCAGCAAGCGTTCAGCTATGATCGCAGCTATTACCGCCGAAAGCTCTTCTCCGCTTTATTCTTTAACCGATATTACCCTATTGCATGCCGTGCATGATTACGATTTAACGCAAGGCTACGCTGATTCACGTCTTTCGGTATTCTTTATCATCGATTTAATCTACATTGAGCTGGTAAAAGTCCTAGGTCAAAACGCTATTAAGATTAAGCAGGAAACTCAGGATGCCATCGATTCACTAAACGGCTCTATAGATTAGCGCACTTATTGCCGCATTGCTTAATAAAGAGTTTTCATCTTCTGCAACAATAGCAATTATGAAAACTCTTTTGTCTTTAGCCTTAATTTTTCTAATTTTAGGTTTTACAAATCAACAGCTTGGCTTTATATACATGAATACAAGCAGTTCTCTTCCATACGGCCTCTATCTAAGCATGCCCATAGATAAGCCGCAAAGAGGAGATCTTATATTGCTCTGCCTTGACAGTCATCACGCCAGCTTAGCTAAAAAACGACATTACATCAGCACAGGATCCTGCCCTCAGCAGAGTGCTCCCTTAGGCAAATACGTACAGGCTCGTGAGGGGGATACCATCACCATAAAAAACGCCGAAGTTTACGTAAATAATCGTTATATAGAAAAATCTAAAATCCTAAAGCAAGATCGGTTAGGAAACGCTCTTACAGGAGAGCTTCAAGCTAAAACCCTAGCCAAGGGCGAATTTTTAGTAATGAATAATAAAGAAAATTCCTTTGACAGCCGCTATTTCGGCGTAATAAAAAAAGAGCAGATCCTTTCAAAGATCTGCCCTCTGCTTGTCTTTAACTAGAAACTTTAATCCATGCGCTTAAAGAGCAAGGAACCGTTAGTACCGCCAAAGCCAAAGTTATTAGATAAGGCGTACTCAATATCATGCTTTTGAGCTACATTAGGTACCAAATTGAAGTCGCCAACCTCTTCTTCCGGATTTACAAGGTTAATGGTAGGCGGACAAATCTGATCGACAATCGACATTACGGTAATGATAGCCTCAATAGCGCCAGCAGCACCTAAAAGATGACCGGTCATGGACTTAGTAGAGCTCATGCAGGTATTCTTAGGAGCGTCGCCGAAAACAGTCTTAGCAGCACGCAGCTCTGAAAGATCGCCTACGCCTGTAGAAGTACCATGGGCGTTAACATAATTTACCTGGCACGGCTTAATGCCGGCATCCTTCAAGGCACACATTATAGAGCGCACAGCGCCTTCGCCATTTTCCGGAGTTGCTGTCATATGATAAGCATCGCCAGACATGCCAAAGCCGCAGAGCTCAGCATAAATACGAGCACCGCGAGATTTAGCGTGCTCATACTCTTCAAGAACTAATACGCCAGCACCATCTCCTAGTACGAAGCCGTCACGATCGCGATCCCAAGGACGAGAAGCATGCTCAGGATCATCATTACGATGAGACAAGGCCTTCATGCAGCCAAAGCCGCCAATGCCCATAGGAGTAGAAGCCTTCTCTGCGCCGCCGCAAACCATTACGTCAGCATCGCCATAGGCTATCAAACGAGCCGACATGCCAATAGCATGAGTACCGGTTGCACAGGCAGTAACCATAGAAAGGTTAGGACCGCGCAAGCCCTTCATGATGGAGAGCTGTCCTGAAACCATATTGATGATTGTAGAAGGCACAAAGAACGGGCTGATGCCGCGCGGACCGCGAGCTGCTAAACCATTAATATTCTTTTCAATTAAGGTCAAACCGCCGATACCAGAACCAATCATGGTTCCGATGCGATCTGCATTCTCAAGAGTAATTTCAAGTCCGCTATCATTCAGCGCCATTAAGCCTGCAGCGATGCCATATTGAATAAATACGTCCATCTTGCGCTGATCTTTGCTAGAAATTCCCCATTGCTCAGCATCAAAATTCTTTACTAAGCCGGCAATCTTGACAGGAAAATCAGTGGTATCAAAATGCTCAATCTTGCCAATACCGCTTTTTCCTGCAATCAAGTTCTTCCATGATTCTTCAAGTGTACCGCCTACAGGGCTAATCATGCCCATGCCAGTCACAACAACCCTACGCATATGCACCTTTATGGTCTCCATAAATCTTATTAAGCGTTGATAATACGCTTTAAAAATAAGTTTTTTGCCTAAAAAACTTACAATTATATATTTTGCACAATATACAGGCTTTTAAACATTTAAGGCGGGATTTTCCCGCCTCAATATTATAAACGAACTTCTATAAAGATTACTTGCCCTGGTGAGCCTTGATGTAATCAATAGCAGCCTGAACAGTGTTGATCTTCTCGGCTTCCTCATCAGGAATTTCGGTTTCGAAACCTTCCTCAAGAGCCATTACCAGCTCAACGGTATCGAGAGAATCAGCACCGAGATCATCGACGAAAGATGCCTCAGGTACAACGTCCTCAGGCTTTACGCCTAACTGTTCGACAATAATTTTCTTTACGCTTTCTTCAATATTGCTGTTGCTCATTTGTTTCCTTGATCAGACTGCCTTGCAGTTACTGTCCTATGTTTATTTAAGACCTGGCATCAGGCCAGGCACCAAAAAAATCTAATGCCTATTATATATGCTTTCTCGCGAATTTAATAGATCACAAGCAAAAAATAGCTTAAAAAAACAACCAAATCTAAATAATTGCGAGCTAGCTCCAAATAATGACTATTACTTAATCACAATACATTCCGCCGTTTACATCTAAACAGGTACCGGTAATGTAGCAGGCTAAATCAGAAGCTAAGAATACAGCAGCACCTGCAATATCATCTACGGTAGCAGCACGCTTTGCCGGAATAGAGGCTAACCAAGATTTCAATTGTTCTTCAGATAAAGCTTCAGTCATCTCTGTTGCCACAAATCCAGGACAAATGCAATTTACCGTAATGCCGCGAGACGCAACCTCTTTAGCTAAGGACTTGCTGAAGCCAATTAGACCTGCCTTTGCAGCTGCGTAATTGCACTGTCCGGCATTACCGGTCTCTCCAACAATAGAGGAAATGTTGATAATGCGGCCGCTGCGCTTTTTCATCATTAAACTGACGAAAGCCTTTGAGAGACGGACTGCTGCAAATAAATTGCACTGCAAAACATCGTTCCAATCCTGATCCTTCATGCGCATAAACAGGCCGTCGCGGGTAATGCCGGCATTATTAACTAAAATGTCAGGAACACCGCCATTCTTCTCTAAAATAAAAGCTACGGCAGCATCAACTGAGTTATTGTCGAGGCCATTCATAACAAAACCCTCGCCTCTGCCATTTAAGCTTTCAGTAATTGCTAAGGCTCCCTTTTCAGAGGTAGCGCTGCCATAAACCCTTGCGCCCAATTCAGCAAAAGCTAAGGCAATAGCCTTGCCGATACCGCGAGAGGCGCCAGTTACAACCACACTCTTACCAGTAAAATCCAATGAAAACATGCTCTCTCCTGATATTATGCCAATGCAGCCAAAGTTTTCTCTAATGTTTCAGCATTGCAGACATTAGCTGAACCTAAAGTCTTATCAATACGGCGGTTTAAGCCGCATAAAACCTTATTCGGACCAACTTCAACTAAAACCTCAATGCCATCAGCCTTAAGATTTTTTACAGTCTCAACCCAGCGAACCGGGCCTGTTAACTGAGCAATTAAAGCCTTCTTTAAATCAAGTGCTGATGTATATGGCTTAGCTTCAGAATTTACATAAACAGGAATAGCGGCATCCTTCAAATCTAATTTATCTAAAGCTTCTTTAAGCTTATCTGCTGCGCTTTGCATAAGCGGGCAGTGAGAAGGAGCTGAAACAGCTAACGGAACTACACGGCGAGCACCTCTTGCAGTAAACTCGGCACAGGCTCTATCGCAAGCCTCCTTGCTGCCTGAAATTACCACCTGACCTGGGGTATTGAAATTAGCTGCCCAGACTGCATCTCCATCAGCAGAGACCTGCTTGCAGACCTCAACTATAACCTCATCATCAATGCCTAGTACTGCTGCCATAGCGCCTTTGCCTACCGGTACAGCCTCCTGCATAGCCTGACCGCGCAAACGTACCAAGCGCAAAGCATCAGCAAAATCTAAAACGCCTGCTGCAACCAAAGCAGAATACTCACCTAAACTATGGCCTGCAACAGCACAAGGAGCACCGCATTTCTCAGTTAAAGCGCGAAAAGCAGCAATTGAAGCTGTTAAAATAGCCGGCTGAGTAACCTCAGTGCGATTCAATTCGCTTTCAGGACCATTCAAAGTTACGTCCTTCATATCATAGCCTAAAGCTTCAGAGGCCTCAGCATAGGTCTTTGCAACAATAGGATCATCCATAAAATCCTTAAACATTCCAACAGACTGAGAACCTTGCCCTGGAAATACGGCTGCGTATTTTTTCATGATTACTCCTTAAAAAAAGCGCCGCAGCGCTTTTAGTTATAAAAATCTTTTTAATAGCGAACTAAGGCAGAAGCCCAGGTAAAGCCGCCGCCGAATGACTCTAACAGCAGAGTATTGCCGCGCTTGATGCGTCCTGAACGGATACCTTCATCTAAGGCTAAGATTACAGAGGCTGAAGAGGTATTGCCCTGCTTATCTAAAGTTACAATTACCTGCGACATATCTAAATGCAGTTTTTTAGCCGTAGCTGTAATAATGCGCAAGTTTGCCTGATGCGGAACTAAGAAATCTAAATCCTCTTCCTTAAAATCAGCAAGTTCTAAGGTCTTTGTAACTAATTTTGCTAATGAGATTACTGCATGCTTGAAAACATCATTGCCTTTCATAAATAAATAGCAGTCGTTGCTATTGCCGCCGCGCGGCGGATTCTTTAATGACAATAAAGGTCCAAACTGCGGTTCAGCCGACATATGAACAGCTAAAGTTCCTGGCGTATCTGAAGCTCCTAAGACCATAGCTCCTGCTCCGTCACCAAAGAGAATGATGGTGGATCTGTCCTTAGGATCACAGGTTCTGGACATCGTATCTGAACCTATAATTAAGACTTTTTTAGCCTGGCCTGACATGATCATTGAATGAGCTAAACAATAGCCGTAGCTGAAACCCGCACAAGCTGCAGCTAAATCGAAAGCGGCAACTCCATTGATACCAAGCATACCTGCAATTTCAACAGCTGATGAAGGAAATGCTTTTTCGGCTGTTGTAGTCGCACAGATAACAAGGTCGATTTCTGAGCTCTCAATGCCGGCAGCCTCAATGGCTCTTTTAGCGGCAATTGCACCCATAGAAGCGACGGTTTCATCGGCTGCTGCGATTCGTCTTTCTTTGATGCCGGTGCGCTCCATAATCCATGCGTCGGAAGTATCAACCATACGTTCCAAATCGGCATTAGTACGCACCTGCTGCGGCAGATAGCCGCCGGTTCCAAGAATTTTAGTAAACAAAGAAAATCCCCAATTACCTAGTCTGACACAATACTTTATTTTAGCAAAAATAAACCGCTTTAATATATTAGCTAGATCTTATTTAGCGCTTTAAGAGAAAAGATGTCATTTGCAAAGCTAAATCAACCTTTACTGCATTAGCAGCCTCTACCATAGCAACGGCTAAAGCCTCATCTCCTGCACTGGCGTGACTTTTTATCACAATACCATTAACGCCTAGCAAAGGCGAACCATTATATTGCCACGGCAGCAGCCAATCAGGCCAAGCCATTTTAGCCAAATAACGCTTAAATCCAGGTGCATGAGTAAAAATACTCGCTACTCCTTCTGCGGCTTTCAGCGCAACATTTCCGGTAAAGCCGTCGGTAACAATAACATCGGCATTTCCTAAAAATAAGCTATTAGCTTCAACATATCCATAAAAATGCAGGCTGCAGTCTGCAGCTAAAACATCCCGCAGTGCTCTAACCTTAGATGGACCTTTATTAGGCTCAACGCCGACATTTAAAATTGCTGCCTTAGGGCTATCACAGTGCAAAGCAATCTTAGCATAAGCGCTGCCTAAGAGGGCAAAATCATGCATATCTTCAATTTTGCAGCTAGCATTAGCGCCAAGATCAAGCATGATAGAAAATTTTCCCATGCCTGCAGGAATTTTCGCAGCTAAAGCAGGACGCATAGATCCGATTGTGCCTAAAATATGGCGAGACAAAGCTACTAAAGGTCCTGTACCGCCGCCTGATACTACAGCATCAGCCTCGCCATTTTTTACACATAGGATGGCCTGACGCATAGCAGCCTGAGAGTAGCCGCTTAAAACTTTCCTAGGTGATTCATCCTGAGGAATAGACTGCGGAGCTAAACGGAATGTATAGCTTTTTTGATTGATACCTGACCTATCCAAATCATGCTGCAGTTCCTCTGAACCAAAGACAATCATATGGATTGAAGGATTCATAGTCAGAGCAAAACGCACGGCACTGACTATATTTTGCGTACTATGGTTATCACCACCGGTGCCATCGAGGGCTATAGTAATAGAATTTTCTTTCAAGGTATTGAAAAGGGCGTTATGTTTGCCATAACGCCCTATCTCCAGAAAGTTCAGTCATCAGCACTGGTATTATTTAATGCCATCATCTGACTGATGAAATTTAAAATGCCGGATTACTTACCAGATTCGACCTTGGCTGGGGTGAGGTTTAACTTCTCACCGCGATAGTATCCGTTAGGAGTCATATTGTGACGAATATGAACTTCTTTGGAATTGGAATCAACCGATAACTGCATCGCTGATAAAGCATCATGGGAACGACGCATGTCACGGCGTGAACGGGACTTATGAGTCTGTTGAACTGCCATTGCTGTCTCCTAAATTTTCTTAAAAAACTGCGGAGAACATCCCCCGCTTGCTGTATTTAACCAAAATATTACCACTACCAGTGGTACTAGACGCAATATTGTACGCTCAAAGAAGATCTTCTTCAAGAGCTTTTTAAGCTAAAATCGACTTTGCTGCAATAAAAAAACAATTACGGCAGACAAGCCGTCCTTGCCTTTAATTGCAAAAACAGCAGTTAAATTAATTCAGCGCTGATTTATGCAAATCAGCAGATATTTTACTTGACGTCCCTCCTGCCCTCAAGGACGTGATTTTAGATGCTGATCTTTTTAGATAAAATAAGGCTTTGTACAAATAAAAAAAATTAATTGCCAATTATTTATCATATTAATCTGTCTTAAGCTTAATTTTTAGTAATCGGCAGATAAAAACAGTATACTAATAGCCTATCTTTAAAACAGAAGGTTTAAAAATTTATCCAGAAATAAGAGATCAGCATGGCGCATAATTTTCAGCCCTTAGTTGAACGCATCAATAAAGAAGGGAAAAGCCTTTCAGGCGGCATTTTAAAAGTTGACGGCTTTATTAATCACAAGCTAGATCCGCACCTGCTTTATGCCATGGCAGAGGAGTTTAACCGTCGCTTTGATATCAATTCGTATAATAAGATTGTCACCATTGAGGCAAGCGGCATTGCTCCTGCCGTAATGTTAGGCTATATCGTCAATAAGGATGTAGTTTTTGCAAAGAAAAAGCAGCCTTCGACTATGGATAGCATGTTTACAACCGAGGTTTTCTCTTTTACTAAAAAGACCAGCTATCAAGTATGCATTTCCAAAGAATTTCTGCTGCCTGGTGATAAAATTCTGTTTATTGATGATTTCTTAGCTAACGGACAAGCAGCTTTGGGAATATTAAATTTAGCAAAACAGGCTCAGGCCGAAGTTGTAGGAATGGGATTTTTAATAGAAAAATCCTTTCAGAAAGGAGGCAAATTACTGAAAGCACAGCAGATACATGTGGAATCTTTAGCTGCAATTGCCTCACTTGATGACTGCAAGATCACTTTAGCTTAATTCTCTCATAAAAAGACTCGGCTATTTCAAGCTAAGCCGAGACCAGATCCTGCGCTTATTTGCTGAGCTTTTCTTTAAGCTCAGCTAATCTTGCAAAAGGATTTTCTTTGTTCGTATCTATTTTGCCAAAGCTCAAATCTGCACTTTCCTGACACTCAGGATCGCCTTCTTCATGCTTAGGCACGAATGGAATTTCCAGCATCAGACAATCCTCAAGGAAATTTAATAATTCAAACAGGCCTTGTTCATTTAGCTCAACTAAATCTAATTTATCTTCAATTCTTAAGCTGCAGGCTTTCTGCTTATCCGGAGTTGAACTGAAATTTGAGGTCAAGACCTGCCTAAATTCTTTGCTGCAGCGCTGACAGGTAAACACTACCTCGCAGCTAATCTCGCCTTCAATAGTATTTAAACCCTGCATATCTTTAAAAAAATGAAAATTTACATGTGCCGGAGATACAATCTTAGTACAGCACTCACTCAAGCGAGGCAGTAAGTCTGGCGAAATCTCAGTTTCATACTGTAATTGCTGCTCTACAGCCTGAACAAAATCAATGCATGCGGCAAAAGCAAGTGAACCCATTTAAAACTCTCCTCAAATTGTGTTTTAAGCTGCAACTAATCATCAAGATAATTTGTCAGCATACTGATATTTGGCAATAAGGCATCCGGATTTAGGGTCTTCAGGGCATCCCCGCTCCACACACCGCTTTGAACGCCTAAAGCATAGGCATGCGCATGCTGAAACATCAGAATATCTAATGAAGCATCCCCTGCACCTAAAGTATCTTTAGGATCAACCCCTAAGCGCTCGCAGACTTTATACATCATCGCCGGATTAGGCTTTGAGGGAACCTCATTGCCAGAAGCTAAAGCATCGCAGTAATCGCTTAAAAAAGTACCGTTGATAGTTCTCAGCATGCCTGTCCGGCTGCGTCCTGAAGCAAAGCCTATCTTAATATTGCAGTCCTTAAGCTTTTGCATCAGCTCATGCGTGCCTGAAAACAAATGATCTTCAACATATTTCGGCGTTGAAATAAAGATCTCCCGGTAATGAGCCGTTATTTCTTTACCGCGGCCTTTATGCTCCTTCGGCAATAAACTTGTAATTCCTTCAGAGAGCTCTAAGCCTATAGTGCCCATAATGGCATGATCGTCAGGCTGAGGCAGCCCTTCTTCAGCAAAGGTTTGATGAGTACATGACAAAATAGTACCTATGCTGTCAGTTAAAGTACCATCTAAATCAAAAATAACCGCTTTAACCTTACGCATTAGAGCATGAAGATTATTGTCCTCGATTAAATCACGTCTTCCGCTGACAAAATCCATCTTAAACCTCTTCCGTTTTAACTATACGCAAAGCATCAACAGCATCTTGAAGTTCTCCCGGCAAAGGAGCCTCAACCTTTAAAATCTTACCATCAGCTGGATTTTGAAAGGTAATTTTAAAAGCATGCAAAAACATACGCTTTAAACCTAAGTCATGCAATCTGCTGTTAAAGGCCTTATCACCATACTTATCGTCATTGCCGACAGGATGCTTAAGATAAGCACAATGCACTCTGATCTGATGAGTTCTGCCAGTATGAGGCATAGCCGCAATTAAGGTAGCGTCATTCAGATTTTCAACGATCTCAAAGCCCGTAGCCGAAGGCATGCCGCGCTTGAAATCAACCGTTACCATACGCTCTCCTGAACGCAGCTCATTGCGGATTAAAGGAGCCTCTAAAAGCTTTATCTTACGGTCCCACTTGCCTGGTACTAAAGTTAGATAACGCTTTTTGACAATACGCTGCCTAAATTGCTCATGCAGATGTCTTAAAGCTGAGCGGCGCTTAGCTACGATAAGACAGCCTGAAGTGTCACGATCTAAGCGATGAGCCAATTCTAAAAATCTCTGCTCAGGTCTTAAAGCCCGCAAGGCTTCAATTAATCCAAACTCAATACCGCTGCCGCCATGAGCAGCTAAGCCTGCTGGCTTGTCAACTACTAGTAAATCATCATTTTCAAAAAGAATGCGCTCTTGCAGATTTTGAACTAAATGCAGATTCGATGATGGAATGGTTACAGGACCGGCACTCACTCTCATGGGCGGCAGTCTGATATCGTCATGCTCCTGCAGCTTGTAAGAAGGACTAACCCGCTTGCCGTTTACTCGCACTTCTCCGCGGCGCAGAATTCTATAGATCATACTTCTAGGCACGCCTTTTAATACCCTAGCTAGATAATTATCCAAGCGCTGCCCGGCATCATCAGCCTCGGCCTTTTTGTGGCTTACGCCAAAACTCTGAGTTTCATTTGCTGTCATCATTCTTCCTCTTTTTCTGGCCGTATATTTTAACTGAAAAAGCTGTTTTAACCTGACAAAATCGAGAAAAAAGCGCTTATTTGTTTGACTTACTGCTTCTGCTGCAGAGTTTTTACTTTCTGCAGATGGGCCCTGACAATATTTTTGTCAGAGCTATTGCGCTTAAACCTGCTTAAGGCAGCTATCAAGCCTGCACTGTCATAAGCTGCTTTTATTTGCCTGCGCATAAGCTCATTTAAAAACGGCCCCAGCTGGCTTTTATAAACTAAAAAACAGCCTTCATTTAAGTTGTTCAGGCTTTTAATCTCGCACTCGCCGTCAAAAACTATTACTGAGTAAAATTTTAAATTGGAAAAAGAGCTCAGCTGATGCTTCAGGGCTCTGATATGCCCTTCATTTTGAAAAAAAGGATTATAAAAGCGATATTTCTCTTTGCCATAAGCTAAAATCTTAGTCCACATGCGGCTTTTTCCATCAGCAAAAATCCATCCAGAATAATTCTTAACCTCAAAAACAATAACTCCGATTGCTGTTACAGCTAAAAGATCGATCTGAACGTAATTTCCTTCTCCCTTCTCAATATAGAGGTTATAAAAAACTTTATCTTTGCCAAAATAGCTTTTTATCTGCCGGTATAAAGAAAGCTCAGCCTTTGTTCCCTTCTCTTTAGCTGATTGCTCCTGTTTTTTAACAGAAGGTTTTATTTTTTTATAAGCTGCCCCTTTATTTAGATGTTTTTTACTTCCTTTTAAATTATGCAGGACTTTAAAAAAATTTTTATAAATATTGAAAGTTCTAAGATATTTAAAAGCTTCTGTAAATTTAGCTTTTCGATAAGCTTTATCAGAATTTCTGCTTTTAAAAGCAGAAATAACTGCCTTAAAACTTAAGAACAATGAAAGAAAAGAAA
>CAJKNC010000048.1 GCA_905201175.1 uncultured Succinatimonas sp.
AATATATTTTTAAAATTTAAGACAAAATTTAGAATAGCAAGATTTTTTTATTCTTTTAAATATGTTATTTCAAAATGTTATCTGCATTAAATAAAAATATTTTTCTCTGTATCTGTTTATTTGGCATAATAAGATCTATATCACGAAATACACTTATTTATCCAATAACCTGAAAATAATACTATTTTAAATAGCATTTTAACCTAGTCAATCTGCCTCTTATATACCAGAATAAAAACAGTATTTGATTAATAAATAAGATATGCAGTATTCATTCCTTATAAATTCTTAAAATCCTTTAAGTGGGTAGATATATGAGTTGCGATCGTGAATTTAGATATTTGGCAATTAGTGAAGCTCAGAAATATTTTAAAATGTGTCATGCTTCTAATTTGCTCAGATTAAAAGACGGCAATGTTCTGACTGTATTTTTCGCAGGTACCCACGAAGGAGAAAAAGATACGGCCATTTATTCCTGCAAAGCTCTGGAGGGAGAATCATCAGCGCCCAAATTAATTGCCAGATCCGATGAAGCTCATTGGAATCCGGTTTTATTTTTGCCCGATGAAAGCAATGATAATGAAATAGTTCTGTTTTTTAAAGTTGGCAATATTATTGCTTCCTGGCGGACAATGGTAACAAGATCTCATGATGGAGGCATAAGCTGGGAGACTCCTTGGGAGCTGGTTGCCGGGGATAAAGGCGGCAGAGGACCGGTACGTAATAAGCCTATAAGATCTTCTTCTGGAGCTATTTTATGCCCAGCTTCTTTAGAAGATGGAGTTTGGCGTTCGTTTATAGATATAAGTACAGACGAATTGGCATCTTTACATAAAAGCAATGAAATTTTTTATATGCAGGATGGAGCTTTTTCGCCGAAGAATAAGGATATAGAAGTAAGTCTGCAGTCTTTTGCCGGAAAAGGAATCATACAGCCGACATTATGGGAAGATTCTTTAGGTATCCATGCTTTGATGCGCTCTACTTTTGGAAAGATTATTCGTGCCGACAGTATTGATGGGGGCCGTACTTTTAATACCCCTTACCCAATTGAGATGCCTAATAATAACAGCGGGATAGATGCTGCTTATTTAAATAATAAGCTGTATTTGGTCTGTAATCCTGTAAATGGAAATTGGGCTAAGCGCACACCAATTGCTCTTTTCTCCTCAGATGACGGCATCAGGTTTAAAGAGGAGGCTGTATTAGACAGCATAGACGGAGAATTCTCATATCCGTGTGTGCGTGCTTTTAAAAATAATCTTTATATTTCATATACATATTTAAGAAAAAATATCGTAATTGAAAAATTTATAATCAAATAAAATAGGAGTATTTCTATGAAGAAAAATATTGTATTAGCCACAATTGCCGCTGCAGTTTTAACTGTGTGTGCTTCAGCCCCGGCATATGCAGCTTATCCTGAGGATAAAGATATCACAGTGATTATTCCTAAGAATCCTGGCGGTGGAACCGATATTACAGCCAGAGGCTTAATCACTATGATGCAAAAAGATCTCGGCAATGCTAATTTTGTTCCGCAAAATAAGCCTGATGGAAATGGCATTGTCGGCATGGTTGATATTGCCAATGCTAAGGCTGATGGCTATACCTTAGGTATGGTGACTGTGGAATTAGATATTTTCCCTCATCAGGGAAAAACAAAATTAACTTATGATAAGTTTTCATCGGTAATTGCTCCGATTGCAGCACCAGCTGCGTTAATTGTAAAAGCAGATGCTCCTTATAATAGTCTCGAAGAATTTGTTAACTATTTAAAGGAAAATCCCGGAAAAGTTATGATGGGAAATTCAGGCGTAGGAGCTATATGGCATATTGCCACTTTAGCTTTTGAAAAGGAGTTCGGCGTCAAAGTTAAGCATATTCCTTATCCTAAGGGAACAGCTGATATCGCTGCAGCTATGGCCGGCGGTCATATAGGCGGTACTTTAGCCGATCCTTCATCATTTAAGAGCCAGGTTGAAGCTGGAAATCTTAAGATTTTAGCCGTAATGGCCGATACTAGAACTAAGATGTTCCCTGATGTTCCGACATTTAAAGAATTAGGACATGATATGACCGTTAGAGCATGGGCTACCTTAGTTGCTCCAAAGGGTACCCCTGATGATGTGATGCAGATCTTAAGAGATTCTGCTAAGCGCGTTTCTTCAACTCCTGAATATGCTGATTATTTCTTAAAGCAAGGCATTGATCCTACCTCTATTATCGGTGCAGATGCAGATAAGATGATGGAAGAGGATTTTGCCATGTATGGTGAATTCATGAAGCAAATAATGGCTAAATAAATAAAAATATTCCACGTAATGGGAGATTCTTGTAAATGGTAAATATGAAAATATGCAATTTCGTGATTGCATTGATCACTTTGGCTATAGGAGGGACCATTGCGTGGACATCTTATGGCTATGGCATTGAGATGACGGTTTTCGGCCCTGGCCCTGGCTTTTGGCCGTTTATCTTAGCTATATGCTTAATTGCAATTGCGTGCTTAATCCTTATAGATACTCAGCTTAAGTCTTCACAATTAAGTGAGATTAAAGTTGAATTCACAGCTCCTAAAAATATAAGTGTCTATAAAATGATGCTGATAACTGCAGCATTTATTTTATTTATCTTTCTTTTAGGATTTTATGCCGCTGTATTTTTGTTCATGCTGTCTTCAATGTATATGTTAGGCGCAAGAAAGCTGTCTAACATGCTTTCCGTAACCTTAGCCTTTTTAGCTTTTTTATATGTGATCTTTGACTGGCTGTTGCATATAAATATGCCCTTGCCTTTTTTTGTGGAGTAAAAATGGACGCAGTACTACAAGCTATGGCTATGTTATGCACAATAGAGAATATATTTCTATTGTTAGCAGGCACAGCTGTAGGTATCTTTATTGGGGCTATGCCTGGCTTAAGCGTAAATATGGGGCTGGCTTTACTATTTCCTGTTACTTTTAGTGTAGGGGGAATAGGCGGTATTGTCATGCTGCTTGGTATTTACTGTGGTGCTATTTATGGCGGTTCGATTACGGCAATCCTGCTAAGAACTCCAGGAACTCCAGCATCAGCAGCAACTGCCTTGGACGGCTATCCTTTAGCTATAACCAAAAGACAGCCTGGAAGGGCCTTATCAATATCTACGACAGCCTCTTTATTTGGCGGCGTATTCTCAACTTTTTGTTTGGTATTGTTTGCCCCCATGCTCGCTAAAATTGCCCTGCAGTTTAGCAAGCCTGAATATTTTGCTTTAGCTATTTTTGGCATCAGCATGATTACCTCTGTATCCAATGGTTCAATTTTAAAAGGAATTATTGGCTGCTTGATTGGCTTATTCATTGCTACTATTGGTTTAGATGCCATGAGCGGTATGGAAAGATTTACCCTAGGAACTTTATATCTTTCCGGCGGTATTTCCTTTATGCCAATTTTGATTGGTCTTTTTGCTTTAACACAAGTGTTTGTAAATGTTGAAGACAATTTTAAGCAGCAGCAGGTTAAGCAAAAGCTTAAGATTGACAGCGTATTGCCAAGCTGGTCAGATTTTAAGCTTACTTTTTCGACACTGATTAGGTCTTCATGCATAGGAACTTTTATCGGCTGCGTTCCTGGCACGGGCGGTGATATTTCCTCATGGATATCTTATGATCAGGCCAAACGCTGGGCTAAGGATAAATCTAATTTCGGCAAAGGAGATCCTCGAGGAATAGCTGCATCAGAATCAGGTAATAATGCTATTGTTGGAGGAGCCTTTATTCCGGTTTTGACCTTGGGAATTCCAGGTGATGGCGCTACAGCGATCATTTTGGGGGCATTGATGGTACATGGCATGCAGCCAGGTCCGCTTTTATTTGTTGATCATGCTCCGGATGTTTATGCAATTTTCTTAGGCATGATGGCTGCTAATATAGCCATGGGATTGATGGGATATTCTCTAATCAGAATATTTGTTAAAGTCGTAAATGTCCCTAGAGTATATTTATTGCCTATCATTACAGTAATGGCAGTATTAGGCACATATTCCTATAACAATTCTATGAATGATGTAATGGTTATGCTGGCATCTGGCGTAATCGGTTATTTTATGTATAAAACCGGTATGACCGTGCCAGGCATTATTATTGGCATTATTTTAGGATCTTTAGCTGAGCAGAATTTCACAGGCTCATTGCTCATGAGTGATGGCAGCTTGTCTATATTCTTCACCAATCCTATTTGCGCAGTCTTCTTAATTTTATCTTTAATTTCTTTGTTATCTCCTTTATATAAAGGCGCTATAGGAAAGATGCTTCGTTCATAAATAAAAAAGCTCCTGCAGGCGCAGGAGCAAAAGTCAGTTTTTTTAAGGAAAGGGAATAAATTAGAGCTTGCCGATTAAGTCAAGACCCGGCTTTAAGGTCTCAGCACCCGGCTGCCACTTAGCAGGGCAGACCTGATCGCCGTGCTCAGCTACGAATTGCAGAGCTTCAACGCGGCGTAATAATTCATCAGCATTACGGCCGATATTGCCGGCAACAACTTCATAAGCAACAATCTTGCCTTCAGGGTTAACGATGAAGGTGCCGCGCTCAGATAAGCCTGAATCCTCAATTAAAACATCAAAGTTTTTAGCTAAGACGTGAGCGGCATCACCCAGCATAGGGTATTCAATCTTTTTAATGGTGTCGGAGGTGTCAGCCCAAGCCTTGTGAACGAAATGGGTGTCACAGGAAACAGAGAAGATCTCACAGCCTAATTTCTTGAAGTCAGCATATTTGCTTTGTAAATCAGCTAACTCGGTAGGGCAAACGAAGGTGAAATCAGCAGGATAGAAGAAGAAAACAGACCACTTGCCTAAAATATCTTGCTTAGTAACAGTGTGGAAGTCATTATTTTGGAAAGCCTGGACGGAGAAGTCAGCAATTTCTTTGTTGATCAAGGACATAATAAACACCTTAGAAAAAATAAAGTTAAACTATAGAGCTGTAAAAGCGTTATCTGGAATAGATAATAGTAATTATTACTGATAAAGTAAATAGATTTTTTTGATAAGATTTATCATTGTCAGCAGCAATAGGCTTTAGAATAATAGTCTATAAACTTTTCCTGTGAATTTAGGATTTTTTTATGAAGCAGATGCAATGCGATACTGTGGTTATAGGGGCAGGAAGTGCTGGACTTGCAGCCTTTCGTAAGGCTAGCGAAAATGGCGCCTTATGTATATTAGTCGATCAAGGCCCTCTTGGAACCTCGGCTCAAAGGAGCGGCGAGCTGCCCTTGTCTTTGCTTATGTCAGCCGGAGAAGCTCTATATAGCGCCTCTCATCTTGAAAATTTTGGAATTGAAACTATAAACAGCAGCAGTTTCAACATAGATAAAGTTTTAAGCTCTCTGCGAGCAGTGAGAGCTCGCGCTACCTCAGAGGTTCTTTCTTTTTTATATAAAATACCAGAAGAGCGGCGTTTACGCGGTCAGGCTAGCTTTTTGGACACGCATACTATTAGAGTTGAAGACTGCGAGGTTAAATTTAAAACAGCTATTATCGCTACAGGCTCCTCTCCTTTAGTTACATATGAACAATCTAGACTTAAAGGCATCCTGACTGCTAATGAATTTTTTGATTTAGATACTATTCCATCTTCGGTAGCTATTTTTGGATCTTCACTAAGCGGACTGCAGATAGGTCAGGCTCTATCTTATTTGGGCGTGGATGTTGCGGTTTTCGGTCAGAGAAGACTTTGGGATCTCTCCGATGATAATGTTTTGACTGTAGCTCATCGTATGCTGTCATCAAGATTTAATCTGTATATAGATACGTTTATTACTTCAATTGAGGAGGAAGGCAGCGGTTATTCTATATATTATGTTGACGACAGGAATTTTGAAAATTATCTGCATATGGAAAGCATTATTGCCGCAACTGATCGCATTCCAAATATATCCGGCTTGAATTTGCAGGATATAGGCATAAATCTGCACCATAATGGCTGTATAAAAATAGATGCACAGACTATGCAGACTTCAGTTCCGAATATTTTTGCAGCAGGAGAAGTTTGCCACGATCGGCAAAATACAGCTGTTTCTATTGCAGAAGGACAATATGCAGGCAAAAATGCAGCCCTATATCCTCTTTTAGAGAAAAAGCCTAAAGCTGTCAGAATTTCTATTGTTCATACTGATCCTTGTCTTGCAATTGTAGGCTTATCCTTAAAGGAGATGCGCGAGAGAGCTGATAGAGAGGGTAAGCGCTTTATCGTTACAGATACCAAACTGCATTTAGGGCAGTACAGAGCGCAACGAGAAGATGGCGGCATTATTAGCATGTATACTGATATTGAGTCACATAAAGTTTTAGGTGCCGAGATTTGTGCTAGATGCGGAGATCATATTGCTCAGACTTTAGCTTTTGCAATCAGCAAGGAAACTACGGTTGAGGAATTATCTCAGTTTAATTTTTACCATTTAACTTATGAAAACATTTTATGTGAGGCAGCTCAGGAAGCAATAAAAAATTTGGCAAGTATTGGCAATAATACAGCTGCAATTTAAAGTGATGAATCTTTCATAATTATAAGAATTTAGGGATTTTAAAAATATAAATATGAGCGAACAGAAAACAAAAATTGTTTTAGCTACCGGCAACTTAGGCAAGGCTCGTGAATTTCATGCTTTATTAGATCCGTTAGGTTATGAAATTGTAATGCAGTCTGAGCTAGGGATCAGTTCTCCTGAGGAAAATGGAAAGAGCTTTATTGAAAATGCTTTAATTAAAGCTCGTCATGCGGCAGAAGAATCCTCTTTAATGGCTATTGCTGATGATTCAGGACTATGCGTCGATGCTTTAGGCGGTGAGCCTGGCATTT
The DNA here is from genome assembly GCA_905201175.1 of uncultured Succinatimonas sp. Classification (GTDB taxonomy): domain Bacteria; phylum Pseudomonadota; class Gammaproteobacteria; order Enterobacterales; family Succinivibrionaceae; genus Succinivibrio. Next base: position 6,848 of record CAJKNC010000048.1, read on the forward strand.
TTTCAGCTCGCTATGCAGGTGAGCATGGTGATGATAAAGCTAATAATAAAAAGCTTTTGCAGCAGATGGCAAAGCTTAAGAATGAGCAGAGAAGAGCCCGTTATTGGTGTGCTCTGGCTTTAGTAAGAAGCGGCAATGATCCTGTACCGATTATTGTTCAGGAAAGCTGGGAGGGCTATATTGGTTTTGAAGAAAAAGGTGCAGGCGGATTTGGTTATGATCCTTTATTCGTTGTTGAAGGGCGCAATCTAACTGCAGCTCAGCTTCCTCCGCAAACTAAAAATCTTATGTCTCATCGAGCAAAAGCTTTGCAGAAATTAGTTTATGAGCTGAATCATAATAAATGCTGCCGTTAAGTCTTTATATACATTATCCGTGGTGCAGGCGCAAATGCCCGTATTGTGACTTTAACTCGCATGTAAAGCCTGATATGCAGGCTTTAGACGAAAGTTATCTTAAGGCTTTGCTTGCAGATTATAAATCCTTAGAGCCATATATAGGTGAGCGCGATTTTATTTCTATTTATTTCGGCGGAGGTACGCCTTCTTTATTTGCGCCTAAGCTTATGGGGAAGCTTTTAGAGGCTTTGGCAGACAAAATTTCTGCAGCAACTGAAATTTCTATGGAAGCAAATCCGGGCACAGTTGACTATAAGAAGCTCTGTGAATATCGAGCCTTAGGAGTGAATCGCTTAAGTCTGGGAGTGCAGAGCTTTAATGACCATTCCTTAAAGCGCTTAGGCCGTATTCACAATGCAGAAACGGCAAAAGAGGCCTGTAAGCTAGCCCTCAAAGCGGGTTTTGATAATTTTAATATAGATATTATGCACGGCCTTCCCGATCAAAGTTTAAAGGAGGCTATGGCTGATTTGGATATTGCTGCAGGCTTAGGCTGTGAGCATCTTTCGTGGTATGAGCTTACCTTAGAGGAAGATACCGTATTTGGCAAGCATCCTCCGCGTTTGCCTGATGAAGAAATTTTAGCCGATATTGAGGAATCAGGCTTTATTTTTTTAGAAGAGCAGGGCTTTAAGCGCTATGAGATATCAGGCTTCTTTAAGAATAAGCCTTGCAGGCATAATTTAAACTACTGGTATTTTTATGATTATGCCGGTATTGGCGCTGGTGCTCATTCTAAGTTTTTTATGCATGGAAATACGTACCGACGTTCAAATATTGAGGATCCTAAAGCTTTTATAGAAGGTAAAAATCAAGAGGTTTATTTAGTGCCTGCAGCAGAAGTTCCCTTTGAATTTATGCTAAATCGTTTACGTGTATTTAATCATATTAATCTAGATGAATTTACTAAAACCACAGCTTTAGATAAAGAAATTATCATGCCTAAGCTTAGAGAAGCTCAAAAATTAGGCCTTTTAGATTTTGATGAAAATTCTTATTTTTTAACTTCTTTTGGCAAAAGAATGCTCAATGACATCTTGGAATTGTTTTTAGAGTAGAAGCTGCTTTATTTCTTATGCTGTAAAGTAATTTTATATATATATGGCTATCTCTTTATGGATAAGAAACAATTGCAGACTATAATTTATAAGGAAGTTATTTCACAAAGATATATGATGAAACAGGCGGCATATTTTTACAGAGAGATTTATTAAGCTTAAAGCGCATGCAAATGCTCTGTGAAATTAGAGGCAGGAGCGTTTGAAATTTTAAATTTTTCTTATGATAAATGCCGTTATTCTGCATGTTGTAGAATAAGAAATAAGAAAATATTTTTTGATAAATTTTAATCATCAAAGCACAAGCGCTCAAGATGTGCTCGCATATCAAAGGATGAGTGCTTTGGCAAAAATAAAATTACTGCTAAATAGAAGCGGAAAGTCAAAGCAGATATAAAAATATAATAGAAAATATACAGATAGCTTAGCTTTCCTATTTAGTGCATGATGTAAACTGCACTAGGAAGCAGCTTTGCGGCTTTACCTTATTAACTTGAAGTTAAGCAAGGATATTAAAACTGCTTATAGCTTAGGGGTTACTATGCAAAATACACAAAAAGATCAAATCAAAAAGCTTCTGCAGCTTAAAACCGCACCTAAAGGTGATATCGCTACGGATATTAAAGTAGCTTTATATGTGGTGGCCTGCCTTTACCAATTTAATTTTAATAATGTCAGTAAATTAGGCATGTGTGCGCAGCTTTTAGGGGCTGTAGGCTTTAAGGGGCATATTGCTGATTACGGCATCGGCGAATATAAGCAGATCTTAAATGAATTAGTTGCCGCAGGCTCATTGGTATCTTTGGGCAATTTTGATGTTTATGCAGCGCCAGAGCAGATTGTTAGTCTTAAAGCTGAGGTTAGGGCTAAGGAGATTGACGGAGCTTTGGGCAAAAATAAGATTTATACCTTCTTTATTAGAACAGATAAGGGAGAGGAATTAAATCTTTTTAGCAATATTCAGATCCTGCCTCATGATGAGGTAGAAGTATTCTCTATTAAGGGCTCAGATAAGGCCTATGTGAATCGTCTGATCAAAAAGCGCTTATGTGTATTAGGTCGTTTGCAGTCTATAGGCACTAATGAGCGTTATGCTCGGTTAATGCCTGATGAGCCTAATTTACAGGGATTGGAATTTTCCTTCATAACTAAAGCTGACCTGAATGGGGCTAAATCTGGCGATATTGTAATTGCTGAAATTATTAAGCGTACCGGCAGAGGCTTTATGGTTAAGGTGCAGCAGGTAGTACATGACATCGGCAATCTCAATAATGTGATTGTAATGGCGGTGCTGCGCAATGATATTCCTAATACCTGGCCTGAAAATTTATCGAGAGTTTTGCCCCGCATACCAAGTGTAGTTAAAAAAGAAGAAACTGCAGGCCGTGTAGATTTAAGAGATCTGCCTTTAGTTACTATTGATGGCGAGGATGCCCGCGATTTTGATGATGCAGTTTATTGCAAAGCTGAAGGAAAGAAATGGCGTCTGTTTGTTTCGATTGCTGATGTATCTTATTATGTTCGCCCGGGCACTCTGATAGATAAGGAAGCAGTATTCCGTTGTAATAGCTGCTATTTCCCTAATTATGTGATTCCGATGCTCCCCGAAAAGCTCAGCAACGGCATTTGTTCGCTTAATCCTAATGTTGACAGGTTATGCATGACTTGCGAAATGATCATCAATGCTAAGGGGCAGATTGAGAACTACCGCTTCTATCCTGCCGTGATGCGCTCTCATGCTCGCCTTACTTATACAGAAGCTTGGAAAATGATTTCTGAGGGAGTTTCAGATATTCCTGAGCATCAAGGCCTAGTTTCTGATGTAAAAGAACTTTATAAGCTTTACGGAGCTTTAAAGGCCGATCGCAAGAGACGCGGCGGCATTAGCATTGAAAGCGAGGAATTGCATTTTATTTTCAATGAGAAAATGGAGATCGTCGGTGTACAGCCATTAGTGCGCAATGATGCACATATGCTTATCGAAGAATGCATGATTGCAGCTAACGTGGCTGCTGCGACTTTTGTTTCTGAACATAATTATGAGACTCTCTATCGTATTCATGCTAAGCCTCCGATTAAGAAATTAGGGCTTTTAGCCGGACAATTAGCTCGTTTTGGACTGAGTTTAACCGGAGGAGAGGAGCCTACTTCTCAGGACTTTGCCAAACTTGCACAGGCTATTGAAAATCGAGAAGATAAAAAGGTTATCAGTGAATTTATCCTGCGCAGCATGGCAAAGGCTGAATATTCTCCGCAGAATATAGGCCACTTCGGCTTAGCCTTGCAGAAGTATGCCCATTTTACCTCTCCAATTCGCCGCTATGCAGATCTGCAGCTGCATAGAGTGATTAAATTTATCCTGGAGAAAGAGGAGCATGCGTGGGGCAAGATTGGAGCTCGCTATTATAATAAGCCTGAGCTGCTAGCTTTGGGGACTAGATGTACAGAGAGAGAATTAGCTGCTGATACTGCCGAACGAGAGGTTGATGCACAGTTAGCCTGTGTTTATGCACAGAAATTTATAGGCGAAGTCGTAGAAGGCACAATCACGGGCTGCTCATCTTTTGGACTGTTTGTGCATTTAGATGCTATCGGTGCTGACGGCATGGTTTATATAGGCAATTTCTCAAGCTATATGAATTACAATGCCGTAAATCAGACTCTGGTGGATAGCTATAATAAAGTATATGCAATTGGCGATAAAATTAAAGTTATTGTTGGAGCTGTAGATGTTAATGAGCGCAAAATTGATCTGCTGCCTTTATCTAATCGCCCTAATAAGGCTCAATTGCGCAAGGGACGCGATAAACAGCTAGCTCAGCAGGAGCGTTTGCGGCAATTAGATGAAAATGTAAATAAAGAAGATCTTTTTGATAAGATAGCAAATATTTCCCGAGCTCAGGAAGCTCAAGCTCAAGATGAGGCTCCTAGAAAAATTCACGTAAGTGACGACTGGGGGGATGAGTTGCTAATGTCAAAGCATTACGCCAATCCTCTAAAAATGCCGGACTCTGCCTTTGAAAATATCGGAGTCCTCAATGGCAGCGCATCTAAAGCTAAGAAGAAAAAACGTAAGAACTAATGGATTAAAATAATGCGTATTCAAAAAAATAAAAAATCAAACCGCGAGATCATTTATGGTATCAATGCTGTAGCCGGAGCCATTGAGACTATGCCGGAGAAGATCACTGCAGCTTGGATCGTAAAAGGGCGCGAAGAAGATCGGCGCATCAGCAGCATTGAGAAAGCTTTATTGCAAAATGGCATCAAGCCGCAAATTGCCATGCGCCATTTTTTAGATGAGAAGACGGAGAATGGCGTACATCAGGGCGTAGTGCTGGAAATTTTAGCTTCAGCCCCTAAGGGAGATAAGTATCTTGCTGATTTGCTTTTACAGTTAGAAGATCAAAATCAGCTTTATCTGGTTTTAGATGGAGTTACCGATCCGCGCAATTTAGGAGCTGCTATGCGCTCTGCTTGGGCTTTCGGCGTAAATGCAGTAATTGTTCCTAAAGATAATTCTGCTCCTTTAACTCCGGTTGCCAGAAAAGCTGCAGACGGAGCTGCTGAGGCTGTGCCGTTAATTGCGGTGACCAATTTAGCGCGTACCTTAGAGCTTCTAAAGGAGCACAATATCGAGGTTATAGGTCTTGCAGGCGAGTCAGATGCTGATATTCAGCAGTACGATTTTCAAAAGCGTACGGCTTTAGTAATGGGATCTGAGGAAAGCGGCATGAGACATTTAACCCGGGAAAAATGCGATGCTACTGTTAAAATCCCTATGTCCGATGGGGTTGAATCTTTAAATGTCTCTGTAGCTGCCGGCATTGCTTTATACGAAGTTAAGCGTCAGCTGCAATAACTCCTTTTATTAAATGAAAAAGCGCTGTTTGTAGTATGGCCCCAGAAATTGATCACTTAAGTTTCTAGGTCATACTAACAGAAT
>CAJKNC010000049.1 GCA_905201175.1 uncultured Succinatimonas sp.
GTAAATTTAAATAGTTATTTATCTCCTTAGGGGCCTGTATGAACGATTTTGCTATTTTTAACAATACTCAAATGTATTTTGGCAGAGGTAAGGAGTTTGAGGTTGGAAAATTAGTAAAATTTTACGGAGGCTCCAGAGTTTTAATTATTTATAACGATGAAATTTTGCAGATAGCAGGCCTTTTGGATAAAGTTAAGCGTGCTTTAGACCTTTCCGGCATTGAATTTGCTGAATTAGGCGGGGTAAAAAATAATCCGCGCATTTCCTTCATTGAAGACGGCGTATCGGCTTGTCTGCAAAATAATACCGACTTCATTTTGGCAATCGGCAATGCTTATTGCTTCTATGCAGCAAAAGCTATAGCCTCTGCTTTTTATCACCCAGTCAGAATTAAAGATATTTTTGATAAAGATTTTTCTTTAGATGAAGCTTTGCCTATAGGCGCTATAGTTACAGTTCCAGGATGCGGATTTGTAAATTCAGGATATATGTCGGCTGTAATTCCTAGAAAAGATGGAAGCCTGCAGATGTTATTTCGCGACAGCAATTTGCTGAGGCCGCGTTTTGCGATTTTAAATCCAGAATTGGTCGGTCACTCTAAGCAAGAATTAGTTTCGTCACTTATAAGTATTTCTGCGCGAGTGTTTGAGCGTTATTTAGCTCCGCATCAGGCTCAGGTTTTAACAGATAGAATCTATGAAAGCGTTATGGCTACCATATTTTCTATGTGGCAGCATCTGCGCGATATCCCTAGTGATTATGATGCTTATGCAAATATCATGTGGTCAGGAATAATGACGAATATTATTCCGTCAATTGAAAATTCAGAGGAAAATCCAGCCTTAGAGCAGGTTAAACGCGGCTTAGTTTCTCTTTATGATTGTTCGCGGGCTGAGGCTTTAAGCTTAATTTTACCGGCTTATTTGGAGATGTGCATTGCTAAAAAGCCGCAGAGAATTGCCCTGATGGGAAATCGAGCCTTCAGTCTTGAATTAGATTTCCAGCATCCGGAAAATACCTGTTATTTAATTTTAAAGCGTTTAAGACAATTTATTTCTCAGGCGGGATTGCCTAAAAATTTTGAAGATCTAGGCGGTTCTGGTGCAGATATTCCAAGATTACTTGATTTAATCGATATGTCTTCGGGAGGCTTTTTAAGCCCAGGAGTTAAATTTGACAGAAATGGGGTGGAAATCCTGCTGTCGCTTATATTGATAAAGTAAGCTCTGCGTGTAATGCAATAAAGAGAGCTTAAAAGTAATTTACGGATAGTAAAGGCTTTTAATTTTTAAGCTAGAGCTTTCAAGCTCTAGCTTAAATTTTTTAGTGTGTATTTTTAAGACAATTTAAAAGCTTGTCCAATAAATATTTCATTTGCGTAAAGAAATCGCTGTCAACGTATTCATAGGGACTGTAAAGATTGCCGCCTTTATATGTAACGCTGACGCAAGGAGCGTTAAGGTTATAGAAGGTATTAACAGCGATAGGGCTTTCATTTGTAAGTATTTTCAAAGCCGCATCAATGCCTACGGGGCGCAGGAAGCAGCCGTCATTAGGCTGGCATTCGTTTTCGATATCTAAGGTCTTAGTTTCCTTGAGCGAATTGAATTCTTCTACTGCGCTATTTAATCTTATATAGAGTTCGCGGTCTTCGCTGTGATTCCTTCGGAGAAGCTGCTGCGGTATAAAATCATTGCCGAAAAAAACAATAATTGATGGTCTTGGCAATGAGGTTAAATCGATCAATCTCTCTATTATGTTTTTGACAGTATCCTGACTGCTGAGACCTTCAGCAGTGCAATTTTGCAATAATCCTTCAACTGCAGAGGCAAGATTGCCGCGATAATGCCGTGAAGCCCTATAGAACAGATCAGAGTAAGAAATGATTTCAGCATCTCCGGTTAAGCCCTCAAAGCTGCTGCCCTGAATTAAAGCGTATTTTGCATGGCGATCCTCAATTAAGGAGGCTGCCTGTTCTAAGCATTCAGCGGCTATCTGCTTTAAAATTTCGATAAGATCAATAAGATCAATATTAATAAAAGGAATTGAGAAGCTTAACAGCGCAGAGCTCGGAGTATTAGCAGAGCGATTGTTATGTGTACGTATATAGTTAAATGTAGGAACTAAAGCGCGATTAGATAAGTCTTCTGTTAATGCCGGATTTAATTCAATAGCAGAGATGATTTTTGAGGCAACTAGGGTGGGACTGAAGCCGGTAAAGGCGCGCTCTGGATTTGCGCCTTTGCCTAAGATATAAAAACAGGTCTCAATTTTGCCCATGTTAGCAGTGTACAGCCTGAAGCGATCTGGAGAATTAGGCAAGGTTTCAGGCCTGAAGGTTAATGCAAGTCTTAGCTTAATATGCAATTCTTTAGTGAGATCGTTTATATATGGCAGACATTCACGGATGCCTTGATGAGCATTGAGCTGCTCTGAGGTGCATACGAGCAGCAAGTTTACGTCTAGGAGTTCAGGAGCAGCACTTAGATACTTAAGCAAAACTAATAATCCGGCAGTCGGTGCTTTGCATTCAAAAGAGCCTAGGCCATAAATATAATCGTCATTTTCTAAAGCCTGCTTCTGCTTATTTGCAGCGGCAAGCTCCTTAAGCTTTAATTTAAGCGCATCGCTGTCTGCTGCTAGCGATTTTACTACGCCGAATCCCTCATCATTTGAAGTATCGGTGTTGCATAGAACCACTAAGGTATTAGGGGTGGTATGCTGTGCCTGCACAAAAGCGAGGATCGAGTGATTTATATCATTTTGATGAGGAATAAAGCGTAAGTGCGAGGGATTCTTTTTAAAATAATCAAGATCGTTTAAATATTGAAAAATCGCTTCAATAATCTCGCATTCACCTTTAGTTCTGGTGATGCTGGGGATTGAAATCAGCCATTTCAGCATGGAAACGGCTTCTTCTTTAAAATTTTTTATCTCTAGCAATTAGTGTCCTTATTTATCTGGAAGCAAGACTGCTCTTGTAAAGATCGCTCTTTAAGACCGCAACAGTACTTTCAAATTGTCTGCGCAAAGCCTTAGCTGTAGCTTTATTGCCTGATGGCAGATCTGCTTTGAGCGGATCAACGGCTCGTCCATTTATATGCAGCTCATAATGCAGGTGTGCACCTGTAGAGTAGCCGGTATTGCCTGATTTGGCAATAACTTGCCCCATATGTACTTTTTGGCCTTTTTTAACATCGAACTTAGATAAGTGCATATAAACTGTTGAATAGCCGCCCTTGTGATTGAGGATAACTACGTAGCCGCCGCCGCGCATAAAGCCTGCAAATTTTACAGTACCGTCTGCCGGTGCGTAAACAGGAGTTCCGACGCTGACTTTAAAATCTACGCCCCAATGAGGAACAATCTTGCGGCGTATAGGGTGCATGCGGCGCGGATTGAAAGGAGAATTAACTTTGATTTTTCCTGTGATAGGAAAACGACGGAAAGCCCCTGCCGAGGGCTGGTATTCATTTTCTTCATAGAATGCCCGGTTATTAGGGTTTCTATATAAAATAATGCGGCCATCGCGGGCTGAAGCTATTTCCATGGCAGTAATATTGCCGCGAGTTCCAATTTTATCTGTTAGGATGCGGAAGGAATCTCCGGAGCTTAAACGCTTGAAATTAATTTTGCCGCTGAAGCTTTGCTTGATAGTGGCAATTTCAGTTTTGGTCAAGCCAGATCTATTAGCAGCCTTGTCGAAAGATTCCTTGTCCCTGAGCATGCCTAATACAAGGCGCGGGCGAGTTTTTAAGCTTTCGGCTAAGTGTTTCTCCAAAGCTTTTTCCTGCTCTAAGACCAAAGCGGCTTCTTTTTGAGCGCGCAGCTGCTCCTGAGCCTTAGCTGCAGCTAAAAGCTCTTCTTGCTTTTTACGCTCAGCGGCAGCCTCTTTAGCTAAAGGCATTTGATCGGCTTTGGCAAACTTGGAGACATCCTGAGGATTTTCAATATGCGAGTTGGTCTTTTCATAGACTGCCGTAAACTTATCATCGGCATTCATGCGGGTAAAGCGAACCTGTGTATCGTCGCTAAGAGGCTTAACTAGTTCAAGGACAATATTTTCTTTATCAATTAAAAACTGCAGAACTTCGCCGGTGCTAAGGCGCAGATCGCTTTTTTTTGCTGCAGCAGTAATCTTTTTTAAAGTGGCATAAGGCAGATTTAAGTAGCTGAAAATTTGAGAAAAAGTGTCGCCCTTATGCACGGTCTGCTGATACCAGGTCCCATCCGGACGTACGGCTTTATTTTTAAGCTCAGCTTTTAATACAGCCTGAGAATCGGTATTTAAGATATTCTCAATTAAAGAATTCTCAATATTGCTGTTTTTTAGAGCCATAAGATTCTGGATCTTATTAAGCTTGCTTAACTGTTCAGATTCCGGCGTGATTTGACCTTTAGCGGCTGGATTACGGCTGTTATCTGCAGCAAGATTGCCATGCATACTCTTAAAGCGCTGACGTAAAACAGCTGCAGGCGCGGCTTGCTCATTTAAAGCATCGGAATTTTCAAAGTTAGAGCTTTCGCTTTCGTCGTTAGAGGTGTTAGCAAGGATGTTCTTAGGAACGTCTAAGTCGTCATAGTTTTCCTCTGAGCCTGCAGTTGAAGCAATTTCGACATTTTCCGCAATATCCTGCTCATTAGCATTTAGATATTTTTCCTGACGGGAGCGGTTGAGCTGCTCTTGTTCTGAGATTATAGACAGCAGCGGCGATGAAGTATTAGGAATAAGCTTGCCGTAAGGAAGGGCTAAGATAATAGAAATAATGCATACGGAGATAATGCCGATAACGTGCCGGCCAGAAATGGCTGTAATCCCTGTTGCAGCATCTATAGCAACATAATCTTCTTGAATGGTTTTTGAACTAGTTTTTATCTTTAACATACGTAAATTTATAAACGGTTAAGAGGCTGCCAACGCTTAATGATTTACGATGCCAACTAATAAAACCGACTTCTCCATAAAAATAAAGGCCACCATTTTTATGGTAGCTTATTATAGAAATAATATATTTTTGAATAAACAAAAATTATATGGATATTATCTCACAGATGCTGTTTTATTTAAAGTAAATTATGGATAAATTGAGGGCAAATTTGTTAAAAGGATCTATTTTGTGCACAGCATCAAAATTTTGTATGCAAGTTTTATAAAAATAAGCAGCCCTCAGCAGAGAGATGCTGAAAAATATTTTATGCAGATGCACAGCGCAAATAAACTTCATGCAGTTTTACAGATCAAAGCATTTAAATAAAGCTGCTTAAGCTTATGATTTTTATCAGAGTAAATAAGCAATGCAGCTAATTTCAAGCCATAAAATCAATAGCAGTATTGCTAAAAGCACATAGCCTTTAGCAGTTACAGGATAGCCTAAGGAAAAATGTAATGCGAGGGGCGTTCTTAGGTTAAGAAAACTTTTGGGCACAGATCTTTTAAAGTGAAGGTCGCGGTTCTCTCCTATGGCAAAACGAAATATGAAAGTAGTTAATAAGCAGACGGCAAATCCAAGCAGGATCTTTAAAAGAGGGGTCATATTTGTATGCTTCCATAAGGTCTCGATTCAATATTATGGCATATAAAAAATATATAGCCAAAGGTAAATAACAAGATTATGCCTTGATTCACAATATTTGGTTAAATATAGGAAATTAAAAAAAAATCTACTAGATTTTAGATAGAGAGTTTTATGCAAAATTGCTTGAGGAGTAATTTATGGATCCTGCCGTTATTACTTTAATAGTGTTGGCCGTAGTTGCCTTTTTATTTATTACAGAGCTAATTCCAATTGCAGTTACAGCCATGTCTGCTTCTGTAAGCTTAACTATTTGCGGAATTTTATCTGTATCCGATTGCTTTGCGGGATTTTCAAATCCAACGGTAATTTTATTTGCAGGCATGTTTGTGGTCGGCGCGGCCATGCTTGATTCTGGCTTAGCGCAGAGCGTGGGCAAATACGTAGTTGATAAGGTCGGTACTAAGGAATTTCCATTGATGGCAGCTTTAATGGGAGTTACGATCGTTATGTCGGCTTTTGCATCAAATACAGGAACGGTGGCCTGCTTAATGCCGATGGTTTTAGGTTTGTGCCTATCAGCTAATATCCCGGCTGCAGCTTTATTGATGGCTCTTGCTGTTGCCGCAAATACCGGCTGCAATTTGACCATGGTCGGCACTCCTCCTAATATGCTGGCAGTAGCAGCTTTAGAGAATGCCGGATTTGAGCCCTTCGGCTTCTTCGAGTTTGCAATTATCGGCGGACCTATCGCTATTGCGAGCATGCTGTTTATGCTCTATATAGGCCGAAAAATCTTGCCTACGCATTTAGTCGATACTTCGATGATGGAAGACGATTCAGGGCATGTTGTTATAGGATCAAAAAAACAGCGTATTTTAGCTTTATTAATTTTAATTTATGTTGTGGGCGGACTTATTATAGGAATTCCAGGACTGACTCCTGCTATGGTGGCGGTATCTGGAGCTCTTTTATGCGTGCTTACTCGCTGTATTACAGAGAAGCAGGCCTATCATGGCATTGATTGGACTACAATTTTCCTGTTTGCAGGTATGCTGCCTTTAGCTACGGCATTAGAGCAAACAGGGGCAGGAGAAATGGTAGCTAATGCGGTGATTGCAGTCATGGGAGACACTCCTTCTGATTTAGTTATGATGTCAGTATTGTTTTTAATTTCATGCGGCCTAACTCAGTTTATGCCGAATACAGCAACTGCAGCTTTGCTGATACCTATAGGCTTTTCGATCTCAGAAAAATTACAGATTTCTCCTCATGCGGTAACTATGGCAATTACAATAGCTGCTTCATGCTCTTTTGCAACTCCAGTAGCTACCCCGCCGAATACTATTATTATGAGTCCGGCAGGACTGCATTTTATGGATTATATTAAGGTAGGACTGCCGCTGTGCATAATTTCATTTATATTATGCGTTTTGATAGTCCCTAATGTGTGGGAGTTCTAAATTAAATTGACCTGCATTTGCTGCAGGTCAATGTTTTTTTATGTAACGAGATCTGTAACTTATGGTTTTGTTTTACTATTTGTTATAATTTTCTTAAATCTTTAATTTAAGAGTGGCCTAAGGAAAATTTATGAATCCGCTTTGTTTGCTTGAAAATTTTGACAAAGAATTATACGGTTTTTTTAAGAATGCATTATCAAGACAAGAGCATAGCTTGTCGTTCATTCCAGATGAGAATGCAACATCTCCTATAAGTGCTTCTTTAACGGGAGATCTTCTTGTAAATTCTACAGAAAATCTTATTTTAAACCGTTCTGAAAGTTTGGAATCTTTAACTTGCAAGCGTATTTGTGAATTATTTGGTGCTCAAAGAGCTAATGTGCGTACAGTGTCTATTGAAGCTGCCTCACGAGTAGTATTTCAGGCGCTAGCTTCAAGAGGCGATGTCGTGATGTCCTTAGATCTGCGCAAAAAAGAGCACTGCAACAGTGAAAATTTAGTTTATCGCTTTGTTAATTTTGGCGTAGATCCTTCAACTCAAGTTTTAGATATGGATGCAGTAGAGAGGCAGGCTAAGCAGAATAAGCCCCATCTCATTATCATCTCTCCTATCAATTATCCTTTAGATATTGATTATGAGCGTTTATCTGAAATTGCAAAATCCTGCGGCGCGATTTTATGGTGTGATATTTCTCAGAATGCATCTTTAATTGCAGCTGGCGCTATGAAGAGTCCGGTTCCTTTCGCTGATGTAGTTACTTTTAGTTCTCATGGTTCTATGCAGGGTCCTCAGGCGGCAGTAATTTTATCCACTAATAAGATTGCCAATGTTATAGACAGAGCTAACCAGACTTCAGGTCATCGCGGCTTAATGACTCAGCAATTGGCAGCTTTAGCTATGCGCATGCATGAGATGTCTATGCCGCTACATAAGGAATATGCTCATGCTGTGATAAAAAATGCTAAGGCTTTTGCTTTAGGTTTAACTGAAGGCGGCATGAAGATTTTCTGCGGAGAGCCTCAATCTCATTTGGTAATGATTGATACGCGTAACTGCGCATTATCAGCACGCGGAGCGCAGGGACTGCTTGCAGATCTTGGAATAGGGGTTCGCATTTGCAATATGCTTACAGCTTATTCTGATGTTAAGTATGAAGCTGTGCGCTTCTCAACCTTGCCGGTTACTACCAGAGGCTTAAACGAGGAAAGCTTAATTGCTTTAGGCCGTAATGTAGGTACTTTCCTGCAGAATCCAAGTGATGAAAAATCTAAGGAATTAGATGCATTAGTAAAATCCTTGACTGAAGATCTGCCGATATTCAATCCAAAGTGGCTAGATTCATCCTGCGCTAAAATGCTGAATATTGCCTAAACAATGTCTGATATAAATTTGAATTTTCAGGCCGATCGCTTTGCGATCGCGCCTATGATCGATGTTACAACCTCAGCTTTTAGGCGTTTTGCCCGTATCTTAACGAAGAGAGCGATGTTATATACGGAAATGATTGCAGCTGAGGCTTTAGTTCACGGCAAGCTTAATTTGATTGCATACGATAAGGTTGAATTGCCCTGTGTGCTGCAGTTAGGCGGAAGTGATCCGCAGAAGCTTGCATTAGCCGCTAAAATTGGCGAAGACTGCGGCTACAGTGCAATCAATTTAAATGCTGGATGTCCTTCAGATAAGGTTCAAAGCGGCTCTTTTGGCGCTGTGCTGATGAAAACCCCCGAAGTTATTGCTGAAGCTTGTGAAAAAATGCAGTCTCAGGTAAAGATCCCTGTAACGGTTAAGACTCGCATTGGTGTAGATGAAAGCGATTCTTTTGAAGATACCCTAAAGATCGTCAAGACTATTTATGCAAGCGGCTGCCGTCATATTATTCTGCACGCACGCAAAGCCTGGCTTAACGGATTATCGCCTAAGGAAAATCGTTCGGTGCCTCCGCTTAATTATGAGCGCGTCTATGCAATGAAGGAATTGTTTCCTGATTTGTATATTACAATCAATGGCGGTATTTTAACTATTGATGATTGCCTGCAGCAATTACAAAAGGTTGATGCTGTAATGCTAGGGCGCGCTATTATTGATAATCCTTATCTTTTAGCTTACGTTGATTCTCAAATTTTTAATGACAAGAGCGAGATAAAGAGCCGCGAACAGGTTCTTTTTGAGACTGTTGAGCTATGCGAGCAATTTGTTGCTGAGGGTAATAAGCTTCATCATTTGGCTATGCACGCTTTAAATTTATTTAATGGCTGTCATGGAGCACGGCGTTACCGGCAGTATTTGTCGCTAAACATGCACAAAAGCGAGGCTCAACCTAACTTGCTGCTTGAAGCGTATAAGGTAATGAAGGAAGCTTAAAATCAGATTTTATATATAAGAATTGCGTGTTGCTGATGCATATATTGCTTAAAAAAGGAGGAGCGTAGATTCTTTTAGGTTTTACGCTGATTGCTTATGAAGCTTACGATTGATTCTACTGTAACCTTGAATAACGGCGTTAAGATGCCGTTATTAGGCTTGGGCTTATTTCATACCCCCTCAGGAGAGGTTGCCCGTCAGGCGGTAAGATGCGCTTTGGAATACGGCTATCGCATGCTGGATACAGCGAGGGTTTACTGCAATGAAAAAAGTGTCGGCCGCGGTATTGCCGATAGCGGGATAAGCCGAGATAAAATTTTTGTAACTACAAAACTGTGGAAAAGCGATTGGGAAAATCCGCGAGCAGGTCTTTTAGGCTCGCTTGAGCGTTTAGGCTTAGATTATGTCGATCTTTTTTTGCTGCATTGGCCGTTTAAAGGCTTTGAAAAGGCTTATATAGAGCTTGAAAAGCTGCAAAAAGAAGGATTATGTCGAGCAATAGGCGTGTCTAATTTTAAGATCCATCATCTGGAAGCTTTAGAGAAGGCTGGAGCTGCTACCATTCCTCAGGTAAATCAGATGGAAATTCATCCTGTAAATACAGAGGAAGAGCTGTTATCCTATTGCCGCAAAAAGAATATCTTAATGGAAGCTTATTCTCCTTTAGGAGGTGAAGGCAGACTCTTATTAGACGATCCTCGCTTAATCGGCATCTGCAATTATTATAAGATTAAGCCGTCACAAGCTATTTTGCGCTGGGATATTCAGCGAGGCATAGCGGTCATTCCTAAATCTGTGCGTCCAGAACGGATTTTATTAAATTCCAAGCTCTATGATTTTGATCTTTCTCTGCAGGATCTGGAAATTATTTCTGATATGAACAGCAATGAAAGACGCAATTACGATCCAGATAAAATCGATGACAGGCCAGCTGAGCTAAGTCCAAAATTAGTTGAAGAAGTTTAGCCGTTTATTAAAAATAACCTTCATGAAAAATGAAGGTTATTTTTTTATTAGTCTGCATAGATAAAATCAGAAATAATTTTACCCTCAAAAACCTGCACGGCAGTCATGCCTGCAGCTTTAATGCCCTGCAGGCCTATATTGGTATCCTCAAATACTAAGCATTGCGAGGGAGCTGTGGATAATCTTCTTGATGCTAACAGATAGGTATCCGGAGCGGGCTTGCAATGCAATACCTGATCTGATGAAACAATAGTGTCGATTTTATCTAAAAGATTATGCTTTTTGAGTAAAAACTCAGTTTCTGGCAGCTGAGAGCCTGTGGCAACAGCAGTTTTAAGTCCTTTATCGTGGGCTTCACATAATATCGATGCTATATATGGATGGAAGCTTACTTGCTGCATATATTTTTTCTTATATAGAGCAATCTTTTCTAAAGAAATGCTTTTGGTATCAAGCTCGGGCCTATGATGCTCGCGGCAGTACATTTCACATATTTTATAAGTACTGATGCCGCCGACTTTTTGCATATAATTAAGATCCATAGGCGGCAGGCTGTACTTAGCAAGCACTTCTAACCATGCTTTTAGATGACAGGGCTCTGAATCGACTAATGTGCCGTCTAAATCAAAAATCAAAGCTTTATATTTGTAAACATCTTCAAGCTTTAACATCCGCAGTCCTCCTCTTTTTTTAAGATTGCAGTTATTTTTTCAGGCAGATCGTCTTCCCAATCGAGAGGATTTACGCTAAATAGCTCGCCCTGCTCATTACGCATGACTACACGAGCTATCTGGGCATTTAAAATTAAACGTTCGCACATAGCACAGGGGCGCATTTGCGAAGAGGGCTTGCCGCTGGCAGCTTCCGTACCGGCTAAGTATAGAGTAGAACCCACGATATCAAGAGGATTCCCGTTGACAATAGCATTAGCCTCAGCATGAACGGCCCGGCAGAGTTCATAGTGAGTGCCAGGCTTAATATTGCATTGCTGGCGCAAGCAGAAGCCTAAATCAACGCAATTAGCTCTTCCGCGAGGGGCACCATTGTAGCCTGTAGAAACAATGCGGCCATCTTTGGATACAATTACGGCGCCATAGCGGCGGCGTAAACATGTAGAGCGCATGGAAACTGCAACGGCAATTTCCATAAAAGATTCATCTTTGGAGGGTCTTTGATAGTTGTCCATAAATTTTGCTTTAATGTCTTTTTCTGTTATAATCACGCACGCTGTGTTTTTGGTCGCAGAAACTCAGCAAGTTAATTCTATCTTATTTTAAATTAAATTCATAACATAGGAATTTTTAATATGGCTATCGAATTAGAAGCAACTGTTCGTTCCGACTTCGGAAGAGGTGCGAGCCGCCGCCATCGTCGTAATGAGCAAATCCCTGCTATTATTATCGGTCAGGGCAAAGATGCTGTCTCTATTTTATTAGACGAGAAGAAGCTCATCGCAGCTAGCTTAAAGGATGAGTTCTTTAACGGCTTAACTATTTCTTTAAACGGCGAGAAAATTGCTGTAAAGCCAGTTGACATTCAGCGTCATCCGGTTTCTGAGCGTATGCTGCACTTAGACTTCTTACGCGTCTAAGCTGAGGATATTCTCATAAAAAAACACCTAAACAGCTAAGTTTAGGTGTTTTTTTTTATGTAAGAATAAAAGTCAAGCTGATCTTTAGCTTTTAAAGCTCTGCCAAATTTTAGAGCAGAGTCAAGCAGACTTAATTATATAAGATGCTTGCCTATAAAGCTTCCTACATAGCAGGCAAACAGACCAATGAATACATTTAAAATAATATTAAAAAAAGCCTGTATAAATAGTATGAACCCCATTATTGATCACATGATTGATAATGGGGTTTTGTTATG
>CAJKNC010000050.1 GCA_905201175.1 uncultured Succinatimonas sp.
ATTCTGTTAGTATGACCTAGAAACTTAAGTGATCAATTTCTGGGGCCATACTATTCAAAGGAGGGCTTTTTTGCAATTAGACTAAAGGATCTTTATGCTTTTTAATAAATTGCGGGTCGGCCAGCAGCTTTTTAGCCATATCAAGGGCGTGATCAAAATCCACGGCTAAAGCTCCATCGAGATTTTTGTGCACGCCGGCTTTTTCTAATATAGTGCGCGGCTGAGAGCGCATAGCTGAAAAAATCACAAAGGTATGGTGTTCTCTGCATACATTGATGATATTTTCAATAGAAGATTCTCCAGAGGCGTCTAAATAAGGCATAAATCTCATGCGCAAGATAAGGATGCGCGGCATTTTTTCTAAAGCCTTTAATTTGTCGCAAAATTCGGAAGCGACGCCAAAGAATAAAGGCCCGTTGATTTGCAGAACTACAACATCTTCAGGAATATCTACATCTTCAGGCATATCGCCATCCTGGCTTTCATACTCAGAGGTCTTATAGTGGCGCCTGATTTCTAAGGAGCGAGACATGTGGCGCATGAAGAGCAGAGAAGCGAAAGTGACGCCGACGCCGATTGCTACGGTCAGATCTACTAATACGGTTAAAGCAAAGGTTAAAAATAAAATAGTACGGTCAGAAGGGGAAATTTTGGCAATTTGAATAAAATGCTTAGCGTCGCTCATGCCCCAGGATACCATAAAGAGCACGGCTGCTAAGGCTGCCATAGGAATGAAAGCTAAAATATCCATGGCAGTATACAAAAAGACTAATAGGAATAAAGCATGAGCAATACCTGCAATAGGCGTACGTCCGCCAGCTTTAACATTAGTTGCCGTACGGGCAATTGCTCCGGTTGCCGGCAGGCCCCCAAATATGCCTGAGGCAATATTTGCTACGCCCTGTCCAATAAGCTCTTGATTTAAAGAGTGTTTATGGCCAATCATGCCGTCTGCCACAACAGCTGATAATAAGGCCTCGATACCGGCTAAAAAAGCAATAGTGCAGGCAGAAGGAATCAGCTGTCTGATAGTATCTAAAGATATATCAGGCCAGATAGGCATAGGCAGTCCTGTAGGCAATTCGGGAAAGCGGCTGCCTATAGTATCAACTGGGAGCTTTAAAATAAAAGCCACTAAGGAAACTGCAATAATCGATACTAAATAAGAAGGTATCTGCGGAGAAATCTTTTTGCAGACAGCAATTAGCGCAAAGCCTAAAATACCTAAGCCTACAGCATAGATAGAGGTTTCATTTAAATGCGCAAAATAGCAGGCCCACTTATTTATGAAGTCGGCAGGAACATTTTCTACGGTTAATCCTAAGAAATCCTTTACCTGAGATGACGCAATAATTACGGCAATGCCTGATGTAAAGCCTGTAATTACCGGGTAGGGAATAAACTTAATCAATTTGCCTAATTTTGCATACCCAGAAACAATTAAGATAATCCCAGCCATAATTGAGGCAATAATTAAGCCGTCAAAGCCGAAGCGATCGATGATATCGAAGATTACTACTACGAAGGCGCCTGTTGGACCTCCGATTTGGACGCGCGAACCGCCTAAAAGAGAAATAAAGAATCCGGCAATAACTGCGGTAACTAAGCCCTTATCAGGGGAAGCTCCGCTGGCTACTGCCATAGCCATAGCTAAAGGCAAAGCTACAATGGCTACGGTAATGCCTGCGGTGACATCTGTGCGGAATTGCTTAAAGCTATAGCCTTCTTTTAGACATGTAAGCAGCGCTGGAACAAAAGTGCTGGAGGTTTTCATAAAAAAATAAATCCCTTGCGGCTTTCATCTTATAAAGCCACAATAAAAAGACTCGACAAAATTTGGGCGAGCTGAATTTGAGACCATAATGATGACGGACATACAAATGAGGCTGCAGACCGGCGTAAAAAGCATGCATTATATCAGGAAAACTAGCTGAAAAGGGTATATTTTTTACTTATTTTTAAACCAAATATTTTAGTATTTAGTATACATATATAGTTAATGCAGATTAATTGGGTAATAGTTTTAATCTTGACAATTTTTAAATTTATTATATATAATAACCAGACTAGGGGATGATTTTGGTTTCGACCGGAAGCATGGATTCCTAGGAGCATGTCGAGGTGCGGGGCCTCGTAAAAAATTCGCATTAAAATAGTCGCAAACGACGAAACCTACGCTTTGGCAGCTTAATAACCTGCGCATAGCCCTCAGTTCTAAGCCTTTCTAGTGACGCTTAGTCTTACTGGGGTCGGTTTTCACTAGATCGAACGGAAGCCCCGTCTGAGGTGGAAGTTTTAAAGATTTTTTCAGACTGGACATTATGTGGCGTGGCGGTCCGCAGCAGGTGTTGAGATCAATGATTGCCTAAACATGTAGCGCCGAAGATGAAGTCTTTTGGGACGAGGGTTCGAGTCCCTCCATCTCCACCAAGAGCCACCGTTTAAGGTGGTTTTTTTGTGTCTTTTTTATCCCGCTGAAATATTTTTTCTTGTAAAAATTGTTAACGCTGATTAAAGCTGGTTATCCATTTTATATAAAAGCGCAATCTTAGTTATACATTGACAAAAAATACACTGCAGAGCTTATTATTTGATGTTATGTAATTTTTCTAATATGAATTAGGCTGAAGACTGCTAAAATAAGTAAGAGCAAATTTTCAAGGAATATTAGTTATTTTGAGATCTTTGTAAGGATTTTATTAAAAGCCAAAAAAATATTTCAAAAAAAGCTATATATTATCAAGGTTAAGCGATTATGTTGTTGCAGCCGGCAATAGCATAAGCTCCGAGACACAATTTATTTCTTAATGCAACTTATTGTAAAATTTAAAAATGTTAATTAAGAAAAATATTTTTGTCGAAACAGCAGCTGTGTTGTGATAAAATTTGCAGGCCCTTAACTGAGTTTGTGATCGGTCTGAGGGTTAAGTTATTATCCATCACAAAGGAGCATATATAAATGTCTTTAACTGTTGAACAGAAAGCAAAAATCGTCGCTGAGTTTGGTCGCAATCCGCAGGATACCGGTTATCCAGAGGTTCAGATTGCCCTTTTAACTGCAAGAATTTCTGATTTGCAGCCGCACTTTGAAACCCACAAGAAAGACCACCACAGCCGTCGCGGTTTGTTGCGTTTAGTTGCTCAGCGCCGCAAGATGCTTGACTATCTGAAAGACTCCGATTTGGCTCGTTATACCGCCATCATCGAGAAGTTAAAGCTCCGTCGCTAATCCGGCGTCTGGATCGGGCGGCAATTATGCCGCCCAATTTTTAGCAGATCCGTCAAGAGGCATAATAATAAGACGGATCCATGTGGAGAATTTTAATGAATTTAAAGCCTACCGTGCACACCTTCAAATACGGTCGTCATACAATCACTTTAGAAACCGGTGCAATTGGTCGTCAGGCTGACTCAGCCGTTATGGCATCTATGGACGATACTACCGTATTTGCCACAGTCGTCTGCAATCGTCATGAGGAAGTCGCAGGCCGTGATTTCTTCCCATTAACAGTAAATTATCAAGAACGTTCTTATGCAGCAGGAAAGATCCCGGTATCTTTCTTCCGCCGTGAAGGCCGCGCTACCGAAGGTGAAACTTTAATATCCCGTTTAATCGATCGTCCTTTACGTCCGCTTTTCCCAGATGGCTTTGTCAATGAGGTTCAGGTTATAGTGACTGTAATGTCAGCTAACCCGGAGATTCCTACTGACATAATTTCAATTATTGCTTCATCTGCAGCATTAGCTTCCTCTGGCCTGCCTTGGAATGGTCCATTAGGCGCAGCCCGCGTAGGTTATATAAACGGTGAGTATGTATTAAATCCTTTGACCTCCGAATCACGCACCTCTGATCTTGACCTGGTTGTAGCTGGCACCGAGAAAGCTGTAGTTATGGTTGAGTCTGAAGCCAATCAGCTGCCAGAGTCTGTAATGCTTGGCGCTGTAATGTATGGTCAAGAAAAATTACAGCAGGTTATAGAGAATATTAAAGAATTTGCCAAGAAAGCTAATCGGCCGGTATGGGATTGGCAGGCTCCTGCTGAGGATGAGGAATTAGTAGCTGCTGTTAAAGCCGAAGCATCCGAGGCTATCGGAGATGCCTTCCGTATTGTTGATAAGCTAGAGCGTCAGGATAAATTAGCTGCAATCGAGAAGGAAGCTATTGAAAAATTAATTGCCTCTCGTGAGGATTGGGCTGAAAAGTCTCAGGATATTGCCAAGATTTTCTTTGAGTTAGAGCGCAGCATTGTACGTGAGCGCATTTTGAGCGGCGAAAATCGTATTGATGGCCGTTCTTTACGCATGATAAGACCTATAACTATTGCAACTGGTATTTTGCCGCGCGTTCATGGTTCAGCTTTATTTACCCGCGGTGAAACTCAGTCTATAGGTACCTGCACTTTAGGTTCTGAGCGTGATGCGCAGACTTTTGAGGATATGACTGGCGTTCGTACCGAGCGCTTCATCCTTCACTATAACTTCCCTCCATATTGCGTAGGCGAGACTGGTCTTATCGGTTCTCCTAAGCGTCGTGAAATTGGTCATGGCCGCTTGGCAAAACGTGCATTAAAGGCTGTTTTACCTGATATGGATAATTTCCCTTATACAATCCGTGTAGTATCCGAAATTACCGAATCTAACGGCTCCTCTTCAATGGCATCTGTATGCTCAGGCTGTATGTCCCTTTTAGATGCAGGCGTACCGCTTAAGGCTCCAGTTGCTGGCATTGCTATGGGCCTTGTTAAAGAGGGTGATCGTGTCGCTATTTTGACTGACATTATGGGCGATGAGGATCACTTAGGCGATATGGACTTTAAGGTAGCTGGCTCTCGCGAAGGCGTTACCGCACTGCAGATGGATATCAAGACTGACGGCATCACTCGTGAGATCATGCAGCAGGCTTTAACTGATGCTCATGCAGCCCGTATTCACTTATTGAATGTAATGCAGCAGGCTCTGCCGGCTCCTCGCGAGCATATGTCTCCTTATGCTCCTCGTTTAGTTACCATTAAGGTTCCGGCAAATAAGGTTAAGGATGTTATCGGTAAGGGCGGCTTTAATGTACGCTCCATCCAGGCAGATACCAATTCACAAATTGATATAGCTGATGATGGTACCGTAAAGATTTCAGCATCCTCAGAGTACAGCGCAAATGAGGCTATCAAGCGTATTAAGGATCTGCTCGTTGAAGTAGAAGTCGGTCAGGATTATGAAGGCAAGGTAGTTCGCATTACTGATTTCGGTGCTTTTGTAAATATTCTGCCTGGCCGTGACGGCTTAGTTCACATTTCTCAGATTACTGAAGAGCGTGTTGAAAATGTTGGAGATTATCTGCGCGTTGGAGATAATGTCCGCGTACGCGTATTAGACATCGATAATACTGGCCGTATTCGCTTATCAATTAAGGCTTTAACTGAAGAAGCTGCAAATAATGGAGCAAATGCCGAAAATGAAGTTTCTCAGGAAGAATCTTCCCTGCAAGATAAGGCTGAAGATTCAGAGGCTCCTGCAGAAGCACCAGCGGCAGAGAATCCGGAAGCTGAAAATACACCTGCAGTTCAACAAGCAGATGCTAATGAAGATGAAGGAAAAGCAGAGCGTTAAGTATAAGTTTTTCTAAATAATAATTATTAGCCCGAAAGTCTTGCGACATTCGGGCTTTTGGGTTTTATCAAGGTAATAAATAAATGGCTACACGTGAGCATTTTTCCTCTCGATTAGGGTTTGTTTTAATCGCAGCAGGCTGCGCTATCGGCTTAGGCAATGTTTGGCGTTTCCCTTTCATTGTCGGACAGTATGGCGGAGCAATTTTCGTTTTAATTTACTTGCTGTTCTTGTTTCTATTTGGCCTACCATTATTGACCATTGAGCTTGCAGTAGGCCGAGCCTCAAGAAGAAGCTTAGCCCAGTCTTTTGAGCTTTTAGAGGAAAAGGGAGCTTCTTGGCACTTAAATAAGTATTGGATGATCTTAGGTAACTATGTACTAATGTCGTTCTATACAGTAGTGACCGGGTGGATGATGTTCTACTGCATCAAAGGCTTTACTGGAGAGTTTGGGGTTAATACCGATGCAGCTGCTGCAGCTCAGGCATTTACTAAAATGCTTTCTTCTCCTGCAGATATGCTGACATCTATGTTAGCTGTGATCGCAATTGGCTTTGGTGTCTGTGCCATGGGATTGCGCAAGGGCGTTGAGCGTATTACTAAGCCGATGATGCTGCTGCTTTTTGCTATCATGATTTTCCTGGCGATCAGATCTTGTTATTTGCCTGGATTTGAGCAGGGTATTTCTTATTATTTAACGCCTAATTTTGAGAACTTCTCACAGCATAGCTTAACTGAAGTTTTATCAGCTGCTATGGCTCAGGCTTTCTTCACATTATCCATAGGCATTGGTGCAATTCAAATTTTTGCCACCTATGCTCCTTCAGATCATACTTTATTCTCTGAAAGCATCAATATTGCAGTTTTAGATACTTTAGTGGCTTTTATTTCAGGCCTCATCATCTTCCCTGCCTGCTTTAGCTATGACGTGCAGCCAGATCAAGGTCCAGGCTTAATCTTTGTTACTCTGGTATCCATATTCTCCCATATGGAAAACGGCGGTATTTGGGGCGGCTTATTCTTCCTCTTTATGACCTTTGCTGCACTTTCGACCGTAGTCGCAGTATTTGAAAATATTATTGCTATTTCTATGGAATTATTTACAACCTCGCGCCGCCGTGCCGTTGTGGGTAATTTCTTAATCGTATTGTTCATCTCCTTGCCATGCTTATTTGGCTTTAATTATTTGTCAGATGTTCATCCTTTAGGCGGCAGCAGCACTTTCCTGGATTTAGAAGATTTTATTATTTCAAATAATATTCTGCCTTTAGGTGCATTATGTTATTTAATTTTTGTTACCTGGAAGCATGGCTGGGGCTTTAAGAACTATCTTGCAGAGGCTAATTTAGGCAAAGGTCCTAAGATGCCTTTGTGGATTGAAAAGTACTATCGCTATGTATTACCAGTGATAATTTTCTTATTAGTTGCTAATGGTTATGTTACCGTCTTTGGTTAAGGTATAGATTGTGGCTAGAGAGCAATTTTCATCAAGACTCGGCTTTTTGCTGATTACAGCCGGCTGTGCTATTGGTTTGGGAAATGTCTGGCGCTTCCCTTATATTACAGGACAATACGGCGGAGCGGTCTTTGTTTTAATTTATATATGCTTTTTGCTTTTAGTCGGCTTGCCGATGCTGAGCATTGAGCTTGCTGTAGGTCGTGCCTCACGAGCAAGCTTGGGTCGTTCTTTTGAAGTTTTAACTCCAAACTTAAAATGGAAATATAACAAATATTGGATGATCCTGGGCAATTATGTATTGATGGCTTTTTACAGCTTAGTTACAGGCTGGATGCTTTACTATATGCTCCTGGTTTTTTCAGGGGGATTGGGTGAAAACATAGATCAGGCTAAAGCCGGAGAAATTTTTGGCACAATGCTCTCTAAGCCTACGACACAATTCATCTGTACATTAGTGGTAACGGTTGGTGCTTTTGCTATCTGTGCTTTTGGCGTACAAAAGGGCGTTGAGCGCATTACTAAGCCTTTAATGGTATTGTTATTTTTATTATTGATTTTTTTATCCTTGCGCTCATTTGTTTTGCCAGGATTTAAAGAGGGCATCAGCTATTATTTAATGCCAAGCTTTGACAATATCGAAACCTCCGGCCTTATGACTACCTTAGCCGCTGCCATGGGACAGGCCTTCTTTACTTTAGGCTTAGGCGTAGGCTCCATTCAGATTTTCGGTTCATACATGAGCCGTAAATACAGCCTTTTTTATGAATCAGCCATTATTACAACCTTAGATACTTTTGTTGCTTTGTTAGCAGGCGTGGTTATTTTCCCGGCTTGCTTTAGCTATGGAATTGAGCCGGGTTCAGGTCCAGGCCTTATTTTCGTAACCTTAGTATCGGTATTTTCAAATATGGAGCTGGGATGGCTATGGGGAGGCTTATTCTTCCTGTTTATGCTTTTTGCTGCCGTTTCGACTTTAATTGCTGTCTTTGAAAATCTCATTGGCATCAGCATTGATATTTTTGAGTGCTCACGTCTTAAGGCTGTTATTGTCAATTGCGCTGTGGTTTTGCTTTTGGGACTGCCTTGCATGTTCGGCTATAACCTTTTAAGCGATGTTCATCCTATGGGAGGAGAGAGCACTATCTTAGATACTTATGATTTTGTTTTGAGTCTTAACATTTTGCCGTTAGGAGCAATGGTATATATCCTCTATGTTACCTTAAAGCGCGGTTGGGGCTTTTTTAATTATGCAAAGGAGTGCAATACAGGAAAGGGACTTAAATTACCGTCCTGGGCCATATGGTATTACCGTATAGTCCTTCCGGTAGTAGTAGTTGCGCTCTTTGTGCAGGGATATATAGGCATGTTTGCCAAATAAAATTGGAAATCAAAAATGGATAATCGAGAACAATTTAAAACGCGTTTGGGCTTCTTACTGATAGCCGCAGGTTGCGCAATAGGCTTAGGCAATGTATGGCGCTTCCCATATATCACCGGTCAATATGGCGGAGCCATTTTTGTGCTTATTTATTTGGCATTCCTATTTGGCGTAGGTATCCCGCTTTTAACTATTGAACTTGCCGTAGGCCGTGCTTCACGCCGTTCTATTGCCAGGTGCTATGAGGAGCTGCAGGCTCCTAAATCTCATTGGAACTGGAATAAATTTTGGCAAATTCCCGGCAGCTATGTTCTGATGTCATTCTATGGACTCATTACAGGCTGGATGCTTTATTATTGCGTTAAGTTTGCCTCAGGAGCATTCGGATCAAATTTATCTCAGGAAGCAGCTAGTGCTTATTTTTCAGATCTTCTGAAGAATCCTTTGGTCATGTTTGTCTGTATGACTACTGTGGTTTTAGTGTCCTTCATTGTTGTAGGTATGGGCATTGTCAGAGGAGTTGAGCGCTATACCAAGCCTTTAATGCTGCTGATGTTTGCTATTTTGATTTTTATGGCAATTCGTTCAGTAACTCTGCCAGGCTTCATTGAGGGGGTTTCTTATTACTTGAAGCCTGATTTATCCCGCTTGCAGGAAAATGGCTTCTCTCAGGCTTTGTGGGCTGCTATGGGACAGGCCTTCTTTACCTTAAGCGTAGGCCAAGGCTCTATTGAGATTTTTGGCACCTATATGTCTAAGCGCCATACTCTTTTAACAGAATCTATATATATTGCTATCTTAGATACCATGGTAGCCTTATTAGCAGGTTTTGTAATTTTCCCGGCTTGCTTCAGTTATGGCGTGCAGCCGGATGCAGGTCCTAGCTTATTGTTTGTAACTATGAATACCGTATTTACAAATATGACTTTTGGCGCTTTCTGGGGATCGATATTCTTTATGTTCATGCTGATTGCTGCTATGTCAACCTTGATCGCGGTATTTGAAAGCATTATTGCTATCTGTATGGAGCTTTTTAATATATCCCGCATCAGATCAGTGATCATCAATTTCTGCATTATCATGCTTATCGCTATTCCGCCGCTTTTAGGCTATAACGTATTAGACTTTGTCCATCCTTTAGGCGGCAGCAGTACTATCTTAGATCTGCAGGATTTCATTATTTCCAACAATATTCTGCCATTAGGCTCTTTATTATTTGTACTCTTTGTGACTGCAAAGACAGGCATGGGCTGGAAGAATTATATTGCTGAGGTTAATACTGGTGAAGGCGTTAAGCTAAATCCGGCTTTGCACTGGTATTTCAAGTTTGTATTGCCGGTAATTATTGCGATTCTTTTAATCGTAGGCTATATAAATATTTTCGGCTAGCTTAGGCAAGTAAAATCCCAGTTTAAATATGCTTTATATTTAAACTGGGGGTATATTCAAATTATCAGGCCATCAAAGCAAATTTTTTATTTTCAAACCCGCCATTTGCGCTATACTTTTATCAATATTTAAACGCAGTCAATATTATCTATAACTGTGCCTCGATAAAATAAATTATAAATTTTCAACTTAAGCTTAAGTTAATCTAGCTTTATTCTTTGCTATCAGGTGCGCTTCATGTCTTTTTTTAAAAAATCTTTGATAATCTTATCTTTATTAAGCCCTTTGTATGCACAGGCTGTAAGCATAAACCAGGATTCGGTAAGGATTTATGAAGCAAATCCTTTAGTTAAGAATTCTCCTGAGCTTATGCAAAAGCGTACAGCTTTTGTTCAGGCTAAGGAAGCAATAAAAAATGGTGATGTGGATACTGCTTTAAGTCTGCAAAAAGAATATTTAAAAGATTATCCTTTATCTATATATATTGATTACTGGTATTTAGCTGAAGATCCGAGTTTATCTAAATATTCTCAAGTTAAGAAATTTATTAAGGCAAAGAAACAGACAGAGCTTGGGGAATATCTAAAAAATATCTATGTAGATTATCTGGCATCTCTTGGTGAGTATAAAAAAGTATTAGAGCTTTTAGATAATAAAAAGCCTTATGCCGATGATGCTAATTTAAGCCGCAAAGAGCTTAAGCGTCAATGCCGTTTTTATGAAGCAAGCTGGCAGACCTCTAAAGCAGGAGATTCGGCAGTTGCCTTTGCCTCTTCTTTGTATCAGAGAATGAATTCATATCCAGAGGAGTGCAGAAATTTAATGATTTTATGGCAGCAAAAAGGCTATTTAACTAATAAGACTGTCATGGAAAAATTTGAAAAGGCTTATATTTCAAAACGATACAAAAATTTAACCATAAATTTGGCAGATACATTAAAGAACAGCAAGTTTGCCTCGCGCGTAAATACTCTTATGGATTTATATGACAATCCTAAAAGTATTTTAACGAATACTCTGCCCAAAAATGCTGAGGGCAGACGCGCTGCAGTTTTGGCCTTTAAGCGCTATGCTTCTTTAAAGCCTAATGAGGCAGCGGATAATTTTGCCGAATTTGTAAAGCTTTACAGGCCAAGCTCAACGGAGAATCTTGAGATTAAGCAAATTATTGCATCTAATTTTCTCGGAAGATTGAGCACTCCTCAGCAGATATCCTGGGTCGATAAGAATCTTCCTGCAGTAGGGTGGACAGACAGCCTCAAAGAGATGCGTGCTCGCCGGGCTATCTGGAATTCAGAATGGGAGAATCTTTATGCAATTATCGATTATTTGCCTGAGAGCTTAAAAGATGATATTAACTGGCAGTATTGGAAAGGCCGTGCAGCTATTGAAATAGGGAAAACCTCTCAGGGCAAGCGCATATTAAATAAGGTTGCCAAAGATAGATCTTTTTTTGGTTTCTTAGCAGCTCAGGATTTAGATCTCAGAATGCCGTTTAACCATAAAAGACTGTCTAAAAGCATACATTTTCCGGAAGGCGTAGCTAAAAATAAGGCGGTAAGGCGCTTTTTTGAATTAAATGCACTAGGTGATGCTAATGCTTCTCTTGAATGGCGAGAAATAGCAAAGACTGCAAGTGATGATGAAGCTTTGCTGATGGCAGATTGGGCTTTGCGCAACGGGCATATAAATTATGCAATTTCGAGCATTGCTATAGGCAAGCGCTGGGATGCTTTGAGCTATCGTTTCCCGATAGCATATTTGGATTTATATCGTAAATATGCTAAAGCTCAAAACGTTTCCTTGTCATTTTTATATGGCATATCCCGCCAAGAGAGCATGTTAAATCCGGTAGTTAAATCCCCAGCCGGAGCTGTCGGCCTAATGCAGCTTATGCCGGCAACAGCTCGTCATGTATCAAAGAAGAATAATTGGGCTTATAAGGGAGTATCTGAATTAGTATATCCTGAGAATAATATCCGCCTGGGATCAGCCTATATAAAGGATATGCTGAATAGATTTGATAATAACCGCATTTTAGCTGCTGTTGCTTATAATGCAGGACCGGGCCGTGTTTTAAGATGGGCTTCTAAGGATGGCAAATTCCGTGACAGCGCAATGTATGTTGAGAATATTCCCTTTAATGAAACCCGTAAGTATGTGCAGAATGTTTTGCTTTATGATGCTATCTATAACAAGCTGTTAACTGGTAAAGAAGGCGTGCTGCTTTCATCAAATGAGCTTGACTACAGCTATTAGGATAATAATATT
>CAJKNC010000051.1 GCA_905201175.1 uncultured Succinatimonas sp.
TCGCGACCCTAACCATGGCAAGGTTATGCTCTACCAACTGAGCTATTCCCGCATCTCAGAAAACGAAAGCTATTATAAAAGTACTTTTTTATAATTGCAACACTTTTTTATAATTTTTTAATAAAAAATTATTTATGACAAACTGATAAAAAACAGTCTTAGCAACAGCTAAAAAATTTCCTGTATTAACAAATTATATCTTGTAATTTGCCTATTGATGCCAAAAAAATTAAGATAATAGCCATTGTATTTTTTTTCGGAGATGTACATGACTCTTACTTCTTTAATACTCAAAACTGTCGAGTATTTAACTCCTTTCTCCACTCTTACCTATTTCGCAGCTAAGCTTACAGATCGCAATCTCGGCCGTTTTACTCGCTATCTTATAGATAATTTTATTAAAACCTTTAATATCAATACAGAAGAAATACTCGAGCAGGATCTTTCTAAGTACAGAACTTTTAATGAATTTTTTATTCGCAAAATAAAGCCGGAACTTCGGCCTATAAATATCGACTGTAAAGCCTGCAGTCCTGTTGACGGTACTGTTGGTGAAGCAGGCCGTATTACCTGCGGCAGGCTTATTCAGGCTAAAGGCTTAGATTATTCTTTATGCGCTTTATTAGGAGGAAATAAAGCCGACAGCGATTATTTTGAAGATGGAAATTTTGCAACTTTATATTTATCTCCGGCAAACTACCATCGTATTCATATGCCTATTGACGGCACACTGATAAAAACGATTCATATTCCTGGCAAACTATTTCCGGTTGGCTCTAAAAATATTTCTAATATGCCGGATCTGTACACTGTAAATGAACGGCTAGTCTGTTTTTTTGAAACCAAAATAGGACAGGTAGCAGTAATTATGGTCGGAGCAGCTTTAGTAGGCAGCATTAATACAGTTTGGAGCGGTACTGTAGTCCGCCGCAAGGGCATAGAAATTACTGATTATTCACATGACGATCAATATTCCTATAAACGCGGTGAAGAAATCGGCCACTTTAAATACGGCAGTACCGTAATTGTTCTTTGGGGAAAGAATAAAGGAGAACTTCCCTCAGACCTGCAGGTCGGTACTCCAGTAAAGTTTGGCCGCTCCTTGATCATTTAGCTTATGAGAATAACTTCAAAAAAATTATAAATTTTCATAATAATTTGAGATCTAGATCTGGTTTTATTGTCTTTTAGACATAATTCTAGAATTATGGACACATTTTTTATTATAATTTCAATGTTGTATATTTTTATTGCCAGCTAAAATAAAAATTTTTCTCATTTTCATTTATAATTACGTTGTTTTTTGCTTGCTGACCTGAAACCTCTCAAAATGTTGCGAGAGGCTTTAGGATCTTAGGAGATATTCACGTGGAAAAATATCAATTTGATGTTGCAATCGTGGGTGCCGGCGGAACAGGTTTACGTGCAGCTATTGCTGTAGCCCAGGCTGATCCGAAACTGAAGATTGCACTCATTTCCAAAGTCTACCCGATGCGTTCTCACACTGTAGCTGCTGAAGGCGGCGCTGCTGGTGTAGTTCGTGATGACGATTCATATCAAAAACACTTTGAGGATACCGTTGCTGGCGGCGACTGGTTATGCGAACAGGATGTTGTTGAGAAGTTCGTTCACCAGGCTCCTCAAGAGCTCTATCAATTAGAGCACTGGGGCTGTCCTTGGAGCCGTAAGCCAAATGGCGACGTAAACGTTCGTCGTTTCGGTGGTATGAAGGTACCGCGTACTTGGTTCGCTGCTGATAAGTCTGGCTTCCATATGCTGCACACTCTTTATCAGACCTCTGTACAGTTCCCTTCTATTCATCGTTTTGATGAACACTTCGCTCTTGATCTTCTTGAAGAAGATGGTATTTGCCGTGGTGTTGTCTGCTATGACCTCCAAAATGGTATTTTCCGTCAGATTAATGCCAAGTGCGTATTCTTAGCTACTGGTGGTGCTGGTCGCTGCTATCTGTTCAATACCAACGGCGGTATTGTTACCGGTGACGGCATGGCCTTAGCTTTCCGTCATGGCGTACCGCTCCGTGATATGGAATTCGTTCAGTATCACCCAACTGGCTTATTAGGCTGCGGCCTGCTTATGACTGAAGGTTGCCGCGGTGAAGGTGGTGTGCTTTATAATAAGGATCACTATCGTTATCTGCAGGACTATGGCTTAGGCCCTGAAACCCCTGTCGGACAGCCGAAGAATAAGTATATGGAATTAGGTCCGCGCGATCGTCTATCTCAGGCTTTCTGGAACGAGTCTAAGAAAGGCCGTACCATTAAGTATCCTTTAGGCGAAGCTGTTCACCTCGATCTTACCCACTTAGGCGAGAAATATCTCCACGAGCGTTTACCGCTCATCTGTGAATTAGCCATGACCTACTCAGGTGTTGATCCGGTTAAAGCTCCGGTACCAGTACGCCCTGTAGTTCACTACACCATGGGCGGTATCGAAACTGACGGCAATACTGCTACCCGTATGGAAGGTCTGTATGCTGGCGGTGAGTGTGCCTCCGTTGGTATTCATGGTGCTAACCGCTTAGGTTCTAACTCCTTAGTCGAGACCATCGTCTTCGGCAAGATTGGCGGTGATGCTATGGCTGAGCGTGCTCATAATGTCAAGGACTTCGATTCTAAAGAATTAGAGCGTCAAGCTGAGGCTGCAAAAGCACGTGCTCTGTCCTTATTTGATGTTAAGGGCACTGAGTCTATGTCTAAGATCCGTCATGAGATGGGTGCTTCTATGGAGGAAGGCGTCGGTATTTACCGTGAGCAGGAATCCATGCAGAAGACCATTGATACCTTAAAAGCCTTGAAGAAGCGTTTAGTCAATGTTGGACTAACTGATCGCGGCCGTGTATTTAATACTGAGTGGATGAACCTCATCGAGCTCGGCTACACCTTAGATGTTGCTCAGTGTATGGTTCACTCTGCTATCAACCGTAAAGAATCTCGTGGTTCTCATCAGCGTCTTGATGGCCCTAACGGTGCATACAAGCAGCGTGATGACGTCAATTTCTTAAAGCACTCCTTAGCATTCATGCAAAAGGATGCCGACGAGCCGCGTATTGAGTTGAGCCCAGTTAAGATTACCACCTTCGAGCCAGCTAAGCGCGTTTACGGTGCTGAGGCCGAAGCTGCCGAAGCTGCTAGAAAAGCTAAAGCCCAGAAGGAGGCCAAATAATAATGAGTATTGAAACTAAGAATATGAAGATCACTGTTCTCCGCTATCGTCCTGAACAGGACAAAGAGCCTTGGGAGCAGACCTTTGATGTTCCGTATCATCGTGAGACCTCTGTTCTCGAAGCTCTGTTCTACATTAAGGACAACTTTGAGCCGAGCCTCTCTTTCCGTTGGTCTTGCCGTATGGCCGTTTGCGGTTCCTGCGGTATGATGATCAATGGCGTTCCTCACTTAGCCTGTCAGACTTTCTTGCGTGATTACGAAGGAAAGGATATGAAGATTGAGCCTCTGGCTAACTTCCCGATTGAGCGTGACTTGGTTGTCGATCTCTCTGATCTCATCGAAAAGATTGAGCGCATCAAGCCTTACATCATTCCTGATGCTAAGAACGCTAATATGCCGTTAAACAAGAACTATAAGCAAACTCCGATGCAGATGGAAGCTTACTTACAGTTTGCTCAGTGCATCAACTGCGGCTGCTGCTATGCAGCTTGCCCGCAGTACAAGCTTAATCCTAAGTTTATCGGCCCTGCAGCCTTAACCTTGCTATACCGTTACAATGTTGATAACCGCGATGCAGGTCAGGCACAGCGTGCTCCGTTCTTAAGCGCAGAGGAAGGCGTCTGGAGCTGCACCTTCGTTGGTTACTGCTCTGAAGTTTGCCCGAAGAAGGTAGATCCGTCTTCAGCAATTCAGTTAGGCAAGAAGATGTCTGCTACTGACTATGTATTTAAGATGATTAAACCGGAGTAAACTATGAGCGAGCCTACTTCTTTTCGTAAACCGTACAATCGTCCGGTTAAAAAAATGACTTGGTGGCTGGAGAATCCGTTCTATATTTTCTATATGGTTCGTGAAGGCACTGCTGTATTAGCTCTGTTCGCTGTATTAGAGATCTTATTTGGCGTATTCATGTTCTCCATGTGCGACCTCAATACTGCTGAAGCAACTGCAGACACTGCCGCTCCTTACTTATGGTATGTAAACAGCTTCCTCGGCAATCCTCTTATCATTATCATCAACTTGATAATCTTAGGCTCTCAGATTTTCCATGCTGTTACCTGGTTTAGCCTGATGCCTAAGGCTGTACGTATATTCATGAACAAGAACTCAACTGAGCTCTTACCTGAATACGTCACCAAGATCGGTTTATATGGTGCCTTAGGTGGCGCTACCGTGGTGATTTTGATCTTCGCTTTTGCCTCTATGTAAGGAGTTACAAATGGAGAAAAAATTCCTCCCTAGCCGTTCTGATGAGCCGATGTACTGGTTAATGTTCGGCGCAGGTGGTATGGTTGCTTCTATAGTTCTGCCATCCATCTTGGTTGTCTTAATCGTTGCAGGTATTACTGGCGCTGATTTAACCTCCGGTATGCTCAATTACGAGCAAATCTCAGGCTTATTCGGCAACTGGTTCTTAAGCATCTGCTTATTTGGTATCGTATTCCTTTTAAGCTTCTATGCTTTACACCGTATGCATCATTCATCTCATGACTTTGGTATTCACAGCAAAGCTACCTGGTATATTGCCTATGGCACTGCTGCTGTAATCTCATTTGTCAGCTTAGGTTTACAGTTCTTAGATTACTGCAAACTCTTCTAATTAAAAGCTAGATAATGCATGATTAAACCGGACCTATAAAGTCCGGTTTTTTATTATCAATATACCTTCTATTTTTATCGTGCTGTTTCTGTTTTATCTTTAAATTAAAGCCTTTTCTGATATAATTTAGTTGACACAATTGACATACAACATTGTTATCTTTTCTCTCCGGACTGGAGCTTTAGTACATGAAAAAAACAAAAATGGTCTGCACCATCGGACCTAAATCTGAACAGCGGGAAGTATTAGAGTCATTACTCGATTCTGGCATGAACGTCATGCGTTTAAATTTCTCACACGGCGATTATCAAGAGCATGGCGGACGCATCGACACTATCAACGATATCATGAAAAAGACAGGTAAAGTCTTTGCGATATTACTTGATACTAAAGGCCCTGAAATTCGTACTTGCAAACTCCAAAACGGTGAGGATGTAAGTCTAAAAACTGGAGATACCTTTACTTTATGTACTGATACCTCCATTATCGGCGATAACACTCGTGTTGCTGTAACCTATCCTGGTTTAGTAAACGATCTTCACAAAGGTGATATGGTTCTTTTAGACGACGGTCTTATCGGAATGAAAGTCACCGATGTAAAAGAACAGGAAATCGTCTGCGAAGTTTTAAACAACGGCGTCTTAGGCGAGCATAAAGGAATCAATCTGCCTAACAGTCATATTTCTATGCCTTTCATGTCTGAAAAAGACAAGAGCGACCTGCTCTTTGGTATTGAAAAGAATGTTGATTTTGTTGCTGCATCATTTACTCGCAGCCGTCGAGATGTTTTAGATATCCGTGAATTTTTAGATGCCAACGGCGGTAAAGAAATCAAAATTATCTGCAAAATCGAAAATCAGGAAGGTTTAGATAATTTTGAAGATATTTTAGCTACTGCCGACGGCATCATGGTTGCACGTGGAGATATGGGCGTCGAAATTCCTGCACAGGAAGTTATCTTTGCACAAAAACATATCATCAAACGCTGCAATGAAGTAGGTAAAATTGTAATTACCGCAACTCAAATGCTTGATTCCATGATCAAGAATCCGCGCCCTACTCGTGCTGAGGCTGGCGATGTCGCCAATGCTGTTTTAGACGGCACTGACGCTGTAATGCTTTCAGGAGAGTCTGCTAAAGGCAAATATCCGCGTGAAGCTGTTGCAACCATGAGCAATATCTGCGTGCGTACAGATCGTGAAGTTCCAGCTCGTATTGAACGTAATGTTAATGACCGCTTATCTGTTACTGATGCAGTCTGCTTGGCTGCTGTTGAAGCTGCAGAAACATTATATGCTCCGGTAATCGTAGTTGCCACAGAGCATGGCGGTTCTGCTCGTGCTATTCGCAAGTACTTCCCTTCAGCAAATATTCTGGCATTAACTCCTAATGCTCGTACTGCCAGACAATTATGCTTAGTGCGCGGCGTAATTCCTAAGATTGTAGACAGAATAAACTCAACTGACGAATTCTTCCGCTTAGGCAAGGAATTGGCTTTAAAGCTTAATTTAGCTCACGAAGGACAAAAGATTGTCATGGTCAATGGAGCTCTTGTTCCTTCAGGTACCACTAATACTATGTCCGTACACTCTCTGTAAAATCAAAATTACCTATAAAAAGACCTGGATTATCCAGGTCTTTTATTTTGCACAAATACTCTAAAATCTTCCCTTTGCTGCATATCTATAATTGCGCAGTGTCTGCAGCAAAACAGAAACCGCAATAAACAAGATGCCTATATAAAAGGCAAAATTTAATTCCTGATTTTCATGAAAAATGATCATTGCCAAAATTATGCTGTAAATAGGCTCTAAATTTCCCGTCAAAGCCATTGAAAAGGCTGATACCCGCTTAACTACATAAAGCTGAATTAAATACATCACTGATGTGCAGATAGTGCCTAAAATAAATAAATAAAACCAATCAAGCGAACTTGGAACAAAATCTTTTATGCCATAAAAGAAAAGATAAAAAGGCAGCAAAATTAACAAAAAAATCAGGCCGCCTGCCAGCTGCCAAAATAATGTAGAAAGGTAATCTTTAGATTGGGTAGAAAATTTTTTATTACAAATAAAAAAACTGGCTGCTAAAAATGCCGATAT
The DNA here is from genome assembly GCA_905201175.1 of uncultured Succinatimonas sp. Classification (GTDB taxonomy): domain Bacteria; phylum Pseudomonadota; class Gammaproteobacteria; order Enterobacterales; family Succinivibrionaceae; genus Succinivibrio. The sequence continues at coordinate 6,891 of CAJKNC010000051.1, forward strand.
CAAGCCTATCGCAATACCTAAACGATAACGGCTGTCAAAACCAAAAATAAATAAAATTCCAGCTATACTAATTACACTTAGTAATAATTCTATAAACGAATGCTTTTTTCTTAAAAAAAATGGTTCGCAAACAGCAGCAAAAAAGCCCATAGTCGATAAAGTGGTAACTCCAATTGAAACATTACTAAGTTTGATTGCCAAATAAAAGGTTACCAAATGAGTCATCAGCAAAGCCCCTATGCCCATCGCTTTTATTTTCAAAATATTAGCTTGCTCGTGCAAAGAGTGAAAAAAGTATATAAAAACAGCGAAAGTGCCAAAAGCAATTACCATGCGCCATAAAACTAAACTATAGGAATCAATTTCAATTAATCGTCCGAAAATACCTGTAAATCCAGCAATAAAAACTGACAAATGCATCAATAAAAAAACCTTTAACATTCCTAAAGCCTCTTGATACAGCTAATATTTTTATAAAATCGATTTAGCATTCTATAAAAAATTGATTGATTTTTAACCAAGATTTATAACTTCTATTACTCGCAAGCGTATAAATGCATCTATAAAAGCAAATCTATATAAAAAATAACCTTCATCTTGAATTTATTAAAAAATGAACCTTACCATAATCATGAGATAATAAACTTTAAACTATATATATGAATTGCAATATAAAATTATGTAATTGCAGCCAATAATTTCAATGCAACTAATTTTACACAAAAAAGCAGCAGCTAAATAAATATTCAGTTTGCTTAAAATCTGCATAATTTATATGTAGGCTTTATGTCCAAAACTACTATCATAAAATTATTTTACAGCTGTGATGTAATGACTGAATTTAAAAAACTTATTACATCAGCAGCTTGAATTTGCGTATATCATAAGAGCATATGTATCAGAATTTTAAAATAGATAACAAATTACTTTATGTTTGCTATATAAGGAGATAATTATGTCAAATTACCAGAAGGTTCATCTTTTAGAAGCAAACCGCACAGAGCTTCACAATCTCTTAGGCTTAACCGGCTGTGAAATTTCTGTAAATACCCTTCCTGAAGGAGCAGCCGTGCCATTCGTTCACGCGCATATAGAAAATGAAGAAATATATATTATATTAGAAGGTCAAGGCGAATTTTTTTTAGACGGGAAAATTGAAAATCTGAAGGCTCAGGATGTGCTGCGCGTAGATCCTAAATGCGTAAGAGCTATAAGAGCTACTAAAGGGGCCCTAAAATTTATCTGCATTCAATGCAAGCAGAACTCACTTAGCAAATTTACTGCAGCAGATGCTGTTTTACCAAAAGAGCCTTTGCCTGACTGGCTAAAAAAATAAATCAATCAAATCCCATTATTAAGATATAAAAAATAATGGGATTAAAACATATCAGTCTCCCATATCTATAGTTTCAAATACAGTATCCACAGCAACTAAAATTTCAAAGGGAGGCTTCCAGTCAAGTAAGCTTGCAGTCTTGAGATTTATAGCTAACGTCAAAGGAGCATTATAATACTGAGAAATCTCCTCAGGCTTTTTCCCATTAAGGATCTGCATAACCACATCTGCCTCAAATTGGCCTGATTCGACCATATCATTTTCAGATAAGGCCATAAGGCTTCCCTGTCTTACTTCATAAATACCGCTTTGAGAAAACGTAGGAATCTTTTTTTCGATTAATGGCTTGATTTGCTTAAAAAAGCCTTTTAAATTTGCGCCAGTGCTTACCGTTAAATATACCGCATCTACATTTGCTTTAGATAATTCTAAGATACAGCGGGAATATTCCTTATGGGCAATATTAGCATTATCTGTAGTAATATCTCCCTTGCAAACCTTAAGATCTATGTTATTTTTTTGTGCAAAATCCTTAATCACATCAAAAGCCTGAGCTGCCTGATTTTCAGGATCTTCATCAATTAAAGTTCCCAGAGTTTTAAAATTAAAAATATTTTTGAACATATGCAATTCTGAACTATAACGATCTATTTCTTTCTGCACATGAACATTTTTACGATGGGAAAACTCTCCTTTAGAAATAATTCCTGCTGTTTCAGGATCTGATGGAGTAATAACTAAAACCGGAATATCTAAATTTCCTTTAGCAAAATCAATACCGGCATTTGTACCGAATGCCCACAGCATATCGATATCATCCGTATTTAAAATTCTATAAGTCAAATCATTAAGAATTTTCTGACGATTAGCATTCTGCCAATGAGCGTTATATAAGCCGTCTGCAACAAATTCAATGCAGCCGCCTTTTGAAGCTTCTGCAAGTTTTTGATAATTATCTCCTTTATCAAATAAGTAATCCAAAGGCAAAAGCTCCCCTTGAATAACCTTATGACTCTGCAATGTCCTTACCATATGTTTAAAAACACGCTGAAAATCTATATAGCTTCCACCTTCAACAACTGCAACCTTATAAGTTTTTCCTAAAGGACAATTATTTAAATTTTCAGAAGCAGCCGCTGAGCTTATCAAGGAAAAAATGCCTAGTGCAGTCAAAAACTCTTTTAATATCATAAGATTCCTACTATCATTTAATTCTTATAATTATTTTGAGTATATTTTATTTGCTAAAATAGAGCTACATTAAAAATTATTTGTTACAGTTTAGCTGTTAAAGTGTGTGCTTATGTTGTCATACAGCAAAATTTTTCATCCCAAAACTATTATTTATGCCATTATTCTCATCATAAGCGAATTAGTCCTCCTTTTTTTAGCACTTTCCTGCATTCAAAATTTTCAAAATGATTCTGTGCGCGATATGGTGGCATTAGCTTCCCAAAAAACTGCTTTAAAATTAACCTTTATTGAAAATATCGGACGCAATATCAGCAGATATGGACAGCTTGAGCATGAAATTAATGAACTTTTAGAAAATACGCAAGCTTCAGGAGCTGCAGTAGTTTCTATAAACGGACGGATACTATTAAATAAAAATACGGACATTGACAGCTTTAATGCAGCTTTAATTGATGAAAATAAGCTTTATCACAGCACAAAAGATCCAAAATTAAAGTATGCCGCTATACCCTATTATGACGCCTCTCAAAATATTAAAGGCTATGTACTAACTACAGTTAAATTAAAAAGTAATGCGCAGATGGAATTTTTAAAAAAGAATATTACGCGTAATTTTTTAATAACTTTAGCTATAAGTTTAATAATCTTTTTTATATACAGCGCTTTTTTACACCTTAAAGCCCACAGGACTGTATCCAGAGCAAAATCCTTTCTTATACCTCTAATCGTCATTCAGCTTATATCAATTACAATCTTAGCCATACCTTCAGTTTTTATGGCGCGAGAATATATTTCATCTTTAGAAATAAGTGCAGGCAAGGCTCTTAGCCAAGAATTATCCCGCATTAATACTCTAGGCATAAAAACAGCGGAAATTCCCGATCTCGATAAGACGCTCATATCCTTCAAAAGCGCCATGCACAATATAGGATATATGAGCATATATAATCAAAATAAACAGCTCTTAGCCGGTGATGATGTCAGTATTGGTACCATACAGCCTATATGCAATAAACAAGAAACCTTTGGCTACCTAAAAATAGCTTTAGACAGAAAAAAACTATTCAATATATTTATAAAATACGGCTTTGACATGCTGACCATGCTCTTAATTGCCAGCTTGCTTGCCTATGAGCTATCTTATCTGTTAGATATTCTTATCTCAAAATATGAAAAACCAAAAGCACTAAGATTATTTTCTCCTCAGCTTGCGCGTCCATTAGGATATTTAGGCATACTCTCTTTGTATTTGCCTGTAAGTATTGTGCCCTTATATATTAAAAGCATCCAAGAAGAAAGCATCTTCGGTCTTCCAGAAAATATCTACATGAGCTTACCTGTAAGCATCGATATGACGGCTATTTGCCTTGCTTCTTTGTCTATAACAATCTTAGGCAATCAAATTAGCTGGAAAAAGCTGTTGTTTGCAGGCATCATTTTGCTTGCAAGCGCTATGACCATATCTTTCAGTGCTAGCAGCGCCTTAATTTTTCTCTTCAGCAGAGTTTTATATGGACTAGGCTACAGCTGCTTTATCATAAGTTTGCAGCTTTTTGTAATCAGCTTTACTAAAGCTCAAGAGCGCGGCAAGATCTTTTCACATTTAACTTCTGGCTTATTTGCCGGTTCTCTCTGCAGCTGCGCTTTAGGAGGAATTTGTGCCGATACTTTAGGCTACCAAGCTGTTTTTAAATTATCCTCGTACATGCTGTGTGCATATTTATGCCTGCTTATATATTTGGCGTATTTTTTTAAAGATCAAAAAATTCAACAAACTAATTTAAAACATAATTTAAAACTAACTGCTTTACTTAGTTTTATAAGTAAAAAAGAAATTATCGCACTCTTACTCTTTCAAGTACTTCCATATGGAGCTATTGCTATAGGAGTATTTAATTATTTCCTGCCGGTAATTCTCAATAAGAATGGTTTTGGCGCTTCTGCGGTGGGGCAATTAAATATTTTCTATACTGTAATAGTAATTTTCCTCTCACCTTTTTTCGGCAAGATTCTCGACAAAAGCTTACGCAAATATCGCTTATTAACTATAGGTTTATGCATTTCAGCTATAGCCCCGCTATGTTTTATCCTGCCGTACCCTATATTAGCCTGTGCTTTAGCGATGATTTGCCTTGGACTTAGCTCATCAATCAACGAAAGCGGTCAGCCTGCATTTATATCCTCTTTGCCGCAGAGCTCCATTATAGGAGAAACTCAGTCTGTTTTAATCTTAGATTTATTCATCCGCATTGGCCAGATTCTAGGACCAATCTTAATTTCTGTAAGCTTATATATGGCTGCTAACAGCGCTTTTATCTATATCTCTATAGGCTGCATTATAAGCGCATTATTATTTATGAGCATACAAAGGAAAAGACCATGATATGTGATGCTATAAATAAACTTTTTCCTTATTTTGAAGACTATTTTCAAAAATACGGCGATTTAAGCCTATTGGAAATACAGCGCTATTTTAAAAGCTACAGACAAGAGCCTAGCGATGCTTTTGTGAATGCCTGTATTAAAGAAGCAGCTCGTCTTAGTATGGCCCCAGAAATTGATCACTTAAGTTTCTAGGTCATACTAACAGAAT
>CAJKNC010000052.1 GCA_905201175.1 uncultured Succinatimonas sp.
CTGAGTGCGAGTTCGAGTCTCGCCTTGGGCACCATTGAAAATCCTACCTAAATAACAGAGCCTTAAGGCTCTTTTTTTTTATCTAAAATATTTAAGGCTTTTTATTAGATTGAGCGTAAATTGCATATAAGCTAAAATAGCAGTTTAAAAAAGTCATGCATAGCTAAGCTAGATAGAGTTTTCTCAGAGAATATAATGGCAGATAAAAATTTTTTAAATGAGATAGCTAAAAGACGTACCTTTGCTATCATTTCCCACCCTGATGCTGGTAAAACAACTATTACAGAAAAGGTTTTATTATTCGGATCTGTAATTCAGAGAGCCGGAGAGGTTAAAGGCCGCGGTTCTACAGGTGCTTTTGCCAAATCTGACTGGATGGATATGGAGAAAGAGCGCGGTATTTCTGTATCTACATCGGTTATGCAGTTCCCCTATAACAATTGCATGGTTAACCTGCTTGATACCCCAGGTCACGAAGACTTTTCAGAGGATACTTATCGCGTTTTAACCGCTGTTGACTCCTGCCTGATGGTTATCGATGCGGCAAAGGGCGTTGAGGAGCGTACTCGCAAATTGATGGAGGTTACTCGTTTGCGCAGCACTCCGATTTTAACCTTCATGAACAAGCTTGACCGTGAAACTCGCGATCCTTTAGAGCTTTTAGATGAAGTTGAGCATGAGCTTAAGATTTCCTGCGCACCGATTACCTGGCCAATTGGCTCTGGCAAATCCTTCAAAGGCGTCTATCATTTATTAAGAGATGAAGTTGCCCTTTATCATTCTGGAGAAGGCTTCCATATTCAGGAAAAGCATATTGTCAAAGGTCTGGATAATCCTCAGTTAGATGAGGTTTTAGGAGAGGATTTAAGCGCTCAGCTGCGTGAAGAAATTGAATTGGTTAAAGGCGGTTCAAATCCTTTCTCTGAGGAAGAATTTTTGCAGGGCAAGCAGACACCGGTATTTTTTGGTACGGCCTTAGGCAACTTCGGCGTTGACTATATGCTAGACGGCCTTACTAGCTGGGCTCCTGCCCCTTTAAGCCGTGAGAGTGATGTGCGCACGGTTGAGGCAAATGAGGATAAGCTTACCGGATTTATTTTTAAAATTCAGGCTAATATGGATCCTAAGCACCATGACCGCATTGCTTTTATGCGCATTGTTTCGGGCTCTTATAAGAAAGGCATGAAGCTTTTTAACGTTAGGTTGGGCCGAGAAATGCTGATTTCCGATGCAGTGACATTTATGGCAGGCGAGCGTGAACAGGCTCAATTAGCGGTTGCCGGAGATATTATCGGTCTGCATAATCACGGTACCATGCGGATTGGCGACACCTTCACTGAAGGCGAGAAACTTCGCTTTACCGGTATTCCAAACTTTGCCCCTGAATTGTTCCGCCGCATTCGCTTGCGTGATCCGTTAAAGCAAAAGCAGCTGCAAAAAGGCTTGATGCAATTGTCAGAAGAGGGTGCAGTACAGCTTTTCAGACCAATTATCAATAACGATCTTATTGTAGGAGCTGTAGGCGTGCTGCAGTTTGATGTAGTGGTATCGCGCTTAAAGCATGAATATAATGTTGATGCAATTTATGAAAACGTGAGCGTTACTACTGCCCGCTGGCTAAGCGCGGAAGATCCTAAGGCTTTAGATGAGATGCGTGATCGTGTTCCGCAGGGATTAGCCTTAGACGGCGGCGATAATTTAACCTATCTGGCTTCTTCGGGAGTTAATCTGTCCTTGACTATGGAGCGCTATCCGAAGGTCACTTTCAGCGCAACGCGCGAGCATTAACATGCGCCTTGATGCGCACGTGCATTTAAGTTTGTTCCCTGACCGGGAACAAATTTTAAAAAAGCTTCTGCAAGATAAATGTCTGCCTGTAGGGGTGAGCTGTGATTTTGCAGATGCATCTGTCAATAGAAATTTAGCAGCTCAGATCCCCTTTCCCTTTTTAGTCGGCATCCATCCTTGGTATGCAAAGGCAGGTGCTTTTTGCGAGGAAAAATTTTTAAGCCTTTTGCAAGAGCCAGCTTGCATTGGTATAGGTGAATGCGGCTTAGATGCTAATATCGACAAAAATATACAGATACCTGTTTTAAAACAGCAGCTAGATCTCGCCGCAAAATTACATCTGCCTGTAAGCCTGCATGTTTATAAGCTGCATGGGGATATGATAGGCATTCTAAAATCGTATGCAGGCAGGCTTTCTGGGCTTATTCATGGCTTTGCTTCTTCAAAAGAAGTTGCTCGGGCTTATTTAGATTTAGGCTTTTATTTAAGCTTCGGGCGCCATTTTATTCAGCAAAGATCCAAAATTCCTGAGCTTTTGAAATTTATACCTCAAGACCGTATACTCTTGGAGTCAGACGCTGATTATAAGAACCGCAGGCCTTATGATTTTGAGCTTGCAGATAAGCAATATGCTTTATTATCGTCACTTTTAAAGCTTAGTTCTTCAGATACAGAAGATTTGCTCTATGACAATCTCTGCACTTTATTTTTAGGGAAACAACATGATTTACGTTTTTTTGGTGGGAAAGCAGAATATTTTAGATAATAGCGTAGAAGCATTGGCTAGCGAGTGTTCTGCAAATTTTAAGCTTTTAGGCACTCTTCAGGATTACGGCCATTTTGGTGCTTTATACAGCTGCGAAGATCAGTCCTTAGAGGCTTTGCGAGCTGTGAATTTAGAAGAAAAGTATAATTTTGATATTCTGGCTTTAAAAACTATTCCGAATTTAAATAAGCCTGGCGCCGCAGTTTTGGATATGGATATGACCTCCGTTCAAATTGAAGGTATTGACGAAATAGCCAGAGCCCTGAAAGTATTTGACAAAGTTGCGGAGATTACCTCTAAGGCCATGCATGGAGGTCTAGATTTTGCTGCTTCTTTAAGAGAAAGGGTAAGCATGCTGAAAGGCGGCAGTGCTGATGTTATCTGCAAGGTTAAGGAAATTATGACCGAGACAGCCGGTCTTGATAATTTGATGGCCATTACTGCTGAAAATAAATGGGCTCGAGGCATTTGTTCCGGCGGATTTGTACAGCTTATCGAGGTTTTAGAGCATAAATATAAGCTTGAAATGGTATGTGCTAATTCTTTGGAAATAATTGCAGGAAAATTTACAGGAAAGGTCGCAGGAAAAATTGTAGATGCTGAAGCTAAGCGGCAGGGAGTGCTGGCTTTGATGGCAAAATATCATGTTGATAAATCTCAGGTAATTGTTCTTGGCGATGGTGCAAATGATCTGAAGATGCTCTCTGAAGCAGGGGTAGGCATAGCTTATCATGCTAAGCCTAAGGTAAAAGCACAGGCGCAATGCGCGCTGAATAAAAGCGATTTAAATGCGGTAGCTTTATTATTGAAAACAGCAGCTAAGACTATATATGCCTAAAGTAAAAAGTATTTATATCTGCTCAAATTGCGGAGCTAAGTATTCTCGCTGGCAGGGTATTTGCTCAGAATGCGGCGAAGCCGGCACTATCAGCGAGACTTTTGACAGTCAGGCTCCGAATGCCGGAACATTAGCAGCTAACCGTGCTTTGAGCGGTTTTGCCGGAGCAAGCGGTTCAGGCATTCAATCGCTAAGCTCGGTAGATATACAAAGCTCTCCTAGGCTATCAAGCGGTTATCATGAGTTTGATCGGGTTTTAGGCGGCGGCATTGTTAAGGGATCGGTAGTTTTAATCGGCGGTTCGCCCGGGGCAGGCAAATCTACGCTGTTATTGCAGACTGTATGCCGCCTGTCAGATAAAGTAAAGGTTTTATATATTACAGGCGAGGAATCGCTGCAGCAGGTGGCCTTGCGGGCAGCACGCTTGCGGCTGCCTACGCAAAATGTAAGAGTAGCGGCGGAAACTTCCATCGATAATATATGTGCTCTAGCCATGCAGGAGCAGCCGCAGGTTTTAGTGGTTGACTCCATTCAGGTAATGCATGTTGCCGGAATCGAATCGGCTCCTGGATCTGTAAGTCAGGTCCGTGAGGGCGCTGCAGCCTTAACTCAGTTTGCCAAACGTACAGGAATTGCCGTTTTTATGGTAGGTCATGTCACAAAAGACGGTTCTCTTGCAGGTCCGAAAATTCTTGAGCACTGCATTGATTGCTCGGTAATGCTTGAAACAGGCAATGATATGCGCTTTAGAACTTTGCGCTGTCACAAAAACCGCTTTGGTGCCGTTAACGAGCTAGGTGTCTTTGCAATGACAGATACCGGCTTAACTGAGGTTAAAAATCCGTCTGCTATCTTTTTAAACCGCCAAGAGCAGGTAGCACCGGGATCTTTGGCTATGGTTGTCTGGGAAGGAACCCGTCCTTTATTAGTGGAGCTGCAGGCTTTGGTAGATATGTCGCTATACGGCAATCCGCGGCGGCTATCATTAGGTACAGATGCAGGCCGGCTGGCGATGTTATTATCGGTTCTGCATCGCCATGCAGAATTTAATTTGTCCGATCAGGATGTTTTTATAAATGTAGTGGGCGGCGTTAAGGTTGAAGATACTTCAGCAGATCTCCCTTTAGTTTTAGCCTTGATCTCTTCATTTAAAAATCAAGTTATCGACAGAGGCACGGTGGCGTTTGGCGAAATTGGCCTTACTGGTGAAGTTCGTCCTATAGCTCATGGACAGGAGCGCATAATCGAAGCGCAAAAACAAGGCTTTATCAGAGCGATAGTGCCGTATGACAATCGCCCACGCCAAGCTTTACCTGGAATAGAGGTAATTGGCATTAGGCGGATTAGTGAGCTATTTGCTCTAAATTTAAGCTATTAGTCAGAAGACATAATCGAGTGAATAAGGCGCAGGCCTATGATCAGGCGATCTTCATTTCTAAATCTGATTTCCAGGCATTTGCCGACTTCGCTGAGATCTGTCTTCAGCGATAAAATTTTTTTCTCATCCATATCCTCTGCGTATTTATCATTAAAACGCATCAGATATTCCGTAGTTTGCTCAATCTTAGGCATAACGCGGTGAGCAATCGATAAGGACTTGCCTGAAGCATTTTCCATAAGCTCAATAATTTTAGGATAGAGGTCGAAGTGGCCATGAGAGATATAATCGATAAGGTGATCGCAGAAGGTTGTAATGTCTTCATACGAGGGGTAGCATTCATCTTTGCGATTAGAGCTTCGAGATAATGATACGTTCAAAAGCTTCATATAGAGTAATACCAGATCTTGCCTTGCCTTAATCATGTCATTGATCCAGGAATATTTGGCATCGACATTCTGAAGTTTTGTGTTAAATCCGCCTAATTCTGAAACAGCCATTGCTACGCTCCTCTTTATTAAGATTTGCTTTGAGTTTATATAGTTAAAATATCACATAAAGGGAGCAATTTTAGAAATAGACGGAAATGAGCATAAAAATTTGAGAGGCGCCTTACATTGATGGGCATAAAAAATGCCGCCTAAAAGGCGGCAGCAAATATTTAATTTCCAGCTATGAGCGAATCCTTATATAAATCACGTTTGTATTGAGCAATACTCTTTTGGAAGCGCTTCCTTTGGCGGCTGTTTACTTCAACATCGCGAGAACCTAGATTTACGCGCATAGCATTTACAGGACGGCCGTTTATGCGTAATTCATAGTGCAGGTGCGGACCAGTTGAAATACCGGTATTACCCGATCTTGCAATTGTAGAGCCTAATTTAACACGCTGGCCCTGCTTTACATGCAGCTTTGATAAATGCATATATACAGTTGACCATCCTCCGCGGTGGCGCAGCACTACATAGTAGCCTGCAGAGCGTGAATAGGTAGCTTTATCTACAACGCCGTCAGCAGGGGCTATAACCGGAGTACCAACAGGCAAACCAAAATCGGTGCCGTTATGCGGACGAACTGTGCCTAAGACTGGATGCTTGCGTCCTGGGTTGAAAGAAGAGGTAATTCTGGCTTTAGCATTAAAAGGAAAGCGTCTAAAGGAGCTTTTAACTGAGCTTAAGCCGCGTTCATCGTAATACTTATTATCTGCAGTATTCAGATAAGAGCTGATCTTGCCTCCGCGGCTTAGATTAAATTCAACAGCGGCGATCTTGCCTTTTCCCTTACTGTCAGTAAACAGTACTCGCATGGAGTCTCCAGGACGAATATTCTTTGAAAACTGAATTCGGCCTTTGAACATCTGTAAAATGCGGTTAATTTCAGCATAAGTAATGCCTGCTTTATTAGCTGCGGTAGAGAAGCTTTCGCCTTTTTTGATTTTTACCAAGACTAATCTGCCGCGATTTGCTGCAGTTGTAACTTTAGCCTTAGGCTCCTCATTTTTAGCTGCTAAAGCATTCTGGCTGTTTTTATCTTTATTTTCGCCTTTAGCCTGAGCTGCTGTTTTATTATCGTTATTTTTAGTCTCGTTATTTTCTTCAAGCTTAGCAATAATATCGTCAGGAACAGCGTTATTGTCGCTTAAATGAGCTCCCAAAGGCTCAATTGCATAAATGAAGTCATTGCTTTTGGCGTCATTGCGATAGATACGTAATTGCTTTTTGTCATCTAAGGGCTTAACGAAGGCTAAAAGATCGCTGTCATCATTTAATAAGAATGCAAGGTGATCGCCTAATTGCAGATGATTGATTTCTTTAGCAGCCTGTTTGTTTTTTAGAATATTCATCATTATTGAAGCCGGGATGTTCAAATCCTTAAACAGCGAGGAGATAGTATCTCCTTTTTGTACGTCTTCAGTAAGCCAGCGTCCTTCGGTGCTTACAGATGAATCTTTTTCAATAGAGGCTGCTAAATTTCTAACTTGCTGATCCATCTCATAATCGGAATCAGCAAGTGCATTTTCAGGGAGGTTATCGTCGAAATTATCGAGATTTTTGGGGCTTGTGCTTACAATGACTTCAGGTTCTTTATCGTTATTTGCCTGCTCAATGCCGAAAGCTTCGGTTAAAGGTTTGCTTGTATCAGGCGCAGTGAAATCGAAATTGTCTGCTGCAGTATTGCCGTCAGCTAAAGCATTTTTAATTCTTTCATCAAAATTCTGAGAGATGACAAAGGATAAAGACAGGGCTACAAATAAGGTGGCAGTAATACCTATGGTATTTTTTTTAGAAAAAGGTCTATGCCATGAAGAGGAAGCAATAGCCTCTAAAGATACGTAGTCTTCTGAATTCATTTGTTTAATATCAAAAAAAGATTTCAGCAATTTAAACAGAAGACTTATTTTTTTTAAAGAGCATGCTGCTTAAAAAGCTATTGTTGAGAGAATTATATTTATTATTTGATTGCTGTATGCTTTTATTATGGCACAATTTTTTCGTAAGATAATCACATATGTAAATAAATTTTAACATTTTAGGAGAAGGTATGATTTTTGGTGAGCGTTACTACAAACTCTTAGGGGAAATGTCGCCTTGGAGGCAGAGCTTATTTGCTCTGGTTTTAGCGCAGCGTCAATTGCCAAATTATGCTTTATGGTGTGATGTGGAAAACATTCAAGGCGGAGTTCGAGCCTTTGAGCTAGCTTTAAAGCAATTATGGGAATTTCATCGTGACAAGAATAATCACATTGATTTAGAAAAGGTGATCAATGAGGTTGAACCTTTTATGCTCAAGGATGATAAGGAAGATCTGCTTTTAGGAGATCTCTTTGGACTAGATGCTTGTTTATCTTTATCGGCAGCTGCAGATGCAGTGATTCTGCATGATGGAGATGAAGCAGAAATTGCCTCACGTGCAAGCTTAGGCGGAGTTATCCGTAAGATTGAGCAGCAGGAGCCTGATTTATCTGATGAAGAGCTGCGCAATAATCCTGCCGTCGACAATGAGGTTAATTTTCAAATTGAGATGATGGAGCTTTTGAAAAAGTCTAAAAGAAGCGCTGATTTGACAGAGAAACTTTTAGACATGGCTTATCGGGAGGGCAGCAGCAATATTGGCATCAGCCTAGAAGGCTTCGCAAAGCAGGATTACTCCGCTTAGCATAGCTACGAATGAAAAAATTATTCTTACAATGCGTACTGGCAGGTACAATAGCAGATTAGTGCCGAGCCAGGCGCCTGTAAAAGTAGCAATAATCATTACGGGTACCCATTGCCAGTGAATTCCCATTAAAGAACCAACCGTTATGGCTCCTATGGCATTCCAGATCGTAGCTACAAATATCATGGTATGCATGATGGCCTTTTTTAGCTCTAAGCCGAATACGCCGGCTAAGGTCAGAGTTGAAAACAGACCTGCTCCTGATGAAAGGGAGCCTGAGAATAAGCCTACAATAAAGATCAATAAAGCTCCGATAATATTTCTCTGTAAGGAGCGGTGCTCTATGGTCTTAGCTCCGAATGATTTTTTAAACAGAGTATAGATCCCGCAGCAGATAGTAATAATTCCCAAAGCAATTTCCGCAGCTTGGGTAGGCAGCTTGATGATAATTAGAGAGCCTAAGATAACTGCCGGACCGCCTAAAAAGAGCATTATGCAGGAAATCTGCTTATCAAAGCGGTATTCATTAAGCTTGCCTTTGCGTGCAAGGGCGCCTATGCCTAAAAAAACTACGGCTACCTTATGGGTTCCTAAGGCTGTAGCAAAAGGCAGGCCTAAAAGCACTAATAAAGGAAATTGTATAAAACCGGCACCGCCTCCTGAGACTGAGGCAAATAAGTTAGCGGTGAATGAGACTATAAATAATATGGCCTGTTTGATTATCTCCTCGGTCATATAAATCTCCTGATTGTTATATGATAAATATCAATAATAAAAAAACTTCAGGCAATACTGCCTGAAGTTATTTACTTATGATTTAAGTTTACTTGCGGTTTAAGGCACGCCAGGCGATGTCTTTGCGATAGAACATGCCGTCAAAGTGAATCTTCTGGCATAAGGCATAAGCTTTAGCGCGGGCTTTAGCTATGTCATCGCCTAAAGCAGTTACGCATAAAACACGGCCGCCGGCAGTAACGATCTTATCTCCCTGCTGTGCAGTGCCTGCTTCAAAGATTTTCTCGTCTTTGTCCATTGCCGCATCAAGACCGGTAATTACATCGCCCTTGCGGGGAGAGGCCGGATAGTTATGTGCTGCTAAAACAATGCCTACAGCAGGACGCTCATCATATTTAATTGCTGCATTTTCAAGACCGCCGTCTTTACATGCCATAAGGCATAATTCAACTAAATCTGACTGCATTCTCATCATAATAGGCTGAGTTTCAGGATCACCAAAGCGGCAGTTAAATTCAACTACGCGGGGGGCTCCGTTTTTATCAATCATAAGGCCTGCATATAGGAAGCCGCGATACGGTATGCCGTCACTTGCCATTCCCTTTAAGGTCGGATTGATGATTTCATCCATAACGCGCTTATATACTTCGGCTGTTACAACCGGAGCTGGTGAGTAAGCTCCCATGCCTCCGGTGTTCGGTCCAGTATCGCCATCGCCTACACGCTTGTGATCCTGCGAGGTGGCCATCGGCAGGGCGTATTTAGTATCAGCCATGACGATGAAGGAAGCTTCTTCGCCTTCCATGAACTCTTCGATAACTACAGATGCAGAGGCATCGCCGAATTCATGATCGTCTAGCATAGCGTGAACTGCATCGATAGCCTCAGCTTCGGTCATGGCAACTACTACGCCTTTGCCGGCAGCTAGGCCGTCAGCTTTGATAACAATCGGCGCACCCTGCTTTTTAATATAAGCAATAGCTTTATCGGTTTCAGTGAAAACCTCATAGGCTGCAGTAGGAATATTGTGGCGTTTTAGAAAATCTTTAGTGAAGGATTTTGAGCCTTCTAAAGCGGCAGCTGCTTTTGATGGTCCGAATATAGTCAGGCCCAGTTTAGTAAACTCGTCAACAATGCCTGCAACTAAAGGAGCCTCAGGTCCGACAATAGTAAGGCCAATTTTCTCGTCTTTAGCAAACTGAGCTAATTTGGCAATATCGTCAGCCTTAATGTTGACGTTCTGCATTTTTTCTTCACGAGCAGTAGCCGGATTTCCCGGAGCTACATAGACGATATCGGCTAATGGAGACTGGGCGGCTTTCCATGCTAAGGCATGCTCGCGGCCGCCGCTGCCTATAACTAATACTTTCATCAGCAACTCCTAAATTAGTGACGGAAATGACGCATGCCGGTAAATACCATGGCAATGCCGTGCTCATTGGCAGCATCAATGACTTCTTGATCGCGGATAGAGCCGCCCGGCTGAATAATGCACTTGATGCCGGCAGCAGCAGCTGCATCAACACCATCGCGGAACGGGAAGAAGGCATCTGAGGCTAAGGCAGCACCCTCTAAGGATAAATTGGCCTCTTGAGCACGCAGATGAGCAATCTTAGCGGAGAAGACGCGGCTTGTTTGGCCGCAGCCGATGCCTAAAGTTCTGCGATTGTTGGTATAAACAATAGCATTTGACTTGGTAAACTTGCAGATCTTCCAGGCAAAGAGCAGCTCAGCAAGCTCAGCCTCAGAAGGAGCACGCTTAGTTACAACTTTGAGGTTTTCCTTTCTGACAGTCTCTAAGTCGGCATCCTGCACTAAAAGACCGCCGTTAACGCGCTTGAAGTCAAGACGCGGCTCTTCGCAAGAGAGGGCGCCGGTCTTAAGCAGGCGTACATTCTTCTTGCGGGCAACCTCGGAGATGGCCTCTTCGGTAACATCAGGAGCGACGATAACCTCGCAGAACTGATTGTCAATAATAGCTTTTGCGGTTTGACCATCTAAAGTCTTGTTGAAAGCAATAATGCCGCCGAAAGCAGATTCTCTGTCGCAGGCAAAGGCAGCTTCATAAGCTTCCTTGAGGTTGGCGCCTAAAGCTGCACCGCAAGGATTAGCGTGCTTGACGATAACGCAGCAGGGCTCCTCAAACTGACGGACGCACTCAATTGCAGCATCAGTGTCGGCAATATTGTTATAAGACAATTCCTTGCCCTGAATTTGCACTGCAGTGCTGATTCCGGAAGCTTTAGAATTAAGCTCGGTATAGAATGAAGCGTACTGATGGGGATTTTCGCCGTAGCGCATGTTCTGCTTCTTAATGAAGCTTAAATTTAAGGTGCGCGGCAATAAGGATTCGCCGCCTTCGGAGGTGCCGTAATCAGGAACTTTAGTGCCGAAGTAGTTTGCAATAGCAGCATCATAAGCGGCAGTATGCTCAAAAGCTGCAACGGCTAAATCAAAGCGGGTAGCAAAGGTTAAGGCGCCGTTGTGCTGATCCATTTCCTTAATTACGCGATCATAGTCTGAGCTTCTGACTACAATGGCTACGTCGCGATTGTTCTTTGCAGCAGCTCTAACCATGGTAGGACCGCCGATATCGATATTTTCGATGGCTTTTTCCAAAGAGCAGTTAGGATCAGAGACTGTTTTTACGAACGGGTAGAGATTTACTACGACAAGATCGATAGGCAGGATGTCATGGGCTGCCATAACTTCTTCATCAATGCCGCGGCGGCCTAAAATGCCGCCATGGATTTTAGGATGGAGAGTCTTGACGCGGCCATCCATCATTTCAGGAAATTTAGTATAGTCGGAGACTTCTTTGGCTTTGATGCCGTTTTCTAGGAGTAATTTTGCGGTACCGCCAGTAGAAAGGATTTCAACATTGCGAGATTGTAATTGACGGGCAAACTCGACAACACCGGTCTTGTCAGAAACACTGATAAGTGCACGGCGAATCGGACGTAAGGGTTCTTCCATGATTTAGATAGGCTCCTTTTGATAAAAAAAACGGATTTATCCGGTAAAGCGTACGCTATATTTTAGCAATTTAATTAAAAAAATGGGGATTAAATCACGTTTT
>CAJKNC010000053.1 GCA_905201175.1 uncultured Succinatimonas sp.
TAATATTTTTGTATTATTAATTATTAATGTGTGGATTAATTTTTGTCAAAATAAAAAAGATCGTTTTAAAAGGACTGATCATTAATGAGCATTTTTAGAGAATTTGACGTTATTGTTATTGGTGCTGGTCATGCTGGAATTGAAGCAGCCGCTGCAAGCGCTAGAATGAATTGTAAAACTCTACTTTTAACGCATAATCTTGAAACAGTTGGAGAAATGTCATGCAATCCAGCTTTTGGAGGTATTGGCAAAGGCCATCTAATCAAAGAAATAGATGCTATGGGAGGAGTATGCCCTGAAGCTATTGATAAAGCTGGAATTCAGTTTAGAACTTTAAATTCTTCTAAAGGTCCTGCTGTAAGAGCAACACGTGCTCAAACTGATCGCCATCTTTATAAAGAAGTTATGAGATCTTTATTGTGGAATTATAAAAATCTAACTATTTTTCAGCAACCTGCAACAAAGATTTTATTTAAAGATCAAGCTATATGCGGTGTTGGAACAGTTGCAGGAATTAATTTTTACTGTAAAGCTGTAATTGTTTGCGCAGGAACTTTTTTAAATGGGCTAATTCATATTGGTCTTGATCACTATAGTGGTGGACGCGCAGGAGATCCTGCTTCTATTTCTTTAGCTGAGGATTTAAAAAATTTAGGACTTAAGGTTGGCCGTCTGAAAACAGGGACTCCAGCTCGTTTAGTAGCATCAACAATTAATTTTGATAAATTAGCAAAACAAGAGCCAGAAGATCCTCTGCCAGCATTTTCTTTTTTAAATTTTAAACATGAACACCCAAAACAGATTTCGTGTTTTATTACCAGAACAAATGAAAAAACTCATGATATTATTCGCAGCGGATTAGATCGTAGCCCATTATATTCAGGTGTTATTCATAGTATTGGACCGCGTTATTGTCCTTCAATTGAAGATAAAATTGTTCGTTATCCAGATAGAACTTCCCATCAGATATTTTTAGAGCCGGAAGGATTAACATCTCCTTTAGTTTATCCAAATGGAATTTCAACTTCACTGCCATTTGATATCCAGGAAAAATTTATTAGATCTATTGAAGGTCTAGAAAACGTTGTAATTGCAAGGCCTGGATATGCTATTGAATATGACTTCTATGATCCTCGTGAATTGTCTGTTTCAATGCAATCTAAAAAGGTTCCAGGATTATTTTTAGCTGGACAAATTAATGGTACAACAGGATATGAAGAAGCTGCAGCTCAAGGTTTGTTAGCTGGCATTAATGCTGGCCTGTATATTAAGGGGCAGCAACCTTGGTTCCCAAGACGAGATGAAGCTTATGTGGGTGTATTAATGGACGATTTATGTACCTTAGGTACAAAAGAACCTTATAGAATGTTTACATCAAGAGCCGAATATCGTTTAATTTTAAGAGAAGATAATGCTGATTTGCGATTGACTCCTAAGGCAAGAGAGCTAGGAGTAATTTCTGATGAAAGATGGCGTTTCTTTGAAAATAAGCAAAATCAAATTGAAAAAGAGAAAGCCAGATTACGCATGACTATTGTTAAGCCTTCATCCAATATGGGAAAGAACATTAGTTCTATTTTAAAAGCTCCTTTATCTCAGGAACAAAGCTTAGAGGAGATTTTAAGGAGGCCTGAATGCAAGTTAGATAATCTTTTAAAAGCAGCTAATGTAGAGCCTATTGCTTCAGAAGCGCAAGCTTTAGAACAAGTTGAAATTCAAGTTAAATATCAAGGATATTTAGATAGGGAGCTTGAAGAGATTCGTCGTAAGCAAATTAATGAGCGTACATTATTGCCTCTTAATTATGATTATAGGCAGATTAGAGCCTTATCAAATGAAGTTGCTCAAAAGCTTAATGAATATCAGCCTGAAACAATTGGCATGGCTTCTAGAATATCGGGTGTAACTCCAGCAGCAATTTCTATATTATTAGTGCACCTGAAGAAATTAGGTATGCTAGGAAAAAATTAGTTTTTTGAGGAAATAGCCGTGAACCGTAATGTAAAAAGTAATTCTATAGACCGCGGTGAATTTGAAAACAAATTACAGCAGTTGCTAGCTCAAGCTGATATTGCTTGCAGTGATGAACAAATTGAGAAATTAGTAATCCTTTTGGAGCTTTTATGTAAATGGAATACTAGTTTAAATTTAACTGCTATTCGTGATCCTAAACAAATGTTAATTTTACATATTATGGATAGTGCGGTTATTTCTCCATTAATTTGTGGTAAAAATATTGCGGATGTTGGAACAGGACCAGGTTTTCCTGGATTAGTACTTGCTATACTCAATCCGGAAAAACATTTTACTTTGATAGACTCAATTGCAAAAAAGTTATCTTTTGTGAGAACAGCTATGGTTTCTTTGCAATTAAAAAATATAACCATAATTAATGAACGCTGTGAAAATATACAGTGTGACGAAAAATTTGATTGCATTGTAAGCAGAGCTTTTGCACCTTTAGCTCGTTTTGTAGAATGGTGTTTGCCTCTTATAGATGAAAAAGGTACTTTTATTGCCATGAAAGCTAATCTTGAGGAAAAGGAACTTAAAGATGTTCCTGATTCAGTAAAAATTGACAAGATTATAAGTTTACATGTTCCTGAGCTTCAGGCTACCCGTCAAGCTGTGATGATGTTGCCAGTAATAAAATAGGATTTTAAATGAGTAAAATTATTGCTATCTCCAATCAAAAGGGAGGTGTAGGCAAAACTACGACCTGTGTGAATTTAGCAGCTTCTTTAGCAGCTATGGATAAAAAAGTTTTAGTCATAGATTGCGACCCTCAAGGAAACGCTACTATGGCTTCAGGTATAAATAAATTTGAAGTAACTAAAACTAGCTGCCAGGTATTGATTGATAATTTAAATATTCGGGATGCCATTATTGAGAAGACTAATGGCTCCTTTCATTTAATTGCTGCTAATGAAGAGTTAACTGCAGCTGAAGTTAAATTATTAGATTTTTATGCGCGAGAATTCAGATTAAAAAATGCCTTATCAGAGATCAGTAATGAATATGATTACATTTTTATAGATTGTCCGCCATCGTTAAATCTATTGACTGTAAATGCTATGTGTGCGGCTGATTCAATTTTGGTGCCTTTGCAATGTGAATATTTCGCTTTAGAGGGCTTAACTTTATTGATAGATACTGTCGATCAATTAGCAAAAGCTGTTAACCCTAAACTTAGACTTGAAGGTATTTTAAGAACTATGTTTGATAATCGTAATCGTTTATCAACAGATGTTTCTGAAGAGCTCCAAAAGAATTTTGGCAGTTTAGTTTATAAAACTATTATTCCACGTAATGTGCGATTAGCTGAGGCTCCTAGTTTTGGTAAGCCTGCTATGTATTATGATAAGTCATCAGCAGGATCTAAAGCTTATTTAGCATTAGCCGCTGAAATTATTGAAAAAGATCAAAGCAAAGCATAATAAGGATTTGTAATGGCTGGTTTAGGTAGAGGCTTATCCTCACTACTAAGTGAGAGCAAAAAATATAAAGAAGAAAAGCTATCTTCTCCTAGCCCTGAAAAAGAAAATGGGCAATTAGATAATAATAAAGGAATAGTTGATATTGAGTTAGATAAATTAGAGCCTTCTGTTTATCAACCAAGAAAGTTCTTTGATAATGAAAGCATCTCAGAATTAGCTAATTCAATCTCTGAACATGGTCTGCTTGAACCTTTGCTTGTTAAAAAAAATAATAATGGCAAATTTGCCATTATTTGTGGTGAGCGTCGCTTCAGAGCTTGTAAATTAGCTTCTTTAACTAAAGTTCCTTGTATTATTAGGGATGATTTAGAAAATAATGCGTATGCAATAGCATTAATAGAAAATATTCAAAGAGAGGATTTGAACCCTTTAGAATTATCTAAAGCTTTAGAGCAAATGATTCATGAATGCAATTTAAGTCAGGATGCTTTAGCTAAGTCCTTAGGTAAATCTAGAAGTTCAATAGCTAATATTTTAAGACTTAGAAATTTGCATCCTGATGTACAGAAACAGTTAGCTATAGGAAGCCTAGATTTAGGACATGCTAAAGTTTTGCTAGGACTTAAATATGAGCTGCAGCCTCAGGCTGCTAATATTGTAATCAGTAAAGGATTAAATGTTAGACAAACTGAAGCTTTTGTTGAAGAAATAAAAAAAGAAAAAAATGATAAATCAGATGTTTCTAAATATAGACCCAAAGAATATGAAAGTTGGGAAAAAAGCTTAAGTTCGCGTTTTAAGGGACTTAAAGTGAAGTTTTCTGGAAAAAATGCTGATAACGGTAAGGTTACGCTGTCATATTCTTCACACGAACAGTTAGTAGAACTTTTAAAACAGTTAGGTTTGCCCTATTAATGAACATAAATAAGAGAATAATTTTTTTAAATATTTTATTTATCTTGGTAGGAGGTGTGATATTAGAGCTTCATCACACCTTTTTAGGGCATTCTTTAAAAGATAGTCTGACATCTTACTTTATTGGTATTTTTTGTTATGTGATCCCGCAAAGCGTGTTTTTTTACGTTGCGAATCGTCAAAATTTAAAAAAAATCTCAGCTATTTTAATAGTTTATAATGCTGTATATGCTTTTTTATTAAAGTTTATGCTTGTTATTTTGCTATTAGGTATAGCAATAAAATTTTTTGAACTAAACAACACTGTTGTTATTTTATCATTTGTTTCTATGGTGATTTTTAATTTAGTGATCTATCCTATTTCAATCATTAGTCGTAAAAGATAATGATAATTATCTGCTTTTATTTATATAGTACATACAAATAATACAAAAGGTGTTTTGACAAAAAAAAAGTTAAGTCGTATTTTTTGTTAAAAAATTACAAAGAGTTATCAATCTTTTTATTAAGTTAAGGTGTGAATATCAATGTCAGAGAGTAACTCTCAGGAATATATTTCCCATCATTTACACTTTTTGCAATTAGACATTCGTGATTTCTCTATCGTAGACAGCGTTAAGCCAGTCGATGCATCTGAGTTTGCTAGTTGCCTAACAAGTTCATCTGAGCATGAATGTATACAAAAAGTTGCAACGGAAAAGTGTTCTTTTAGTGATTTAGGTACCGGACAATGTATAGCTGCGTTGCCTGAGGATTCTGGATCTTCTAATATTATCAATCCTTATACAATTAATCTTGATTCTATAGGAATCACTGTTATTTTGGGTATTGTATTTTTGTTGCTATTTAGATATGCAGCAAAGAAAACGACTAGTGGGGTACCTAATAAACTGCAGTGTTTTGTTGAACTTATTTTTGAATTTGTTCAAAATTCTGTTAGCGGCATTTTTAAACGTAAGAGTAAATTAATTGCTCCTCTGTCTTTAACAGTATTCATGTGGATTTTCCTCATGAATTTAATGGATCTATTGCCAATCGATCTCTTGCCTGAAATTGCAAAAGCCATTGGTGTACCGTATTTGAGAGTTGTTCCTTCTGCCGATGTAAATATTACTTTGTCTATGGCTGTTGGTATTTTCTGTCTAATTTTCGTTTTTGCTTTCAAGAACGTTGGTGTGACAGGATTTATTAAGAGTTTAACTTTACATCCTTTCAATCATTGGGCTTTTAGTCCACTAAATTTAGTGCTTGAAGGCGTATCTTTACTCTCTAAACCTATTTCACTGGGCTTACGTCTTTTTGGAAATATGTATGCTGGTGAAATGATTTTCATACTTATTGCTCTTCTGCCATTGTGGTGGATTCAATGGGTATTGAATGTCCCTTGGGCTTTATTCCACATATTGATTGTGACATTACAAGCCTTTATATTTATGGTCTTAACCATTGTTTACTTGTCAATGGCAAGTGAAGAAGAATAGCTTTTATATCTGTTTTTAAGGAGAAAAACATGGAATACGTTTATCTTGCTGCTGCAATTATGATGGGCTTAGCTGCTATTGGTGGCGCTATAGGTATTGGCCTTTTAGGCGGAAAGTTTATTGAGGGCTCTGCAAGACAGCCTGATTTACTGCCTTTATTACGTACTCAATTCTTCATCGTTATGGGCTTAGTTGATGCTATCCCGATGATTGGTGTTGGTCTTGGCATGTACTTAATGTTTGCAGTCTCACTCTAATTAATCATAGATAAAGCGGGGCATTTGAATTGGAAATCAATGCTACATTTTTAGGTCAGGCTGTTGCATTCTTGATCTTCGCGGTTTTATGCATGAAGTATGTATGGCCGCCGTTGATGAATGTTTTGGAAAAGAGACAAAAAGAGATTGCAGACGGTTTAACCGCAGCTGAAAAAGCTAAAAAGAATCTTGAGCTTGCTAATGAAGGAGCTAAAGATACCTTGCGTCAGGCTCAGGCTCAGGCTCAAAAAATTTTAGATGAAGCCAATAAGCAGCGTTTAGATATTATTGAGAAAGCTTCTGAAGAAGCCGTGTTAGAAAAACAACGCATTCTCGATAAGGCTAAAAGCGAAATTGAGGCTGAAAAAAATAGAGTTAAAGAAGAATTACGCTCAGAGTACGCTGCTTTAGTTGTAGCTGGTGTTGAGAAAATCGTAAGCCAGAAGGTTGATGCTAATACAGATCAAGCTATGCTAAAGAAGATTATGGATTCACTGTAGGAGAAATTAGCGTATGGCTGAAAATCTTACAGTAGCAAGACCTTATGCAGAAGCTACTTTTATGTGTGCGCTAGAAGAGCAGACTTTAGATAAATGGCAAGCAATGCTTTACGCAATGGCTTTAGCTTGTAAAGATGAAAGTTTAATGTCTGCTATTAAAAACGCTCCTAATGCTGAGAACGCAGAAAAAATTTTAATTTCTCTTTTAGATGATATTTTAGATGAGCAATGTAAAAATCTAATTAAAGTTTTGGAAGAAAATAATCGTTTTGAAGTAATTCCTGAAATTTATGAGGAATTCGTAAGATTGCGTGAAAAGCATGACAAAGTTTTAACTGTAAAATTGGTCTCAGCTCATCCTTATGCTCAAAGCAAAATAGATCTTTTAAAGAGTAAATTAGCTGCTAAGTATGATTGTTCTATTAATTTTGAGCAAACAATAGATGACAGTCTGATTGGCGGTGCAATTTTAAAAGTTGGAAATGAAGTAATTGATGCTAGTGTTAGAACTAGCATAAAAAACTTATCTTCAACCCTCAAGTAATTTAGAGGAGTAATAATGCAACTTAATTCAACTGAGATTGCTGATTTAATTAAGCAAAGAATTCAGCAATTTAAAGTTGTGACAGAAGCCCGTAATGAAGGTACCATAGTATCAGTGAATGATGGTATCGTTAGAATTCATGGCCTGTCCAACGTAATGCAGGGCGAAATGCTCGAGTTTGAAAATAATCTGTACGGCTTAGCTTTAAATCTTGAAAGAGATTCTGTAGGTGCTATTGTTTTAGGTCCGTATGGTGAATTATCTGAGGGTATGAAGGTTCATAGTACAGGACGTATTTTGGAAGTTCCTGTTGGTAATGGACTCTTAGGCCGTGTCGTTAATGCTTTAGGTGAGCCTATTGATGGTAAAGGTCAGATTAATAATTCCGGCTTTTATCCTGTTGAAAAAATTGCACCAGGCGTTATTGCAAGACAGAGTGTTTCTCAGCCAATTCAGACTGGCTATAAAGCCGTTGATTCTATGATCCCAATTGGAAGAGGCCAGCGTGAGCTTATTATTGGAGATCGTCAGACTGGTAAAACTGCTTTAGCTATTGATACTATTATCAATCAGCAAAAATACGGAGTACGTTGCATTTATGTAGCGATTGGACAGAAAGCTTCAACTATTGCTTCTGTTGTCAGAAAACTTGACGAAGAAGGTGCATTAAATAATACTATAGTTGTTGTTGCTTCTGCTGCTGATACTGCCGCTTTACAATATATTGCTCCTTATGCCGGTTGTGCTATGGGTGAGTATTTTATGGATCAAGGCGAAGATGCTTTGATTATTTACGACGACTTATCTAAACACGCTGTAGCTTATCGTCAAATTTCTTTGCTTTTACGCCGTCCTCCTGGGCGTGAAGCTTTCCCTGGTGATGTTTTTTATCTGCACTCAAGATTATTAGAGCGTGCTTCTCGTGTTAATGCCGAATACTTAGAGGAATTAACCGGTGGTAAGGTAAAAGGAAAGACAGGCTCTTTAACTGCTTTGCCTATTATTGAAACTCAGGCAGGTGACGTATCAGCATTTATTCCAACTAATGTAATTTCTATTACTGATGGTCAGATCTTCTTGACTACTAGCTTGTTTAATTCAGGTGTTCGTCCTGCTGTAGATCCTGGTATTTCAGTATCTCGTGTAGGTGGTGCAGCTCAGACTAAGCTTATGAAGAAGCTTTCAGGTGGTATTCGTACCGCTTTAGCTCAATATCGTGAATTAGCTGCTTTTGCCCAGTTTTCTTCTGATTTGGATGAGGCTACTCGGAAGCAACTTGATCATGGCCAGAAAGTTACTGAGCTTATGAAACAAAATCAGTATGCACCATTATCTGTTTCTGAGCAGTCCTTAGTTATTTTTTCAGCTGAACGCGGCTTCCTTGAGGATGTTGAGCTAGCTAAGATCCAGGCATTTGAACAAGCTTTATTGAAATTTGCTCATTCTAAGTACGATCAGCAGTTAAAGGATATTGATGCTAACCCAGATTATTCTGATGCAATTGTTAAGCAATTAACTGATATTATCACCGACTTTAAGTCAAATCAGACTTATTAGGAGTTCTGAATGGCTGGAGCAAAGGAAATTCGCACTAAAATAGCTTCTGTGAAAAATACACAGAAGATTACTGGTGCTATGCAGATGGTAGCTGCTTCAAAGATGAGAAAAGCTCAGGATAAGATGTCTCAAAGCAGGCCTTATTCTAAGAGCTTATATGAAATCATTGGCCATATTGCAGCTAGTCATAGTGAATTCCATCATCCTTATATGGTTGAAAGGGAAGTCAAAAAAGTAGCATTTATTATTGTATCTACTGATCGCGGCCTTTGTGGTGGCTTGAATATCAATTTGTTCCGTAAGATTCTCGCTAATATGCAGGAATTAACAAAAGATGGAGTTAAAGTTTGTGCCGCTATTTTAGGCTCAAAAGCTAACTCTTTCTTTATGCGCAGTGGAATTGACGTTATTGCCTCGCATGGTGGTTTTGGTGATGACCCAAAGCCTGAAAAATTGGTTGGTGCAATTAAAGTCGTAACTGATATGTTCTTAAATAAGGAAGTTGATAAGGTTTATTTAGCTTTCAACGGATTTAAGAACACTATGGTTCAGATACCGATAGTCAATCAGATTTTACCCTTAGCAAAGGCTAAGGATGGTGAGGTTGCTAAGCATCATTGGGATTATCTATATGAACCAGATCCAGAAGAAATTCTTGGTGTATTGCTGGATAGATATATTCAACAGATGGTTTATCAGGCTGTATTGGAGAACCTGGCTTCAGAACAAGCAGCCCGTATGGTAGCAATGAAAGCTGCAACTGATAATGCTGAATCTTTGGTAAGTGATTTACAACTTGAGTACAACAAGGCGCGTCAAGCTTCTATCACTTTAGAATTGAATGACATCGTATCTGGTGCATCGGCGGTATAAAGAATTTAAGAGGAAAAATAAATGGCTGAAACTTCAAATCGAGCCGGTGAAGTTGGAAGAATTGTCCAGATCATCGGTGCTGTTGTTGATGTTGAGTTCCCGGAAGGCCATATTCCGGAATTGTATGATGCTTTACAGGTTAAGGGCGACGGTAAAAATCGTAAGGACCTAATCCTTGAAGTTCAACAGCAAATTGGTGGCGGTGTTGTACGTTGTATCGCTATGGGTTCATCTGATGGTTTGTGCCGTGGTCTAGATGCTGTTAATACTGGTTCTGGTATTAAGGTCCCTGTCGGAAGAGAGACTTTAGGCCGTATCATGAACGTTTTAGGCCAACCTGTAGATGAAAGAGGCCCGATTAATGAAAAAGAAGATTGGGTTATTCACCGTGCTCCTCCTACCTATGCAGAGCAGTCGTCTACTACAGAAATCCTTGAAACTGGTATTAAGGTTATGGACTTAATTTGCCCATTTGCAAAAGGTGGTAAAGTTGGTCTATTCGGTGGTGCCGGTGTAGGAAAGACAGTAAATATGATGGAGCTTATTAATAATATTGCTAAAGCTCATTCAGGTTTATCTGTATTTACTGGTGTTGGCGAGCGTACTCGTGAAGGTAATGACTTCTATCATGAGATGCAGGAGTCTAAGGTTATTGATAAAGTATCAATGATTTATGGACAGATGAATGAGCCTCCAGGGAATCGTTTACGTGTTGCTTTGACAGGTTTGACTGTAGCTGAGAAATTCCGTGATGAAGGCTTAGATGTACTGTTATTTATTGATAATATTTATCGTTACACCTTAGCCGGAACAGAAGTTTCTGCTTTGTTAGGCCGTATGCCTTCAGCTGTAGGTTACCAACCTACATTAGCTGAAGAAATGGGCGTTTTACAGGAACGTATTGCTTCAACGAAGAAAGGCTCAATTACTTCAGTACAAGCTGTATATGTACCTGCAGATGATTTAACTGATCCTAGCCCAGCTACAACTTTCGCTCACTTGGATGCAACCATTGTATTGTCAAGACAAATTGCATCTTTAGGTATTTACCCAGCTGTAGATCCTTTAGCTTCTACTTCACGTCAGCTTGATCCATTTGTTGTAGGAAAGGATCATTATGATGTTGCTCGTGGTGTTCAAACAGTTTTGCAGCGTTATAAGGAATTAAAGGACATTATTGCTATTTTAGGTATGGATGAGCTTTCTGAAGATGATAAGCTCGTTGTATCTAGAGCTCGTAAGATTGAGCGTTTCTTATCTCAGCCGTTTAGTGTTGCCGAGGTATTTACTGGTACTCCTGGTAAATATGTTCCTCTTAAAGAAACTATCCGTGGCTTTAAGGGTATCATTAATGGCGAGTATGATAACTTACCTGAGCAGGCATTCTACATGGTTGGTTCTATTGACGAAGCAGTAGAAAAAGCTAAGAACTTATAATCTTAAGGAGTGAGGCATGGAAGGAATAGCATTCCATCTGAATGTCGTCAGTGGCATCGGTAATATGTACTCAGGACTGGTTAAATCAGTTAGAGTTACAGGCGCTGAAGGTGAGCTAGGCATTAGATATGGGCACACTCCTTTATTAACTATTATCAAGACCGGTATGGTTTCTTTGATTGACTCTGAAGATAAAGAAGATCAAATTTATCTTGCCGGTGGAGTTTTAGAGGTTCAACCAACTTCGGTGACAATTTTAGCTGATACTGCTTTAAGAGCTGAAGATATTGATGAAGCTAAAGCTCAAGAAGCTATTCGCGCAGCTAAAAGTTCTCTTGAAAAGAGTGCTTCTGGGGATATTGATTATTCTCATGCGTTAGCTCGTTTGGCCGATGCAATGGCTCGATTGAAGGTTGTTGAAATTGCTCGTAACCGCAGAAAATAGACCTCAATAAAACTTTATAGATATAATAGTTGTTATAAAGTATTTTATAAGTTTTTATGAGTTGCTAATTATATTGTATATAAAAGTCCGACCTTACAAAGGCCGGACTTTATAATTTTATATGTTTAGTGATTTTATTTATTAATTAACCGATTTGTTTATATATAAATATATTGATATTTTGCTAAATAGT
>CAJKNC010000054.1 GCA_905201175.1 uncultured Succinatimonas sp.
ATAAAAAAGCTCAAAATCTCAAAAAAATTTTTTTTATCTATGCATTATTTTTATACCTGATAAATACTTTATTCTAGCCCTTATAAGACAAAAAATCCTCGCCCAAGCGAGGACCTAAATGTCATTTGCCGAACATTAATTAGCTGTATTAGCCTGAAGCTTAGTTTCAGTATCTCCGCCTAAGGCTACCATAAGAGCCATAGTAGACTGCAGCAGATTGCGCTTTGAAGTTAAATTATTTAAGCGGGCGCTTCTTAAGGTATCTGAAGCATCTAAAAGATCTCTTAAGGAAACTAATCCTGATATATAACGCACATAATATAGATTATAGTTCTTTGCAGCTAATTCATATTGAGTCTTAGTATTAGCTACTTCCTTGCGATAATAATCAATAGAGCTTACTTCATCATATACTTCCTGTACAGCATTAATATATGCAGAAACAAAATCCAAATCAGCAAGCTCAATATCTTTAAGTGCTGACTTTTGCTGATATATCAAGCGATTGAAATTTAAAAATGGTAAAGTAATTGCTGCGCCCAAAGCTCCTATAGGATCTGAAAGAAAGCGTCCGAAGGTGGAAGCTGAGCCTAAGGATAAATTAGTCGTCAAAGTAAAATCAGGAAACCATGAGAGCTTAGCCTCGTCATAAGCTGCATAATAACTCTTTAAAGTTGCCTCTTTAGACATCAAATCAGGACGTCTTGACAGCAGTTTTGCGGGAATATCCAAACTGAAATTAGGCAGGTGCGCATCATCTAAAGAGCCGATATCGAAATCATGATCAGCAGTGGTTCCCAATAAAGTTGCCAAAGCAGTGCGGGCTTTAGCCAGCTCATTTAATTTGCTGTCTAATGCCATCTGTACGCTTAGATGATTTATTCTTGCATCCGAAACATCAACCTCGCTTGCAGAGCCTGCATTAAACATGTTTTCAATCAGAGTCAAGCGCTTTTGAGAATCCTTTAAGTCTGCCTGGGAAATGGCGACGGCTTCCTTGGCATAAGCATACTGCCAATATGCGGCAGATAAAGCCTCAATTACCGTCAGACGCATAGCCCAATAATCATAAGCTGTGGCATTAAACTGCTCTAAGGCCTGCAAATTCTGCGCCTCAATCTTGCCGAATAAATCCACCTGATAAGATAAGCCTAAATTAGCAGAGCTTTTCTTCTGGGTTGCCTGATGATAATTCAAGGCTCTTTGTGTGCTGACGCCGACAGACGATTCGAAGGTCGGATGACGATCAGTGCCGCTTATGTCAACTGCAAGCAGCGCTTTCTGCACATTTACAACCGCAGACTGCATATCATAATTATTAAGCAGAGCTCGGCGCATTAAATCATTAAGCTTAGGATCGTTAAAACTTTGCCAAAAATTCTCCTGGATAAAGCTTCCTGTAAAAGCTACAGCTCCCTCATAAGAGGTTACAACAGGCATATCATGACGTTCATAGTCAGTTAAAAATGCTGTACAGGAGCTTAACATTAGGGCACAGCTGATAATGCTTAATTGTTTTAGCATAAACTCTCCTAATCTAACGTCTGTAAAATATAATCTCGCCAAGCAGGCATGGTTAAATTAAAAACATCCTCGCATTTGTCGCAATTTAAGCGGCTGTCATCAGGGCGCTTGGCGCTTAAGCCCAAGTCAGCCTTTTTAATCGCCGTAACTTTTACTTCATGGTCAAGATATTTGCCCTCATAGGCAATCCTGACAATTTCTTTGGCAAACTCATAACGATTCAATGCAGGCATGCCGGAGAAATGATAAATGCCGAAAGCATCAAATCCAGGAGACAGGACCTGCCTTAGCATCCTTACTAGGCCGCAGGCTAAGCCTAAGGCTGGAGTGGGATTACCTAATTCATCATCAACTACGGTTAAAGCATCAGAGCTTTTGGCTTTATTGAATATTGCCTTAACAAAGTTCTTGCCGAAACGGCCAAAAACCCAAGAAGTGCGCACGATTAAATACTTGCAGCCGCTGCTTTTAATAAAGTTTTCGCCGTCAAGCTTTGTCTTTGCATAAACACCCTCACAATAAGTCTGCTCATCCTCAGTATGGCTTTTACCTGTAGCTTTTGCAAAAACATAATCGGTAGAAATATGAATAAGCGGAATATGATTATGTGCACAAGCATGTGCTATATACTTAGGACCTAAGGCATTGATCTCGTAAGCTAAGCTCTGTTCGCTTTCGGCCTTATCCACAGCTGTATAAGCTGCAGCGTTTATTACAGCATCAAGCTTTAGATTTGATACTGCTGCCCAAACCTCCTGTTCTTTGGTAATATCCAGGAGATCGCGGCCGGCTTTGACTACCTCAAAGCCTTCCTTTAAAAGTTCTATGCCTAATTCCTGCCCTAGCTGACCTTGAGCTCCGGTTACTAATATTCTTGCCATTTATTAACCTTTATCTTGAAGTTTTTGCCATTCTTTTAACTAATGATAGAGCAACCTCATAGGACTTGCAGAGAGATTTAACTGGCAAACACTCATAAGGGCCATGACAATTTAATGCTCCCATAAAAATATTCGGGCAAGGCAGCCCTCTGTAAGAAAGATTAGAACCATCCGTGCCCCCGCGCACTGAATTTTCTATAATCTCAACATTGGCGTCCTTAAAGGCTTTACGGCAAAGATCTAAAATTTCATAATTTTCTTCAAGAGCTTTTGCTAAATTTTTATATTGAGGAGTAATGGTAACCGAGCAGGCCTCATAGCCGGCGCTTTTATTGATAAATTCTCCGCATTCTCTAACAAAATTTTCACGCTCTTTAAGCTTATCTTCATCAAAATCACGCAAAATAAGCTCAACGCAGGCTTTTTCCACTTGTCCCTGCATATTATAAATATGATAAAAGCCCTCTTTTCCTTGAGTAGTTTCAGGCCTCTGAGATGCTGGAAGAAGAGAGATGAATTTTGCGGCTAATAAAGAAGCATTAACTAAGGTCTTATAAGCTACTGCCGTATGAACGCTGATGCCTTTAAAATCAACGCAGGCTTTTGAAGCATTGAATGTAGCTACATCAAGCTCGCCTAAATCGCATCCGTCAATAGTTATGCCGTATGCGCATTTAAATTCTTCCGGATTTATGTGCGAGGTTGATGTTCCTAATTCCTCATCGACAGTAAATACCGCACATAGAGGTCCGTGCTCAATTTCAGGGTGCTCCTTTAAGGTCTTAAGCAGCTTGACTATAACCGCAACTCCGGCTTTATCATCAGCGCCTAAAAGAGTCGTACCGTCCGTTACAATAATATCGTCGCCTAAATGCTCAAAAAGCTTAGGACAGATATTGCCGTCAATGACTAAGCCGTTATCAAGCTTGATCCCTTCCAAAGATGAAAATGCCTCAGCCAGTCTCGGCTTAACATCCTTGCCGCTGGCATCCGGAGCGGTATCTAAATGAGCTAATAAACATAAGCCTTTAGCATTCTTACAGCTAGCTGAAGCTTCAATATAAGTCTTGACAATACCTTTATCATCAATAACAGTTTTATAGCCTAAGCCCTGCAGCAAATCCTGCAAATAAGCACCTAACTTCAGCTGTCCTTCACTTGACGGTACGGTCTGTGACTTAGCACAGGACTGGGTATCAAAGGCGACAAGCTTACAAAAAATATCCACCAAGTCATTTTGCTTTGCTAAGTTTTTTAACGCCTTTTCGCTTGTACTTTGTAACATTTAATACCTCTATATTTATCCTATTCACGGGCTAAAGCTTCAATTGGATTCAATCTAGCTGCCGATCTGGCCGGCATAAAGCCGAAGACTACGCCTATTACAGATGAAGTTAAAACCGCCACGATAATTGATGCAGCAGAGAATGACAGCGGAATTGACGGCATGACTATGCCTAAAATCCATCCCATCAGTATGGAAAATACTACGCCCATCAGACCGCCTATAATACATACTGTAATCGATTCAATCAAAAACTGCGTCATGATATCGCTCTGCCGAGCGCCTACTGCCATGCGGATGCCGATCTCCCTAGTTCGCTCGGTAACTGATACCAGCATAATATTCATAACGCCGATACCGCCTACAATCAGGGATATTACGGCGATGGCAGAAATCAGCAAGGTGAAGGTTCCGGTTGTCTGACTTATAGACTTCATAATGGTATCAGATGACTGAATAAAAAAGTCTTTTCGTCCATGCCGGGCTTTTATAAGCGCACTGATGCTCTTTTCTGCTACTGCCGGAGAGAAGCCGTCAGCAACGCGCACAATAATAGACGACAGGTAATTTTGATTTATAAGCCTGGTCATCAAAGTACTGTAAGGCATATAGACATAAAGGTTGTCTCTAGGTCTGAAAGCAACCTCTTTATCCTCTAAGACTCCCACTATCATCACCGGCATGTCATTAACCAGCAGTCTCTGCCCTAAGGGATTTTCGTTAGGGAACATATTCTTTGCCGTATTGGCATCAATAATGCAGATCTGCGGATTTGAGCCTGACTCTGATTCATTGAACAGACGTCCTGAAGCCACATTCATGCCGTATACGCGCAAATATTCATTATTTACGCCGTATACTGTTGCATTATTCTCAATATTGCTGTGACGCAGCAAGACTGAAGTTTGAATCGTAGGCGAAGCAGAATCTACAAAAGGCTGGCCTTTCAGAGCATCCATATCCGAAATCTTCAATGTCCTAACTTTTCCGGATCTGACATCGCCCATTCTCTCGCCAGGCATTACAGTAATAGTATTTGTTCCCATAGAAGAGATGTTTTCAATTACTTTATCTGAAGCACCTCTTGCCAAGGCAACAACCGAAACTACTGCCATAATGCCGATAATAATGCCCAGCATAGTCAGCAGGGTACGCATGCGGTTTGAAATCATCGCCCGCACGGCCATCACATAAGCCTCTTTAAAGCGATCGATATAGGCGCCGAAGGATGAAGCCCAGCTATTATTCAGCACCAGCTTGCTGTCATCTCTTTTATGAGCAATGACGTCTACATTTTCATTAATTTTGTCGCTTTCTATAATGCCGTCTTTGATAGTAATAATGCGTCTTGCATGAGCTGCAATTTTAGGATCATGGGTAACCAAAATCACAGTATGCCCCTGCGCATTAAGATCTTCTAAGATCTTCATAACCTCAGAGCCGCTTTTGCTGTCCAAAGCACCTGTAGGCTCATCAGCTAAAATAATTTGACCGCCGTTCATCAGAGCTCTGGCAATAGAAACACGCTGCTGCTGACCGCCAGATAATTGTGAAGGCTTAAAATCAATGCGCTCGCCTAAGCCTAATTTTTCCAAAAGCTCAATAGAGCGCTTCCGTCTTAAATCCTTTTTATAGCCTGAATATATTGACGGAATCTGAACATTTTCTTTAGCGTCCAAATGCCCTAAAAGATGATAGCGCTGAAAAATAAAGCCAAAGAAATCTCGCCGCAGTCTAGCCAGATCGTCAGCACTCAAATTAAAGGTATTATGACCTGCAACCTCATAGGAGCCGCTTGTAGGCGTATCAAGACAGCCTATGATATTCATAAGCGTAGATTTACCGGAGCCTGATGGTCCAATAATAGCAACGAGTTCACCTTGATGTATTTCAAGATCTATGCCGTGCAGAACCTCAACTGCTGAGGCCCCTTGTCCAAATGACCTGCGTATGGCTGTCAGTTTTAATAATGCTTCACTCATTAAAACGGTCCTCTAGGCTTTTTCTCTTTGCTTAAGGCTTCAGCTTCAGCAGTCTGCACATCATCGCCTATCACGATTCTATCGGTAGGCTTCAAACCTGAAATAATTTCTACATATTGGGCATCGCGAATACCAGTCTTAACTTCCTTTTCAACAATTAAGCCCTGATCATTTAAGATATAGACCTTAGCTGAATTCTCTTCTTCATCCCTTAAAGCGGTGATTGCTAAAGCATCAACATTTTTTTTAGAAGCCACATCGATGACTACATCTGCGGTCATATCAATGCGCAATACGCGATCTAAATTATCAACCTCGATATCGCTATTGTAGTAAATAGCTTCAGAATTAGAGCTTGAAGAGCTTGAGGAGCTTGTAGAGCTTGAGGAATCTTCATAAGAAGCTGGTGCCGGAGCTATTCTGCCTAAAAACCCCTTAAAATTACGATGCGGAAGACCTAAAACAGTAAAGCTGCATTCCATGCCGGGCTTGACATTTACGACATCAGTCTCAGAAATCTCTGTTTCCACCTTCATATGGTCCATGGTAGCTAATCTTAAGATCGTAGGAGTGGTCTGATTGGCATTTACAGTCTGCCCCTCGGAGACCACGGTAGCATAAACAGTACCATCTATAGGGGCAGTAATTTTTGTGTAGCCCAAATTAGTTTCAGCATCTGCTACATCCAGCTTGCCCTGCTCATAAGAAGAATTTAATTCATCTAATTCAGCCTGCGCCACAATATAAGCGGCCTCTGCAATCTCATAGTCTTGTTTTGAAGAGGCATCAATCTTTCTTAAGCGCTTTTGACGTTCATATTCGAGCTTTAATTTATTAATTTCGGCTTTCTTAGCTTTAATTTGAGCATTGATGCTGTTTAATTGCGCCTTAGCTTTTTTTAAGGCCGTTTCTTGAATCTTAGGATCAATTTCACAGAGCAAATCTCCCTGCTTTACCTCATCGCCAGTTTGTACATGTAATTTTAAAATCTGACCTGATACCTGTGCACCTATATCAACCTCTGTAAAGCCGGAAATTATGCCGGTAGCATATACCTGCTTATTTATATCTCGCTTTACCGTTGTTACTGTCATATAGCTTGGAGTTGCAGGCTTAAAATAATCATAAGTACCATAGCCTAATATTGATAAAATAATTAACGATAAAATTAAATAGCGTAATAGGCGTTTGTGAGTACTAGTCATATCTTTCCTCTAATCACAAGTGTTAGATTTTATAAAAAACTTCTATTTTATTATGATCTTTTAAAATTAGTTAAAACTTAGAGCATCTGCAAAATCAGAAATTTTAGCTTAATTTTGTAAAATATTTCATATTTAAAGAAAAACCCCCTATAGGATTGGCTCCTAATTAGGGGGATATAAAAAAATTATTAATCTTATTATTAATTCAGGCTTGCCCTAAAAAAGGATTGGCTCTGCGCTCGTATCCTATAGTCGAATCTTCCCCATGTCCGCTTAATACGCGAGTATCATCTGGAAGATCTAATAATTTTTGATATATAGAATCAATCAGAGCTTCATAACTGCCGCCGGGGAAATCAGTTCTGCCGACAGATCCGCAAAAGAGAGTATCTCCGGTTAACACAAAGGCAAAGTCCTCGCAATAATAACAAACTCCGCCTGGGGTATGTCCAGGAGTCTTTAAGACCTTGAATTTTAAAGAAGGAATAGGCGTTAAAATATCTCCATCGTATACAGGCTTAAATTCAAAGCTTTCTGCATAAGGAAGAGACAGCATCGAAGCTTGACTTGAAATAGCCTCAATTAAAGCTCTGTCTTCAATACCAGGGCCTATTACTTCAGCATGAGTTTTATCAACTAATTGCGAAACAGCGCCTATATGATCCAAATGACCATGAGTTAATAAGATTGCATTAAGTTTAAGCTTATGCTCTTCTAAAAGCTGCTCAATCTGTTCACAATTTCCGCCAGGGTCGACCACTAAAGCATCATGGCTTTCATCATTATAAATGATACGGCAATTCTGCCCATAAACTGTGACATTGAGTTGCAAAAGCTTAATCATGCATATCTCCTTTACAAAACGGCAACTTCAAGACCTTTTAAATAAAAAGTCTCAGGACACGGCAAAGAGACAATATGATCGTCATCTTGTCTTAAGGTTGAAATAATCCTGCCATCAACATTAGCTTCTAAGGCAGCATCAGCAACAATCTTTTGAAATAAAGCGCTATCAACTAAACCTGAACAGGAGAAGGTTAACAGGCGGCCTCCCTTGGCAACTAATTTTAAGCCTAAGCGATTGATATCCTGATATCCTCGGCAGGCTCGCTTTAAATTAGCGGCACTTTCTGCAAACTTAGGCGGATCTAAAATCACCAAATCATATTTGACCTGATTTTCTGCTTGCTTTCTTAAAAATTCAAAAACATCCTCTTTAATAAAATGACAGCGTCCCGGATCTAAGTGATTGAAAACAACTCCTGTTTTTGCTGCATTTAAAGCTAATGAAGAAACATCAACATTATCTACGCTCTTAGCTCCGCCTTTAAGGGCCCACAGGCCAAAACCGCCTGTATAAGAAAAACAATTTAAAACTCGTGCGCCCTTAGACAAGGTGCCTGCATGATAGCGGCTCTGTCTTTGATCAAGATAAGCTCCAGTCTTATGCCCATTCTTAATGTCAACCGGCATAAAAATACTATTGTTTTCTTTAACATAGATAACGTCTGGAGGCTCAATTCCGGAAATCACGCCGCAGCGCTTTTGCAGGCCTTCCTTTAATCTTGACTTAGTATCAGATCTCTCATATATGGAAGCTTCAGGATATAAGGCCTGCAAGGCATCTATAATTACTTTACGGAAACGCTCCATGCCGCATGAGGAAATAGAAATTACAATAAAATCATTGTACTTATCTGCAATAAGTCCAGGTAACAGATCCCCTTCTGAAGATACCAGCCTGACGCCGTCATTGCCGCGTGCAATTAAGCGCTCGCGCAGCTTATGAGCAGTAAAAATACGCTCTGAGATAAGCTTTTCATCGATCATTACCTTTTCATCAAAAGATAATGCTCTTATGCGTATTTGAGATTTAGGGCTATACAGGCCATAGCATAAAAAATCGCCCTTAAAAGATAAAACCTTTACTGTGCTGCCGGGCTTTAAATTGAGATCTTCCTTATAAACAGCTTTAGAAAAAACCCATGGGTGATGGCGCAGCAGGGACTTTTCCCGCCCCTCTTGTAAAATAACAGTATCTTGCATATTGCATCCTAAATTAAGCAGTTTGCTATATTTTAGCAAAAAAGGATTTATGGCTTAAATGCGCAAAAAAGCAAAAAATTATTTAAATAAATCTGCAAGTTCTTCTTTAGACAAAGGCTTTAAACCATTATATATGCGCTCTTGATTTATAAGATTTTCCTCTTCACTTTCAAGATCGATGCGTAAAAAATAGCCTTTAGTAGCTAAGGCCTCTTCAAGTTTTTCATGAGATACTTTTGGTAAATTCTTATGCTTTGACAGAGCAAACATCATCATAAACTTAGGGACGCCAAAGGCATTTAACAAGCCGCTTGGAACATCAGAAAAAATATCCTTTTGCGCTAAATATAAATAATGGCGGGGTTTTGAAGCGCTTTTATAAACGAATACTAATCTTTCAGACATAACGATCTCCTCTTATATATAATTTTAACATTTAAAAATGTTTAAAGATCGAATAATAAAAATGAGATCTTAAATGCCCTGTGCATGAAACAAGAAATCTAGCCTAATCAAAATATTTATATAAATTACAGATACCTGCAAAAAACTTTTGTAAATACCAGCTCATTAATAATGATAAAAAAAATCCCAAAGCAAAGCTTTGGGATTAAGAGATATAATTAGAAAAAATTACTTAAATTGAGGACCAAAAGCCTTGCAGGCACGATAATCCTGAGATTCCTTATCCATGCCGAAAGAATTCCATACTGCCGGACGGAAAATATCCTCCTCAGGAACATTATGCATGCAGACAGGAATTCTCAGCATTGAGCACAAGGTAATTAAATCAGCACCTATATGGCCATAGCTTATGGCACCATGATTAGCTCCCCAGTTATTCATTACGTCATATGCGCTCTTAAAAGGACCTTTGCCGCTGACGCGCGGAGTAAACCAAGTGCACGGCCAGGTATAATCGGTACGCTTCCATAAAGCATCCGTGACTTCATCAGGAAGTCTTACAGTCCAGCCTTCCACTAACTGCATAACCGGACCTAAGCCTTTAACTATATTTAAACGGGCCATTGTTACCGGCATTTCAGCCTCGGTTACAAAACGTGAAGAATATCCGCCTCCGCGGAAATAACCATTATCTGCAGCACTCCAGGTGGTTGCCTTCAAGCAGTTGCTGATATCTTCATCAGTCATTTCCCACCAAGGCTTAATGCAGCTTAGGCCATTTTCATCCTTGCACTGACCTGAAGCTTCAAGGCAAGTTGCGCCGGAATTAATTAAATGGATAAAGCCGCCGGCTTCTTTTGCGTGCCCTTCAACTTCATAGCCGGTGCAGCGGAGAACAGCCTCGTTTGTCCACATAGTGCGCACATCTGAGAAAATTTGCGGACGATTGGTAAGCAATTTCTCAAAAAGCATGGTTGCACCGTTTAAAGTGTCATTTTCTGTAGCTAAGACAAAGGTCTCTCTCTTGCCTTCCCAGTCAAAGTTGGAGTTCATTAAAGCTTCTGCAAAATCAGTATTAGGATAATGATCCGTCCACTGTCTTTGTCCCTGGAATCCGCCGGCAATTGCATTGAAGCCTAAAGCCTCTTCCTCGCATCCCTTAGGCAAATTTTTGTTGCCGCGGAAAAGATCTTTGATAATCACCATGGATTTAACCACAAACTCAAAGTTCTTTTCGGTTTCCTCTGGAGTATTACGAACAAATTCAGGATTCTTATCATAACCTATAGGGCAATTGGCCTTAGCCCACTTTAAAGCTCTTTGGAATTCCTCCTCATCGTAAATTCCCTCTTCCATGCGTCTTAAGATTTCAACTTCATCTACAGATTCAACACGCATGCCTAAATATTCTTCAAAGAAATCCATATTAATCATAGAGCCGGCAATGCCCATGCAGGTAGAACCAATCTGCAGATAGGATTTTCCTCTCATGGTAGCTGCAGCAACTGCTGCACGAGCAAAACGCAAAATCTTTACCTTTACATCTTCAGGGATATTCGGATCATCGGCATCTTGAACATGCTTGCCGTAAATGCCAAATGCAGGCAATCCCTTTTGCGCATAGCCTGCTAACACGCTAGCTAAATATACAGCACCAGGACGTTCTGTAGCATTCAGGCCCCATACGCCCTTAATAGTCATAGGGTCCATATCCATAGTTTCAGCTCCATAGCACCAGCATGGAGTTACAGACAAGGTTATATCGACGCCTGCATTTTTAAATTGCTCTGCGCACTTAGCGGCTTCTACTCCACGACCTATAGTGGTATCGCTAATAATGACTTTAACGCTCTCGCCATTTGTATATTTAAGGTTATCGCTTATAAGCTTCGCTGCAGCCTTTGCCATACCCATAGTTTGAGCTTCTAAAGACTGACGAACCTGAAGAGGTCCTTGACGTGCATCAATAATCGGACGAATACCAATGACGGGATATTTTCCTACATAACGATTTTCAGCCATGAAATATGCTCCATTTACAAAATACTCAATAATAAAATTATTTCTAATTTTGGTAGAGCTTTTATAAAGATGTTAGGTAAAAAAAACTTTTTAATATAACAATATTCACTTTTTTTAATTAAAAAAGCAAAAATGTGAGTGTAAGCAAATTTTAG
>CAJKNC010000055.1 GCA_905201175.1 uncultured Succinatimonas sp.
TAAGCATATTTTATTTTTTAATAATTTTTTGTTTTAGTTATACAACAACCAATTTTATGAATAGCTGTTCAATATTTTAAATATTTAAAAATAGGCAATGATATATTGGGTAGCTAGCATACTTTTATATAAAACAAGTAATAAATAATTATTGATATATGGCTTGAGTCTACTTTTTACCAAAATAAGCTTTGGTTGTTTGGTTTCTATTGAGGTGTTTTTTGTTACGCTTTATAATTAAATACAGATATTAAGCATATGCTTAGTTTTCCTAAAGTTTAGGCATGGCATATATAATAGTGACTATTCTTTGCTTTAAGATTAGTTATAAAAAGATCTTGGGCTTATAAAGCCTACAATATTTGTTGTAAGATTATTTAGCCTAACTCTTACATAATCAGGCTAAAATCAAGGCAAATTTGAATGTTCATGTCAGATGTATCGAGCACTGATAATGGATTTGCGCTTTTAATTTTTTTTGAGGTGTTTACGTGGGAGATTTATTCTCTGCTGAAAATATGGCCGAATACAGTGCTTTTGCAAGCCGCCATCTATTTATGGTAGGTATTTGGGTTGTTGCTTTTGTCGCTTTAGTTTTTGTTCAGATTAGAATATGGACTGCAAATATTAAAAAAATATCATCAAGCACTGCATCTATTAAGGTAAACCATGATAATGGAGTGTTTGTGGATGTACGCCCTACAACTTTCTTTTCTAAAGGACATATTTCTGGTTCTTTAAATATTACTGCATCTGAGATTAAGAGCGGTAAATTGCAGCGTATCGATAATGCACAGGATAAACCTGTTATCTTAGTCGGAAAGGATAAATTTGATTCCGATACTTTTTATTGTGCACGCATTTTAAAGAGATTAGGGTATAAACAGGTTTTTACCCTTGAAGGTGGTATAAATCAGTGGGTTATAGATAACCTGCCTATTACAACTAAGAGATAATTTTTTTTATAATAAGGAAATCTTATGTCAGATAACAATCAGCAATCTCAGGAGCAACATAAGCAGCCTCAGTTTGAAATTTTACGTATTTACGCTAAGGATTGTTCTTTAGAAACTCCTAATAGTCCAGCCGTATTTTCCACTCAATGGAAGCCAAAGATTAATATTGAATTTGATGCAAAGCCAAGCCATGTTGCTGATGATCAATATGAAGTCGATATGCGCGTAACTGTAACCTGTACTAATGATGACAAGCAGGCTTTTATCTGTGAGGTTCATCAAGCAGGATTATTCTTATTACGTAATTTAGGTCCTGAGGCGGCTGACTATTTATTGTCTGCTACTGCTCCTAATATTTTGTTCCCATATGCTCGTGAACATATTTCCTCAATGATTTCTCGCGCATCCTTCCCGGTTCTTAATTTACGCCCAATTAATTTTGAAGCACTTTATCGTGCACGTAAGTTAGAGCAGGCTCAAAAGGCTCAGCAGGAACAAGCCGCAAATAAATCTAAAGAGTAAAAAGCTGCGATGACTGACTGCAAAAGTGCGTTAAGCGTTATTGGTGCCGGATCATATGGTACTTCTTTAGCAGTCTCGGTTGCTTCTAAAGGGCTGCAGGTAACTCTATGGGATCGTAAGGTCGAAAGAGTCCTGCAGATGCAGCAGAAGCGTGAAAATAGCACCTATCTTCCTGGTATAAAATTTCCTGTAAGTCTCAAGTTAACCTCAGATCTCAAAGAAGCAATTGAAGATGCTTTGATTATTCTTTTGGTTGTTCCCAGCCATACTTTTAAGGAAATTTTAGAAAAAATTATTCCTTATCTGACCCCAAAACATCGTCTAGCTTGGGCTACTAAAGGTTTAGAGCGTGACAGCGGAGAGCTTTTAAGCAATACAGCAAAAGCTGTATTGCCTTTTCATATGTCTATGGCCGCATTATCTGGTCCTACTTTTGCTCGTGAATTAGCTTTGGGTATGCCTACAGCTATAGCGGTAGCAGGCAATGACAATGAATTTACAGCAGAGCTGTGTAAGCTTATGCATACTCCTACTTTTAGAATCTATGAGTGTCAGGATTTTATTGGTCTGCAATTAGGCGGTGCTATTAAGAATGTGATAGCTATAGCAGTAGGACTCTCTGATGGTTTAGGTTATGGAGCTAATGCCCGTACAGCTTTAATTACCAGGGGCTTAGCTGAGATGATTCGTTTGGGGGTTGCTTTAGGTGCTACTGAGCGAGGCTTTATGGGGCTTTCTGGTTTGGGGGACTTAATCTTAACTTGTACTGACAATCAATCTCGAAATCGCCGTTTTGGCGTAATGTTAGGACAAGGCGTATCCGTTACTGAGGCTTTAGAAAAGATTGGTCAGGTCGTAGAAGGATACACTATGACCGTAACTTTACATAAACTCATATCTAATATGGATTTGCAAATGCCTATTTGCAATGAATTATATGAAGTTTTATATAATGGTAAGTCAGGGCCGCAGGCAGCTATAGATTTGTTAGCTCGATCACTTAAAAGTGAGTAATTAATACGTGATATATTAAATATCATATTTTGTAATGAGCTTGATTGAATCAAATCTTAAAGATATTTTTATTAGTTTAATATCAAAAGGGAGCTTTAGCTCCCTTTATTATTGATAAATTTCGTTTCAAATAAAAAGTGTAGTTTTAATAATTTATCTGATGAGCTATAGTTTTTAATTGCTATGGATAAAAAATAAATAGCAGTTCTAAATAAATATAATCTTACGGATTATTTTAATAAATGTATAAATACCATTAAACCATATGAATATAATAAGGATGGCCTTATTGGCCATCCAATATTATATTTACGTATAATTTTATTAACCGTAAGTCTCTTCAGTAACTTTATGATCAGTTACATCAATTACATCTTTTATCATTCCAGGGAAAGCTTGGTTTAACTGGGTTTGAATTCCCTCTTTTAAAGTCAGACCTACCATGGAGCAACCTAAGCATCCGCCTTGGAATCTTACCTTAACAATACCATCGTCGGTAACGTCATCTAAAGATACAGCTCCGCCATGGCCGGCTAAAGCAGGACTTACAGTAGTATCGATAAAATATTTTATTTTATCTTTTAAGCTGGCATCTTCTGGCAAAGAGCTTTTATTTAAATTTGGAGCATGAAAAGTTAATAAATCAGATCCATCTTCATTTTTGGTGAGGTCTAAAACAGATTCGTCTAAAACCATACTTACAGAGCTATCAATAACTATTTCAAACCCATTCATTTGAAAGTGCTCATCATTGCTGG
Source organism: uncultured Succinatimonas sp. (assembly GCA_905201175.1). GTDB lineage: Bacteria > Pseudomonadota > Gammaproteobacteria > Enterobacterales > Succinivibrionaceae > Succinivibrio. The sequence continues at coordinate 3,251 of CAJKNC010000055.1, forward strand.
TTATATACTCTTTTGGACAGTAAAGAATACCGCATTGAACTCCAGGAGTCCCAACATTAGTAGCAGTCAAGCGAATAGCTAGACCATCCATTTTTTGCTCTTTGATAATTTTTAAAAAATATTCTTGGGCTTTATCACTTACACTGATTTTGCTCATTGTTATATATATTCCATAATTAAGCGAGATTTATAGCTGTTTTTCAGGGGAATTATACACGTGTGAGCATCATTAAAAGGATATTTGAAAAAAAAAGCTACATTATTTATGTAATATTTTGAAATTTGTTTTATCTTGCCATATAATTCATCTTATAGTTGAGAAATTATTCAACTATAATTATACTGTAGAGGTAGATATATGAAAGTTCGTTGCGATATTTCTGGTATTGATTGCCCTCATTGCGCAAGCAAATTAGAAGGGCTATTAAAAAAGTCTTTTATTGATGCTAATTTGAATTTTGCTGCTGGCTCCTTAGTTATAGATGCAGATGATAATGCTGATGAAGATGAAGTTGTATTAAAGGCAAATAAAATAGCTTCTGATTTTGAAGATGGCATTGAGATTTTGATAAGAGATTAGTTTAAAAAAAATTTTGAGAATTATCTTATAAGGCAGATAATTTTAAAAATTATGTATACAAATTCTCAATTGAAAAATATTTGCTATTGAGGTGCAGGAATATTAGACGAAAGGACCTTTTTTACGGTAGAATTAGCAAGAGTTTTAGGACATAGCTGAGAATAATCTCAGTTTAAACAAGTGGAGAAAAAAATGAGCTTAATTGACGAGCTTGGTTTAGCAAAGTACGGTATTACCGGTACTACTGAAGTTGTTCACAATCCTTCCTATGAAGAGTTATTCGCCGCAGAGACTGCTGCCGACCTGACCGGTTTCGATAAAGGTGTTGAGACTGAGATGGGTGCCGTCAATGTTATGACCGGCGTTTATACCGGCCGTTCTCCTAAAGACAAGTTCATTGTCATGGATGACACTTCTAAGGATACCTTCTGGTGGACCTCTGATGAGTTCAAAAATGATAACAAGCCGTTATCTACTGAGTCTTGGAATGCTTTAAAGGTTTTAGCTGGCAAAGAACTTTCTAACAAGAAATTATATGTTGTTGATGGCTTCTGTGGTGCTAATGCTAACACTCGTATGGCTATTCGTTTCATTGTTGAGGTTGCATGGCAGGCTCACTTTGTTACTAATATGTTCATTCGTCCTACTGCTGAAGAGTTAAAGAACTTCAAGCCTGACTTCGTTGTTTTAAATGCTTCTAAAGCAAAAGTTGAGAACTACAAAGAGTTAGGTTTAAATTCTGAGACTGCTGTTGTTTTCAACCTTACTGAGCGTATGCAGTTAATTCTCAATACCTGGTACGGTGGCGAGATGAAGAAAGGTATGTTCTCTATGATGAACTACTACCTCCCGTTAAAGGGTATCGCTGCTATGCATTGCTCTGCTAACACTGACAAAGCTGGCACCGAGACTGCTATTTTCTTCGGTCTTTCCGGCACTGGCAAGACCACCTTATCAACTGATCCGAAGCGTTTATTAATCGGTGATGATGAGCATGGCTGGGATGATGATGGCGTATTCAACTTCGAAGGTGGTTGCTATGCTAAGGTTATCAATCTCTCTAAGGAAAATGAGCCTGATATTTGGAATGCAATCCGTCGCGATGCATTATTAGAGAACGTAACTGTTGATGCTAATGGTAAGATTGACTTCGCTGATAAGTCTGTAACTGAGAATACTCGTGTTTCTTACCCGATTTATCACATCAACAATATTGTTAAGCCGATTTCTAAGGGCCCTGCAGCTAAGCGCGTAATCTTCTTATCTGCTGATGCTTTCGGTGTTTTACCTCCAGTTTCTATCTTAGATAAGAACCAGACCCAGTACTACTTCCTCTCCGGCTTCACTGCTAAGTTAGCTGGTACTGAGCGTGGCATTACCGAGCCTACCCCGACCTTCTCTTCTTGCTTCGGTGCAGCTTTCTTATCTTTACCTCCTACCAAGTATGCTGAGGTATTAGTTGAGCGCATGAATAAGTCTGGTGCTTCTGCTTACTTAGTAAATACTGGCTGGAACGGCACTGGCAAGCGTATTTCTATTAAGGATACTCGTGGTATTATCGATGCTATCTTAGATGGTTCTATCGACAAGGCTGAGACTAAGACCATTCCTGTATTCTCCTTCAAGGTTCCTACCGCTTTACCTGGTGTTGACAGCAAGATTTTAGATCCTCGTGATACTTATGCTGATCCTGCTGAGTGGGACAAGAAGGCTAAGGACTTAGCTGAGCGCTTCATTAAGAACTTCAAGAAGTTTGAGTCTTTAGGCGGCGATTTAGTTAAGGCTGGTCCGCAGCTCTAATTTTGAGCAGATTTAACGCTTAACTTAGACCCGACATGACATTTAGTTGTGTCGGGTTTTTAATTTTGGAGAGAAATATGGGCAAACCTTTTATCACGCGAGCTGGATATGACCAATTACATGCGGAGCTTGATTATTTATGGCAGGTAAAACGTCCAGAAATCACACAGAAAGTAAGTTGGGCCGCGAGCTTAGGAGATCGCAGCGAGAATGCTGATTATCATTATAATAAGCGGCTTTTAGCTCAAATTGACAGACGTATTCGCTATTTAAGACATTGCATGAATGATCTGCAGGTGATTGAATACAATGTGCAGCAAAAAGGGAAGGTTTTTTTTGGAGCATATGTTGAAATAGAGTCAGATGATGACGGTTCTATTTTAAAAATTAGAATTGTTGGCGGCGATGAGATCTTCGGCAGAAATAATTATATTTCTATAGATTCCCCTATGGCTAAGGCTTTATTAGGCAAATCAGAAGGTGATGATGCAGAAGTTATAACTCCTAAAGGAAAAAAACTTTGGTATGTAAATAAAATTTCTTATGTGTCTCCTAGCTGGTTTGAGGAACAGCCTATCGTAGATCATCAGATGCAAGATGATGAAGATGAAGAAATAGACTCTGCTTTGCTGAGTGAGGAAGATCAAAAGCGCATTGAACAAGAATATTTGAAAACCTTAGTTAAATAATATAACTGTAAAAAAATAATATTCTTGTATCCTATTTTAAAAAATTATTTACAACCTTAAAAAAGGTTTCTGGCTCAGTTAAAAACGGCATGTGTCCAGATTTTTCAAAGATAAAGACTTCATGATGTGGGTATTTTTTTAAGATAAAAGCCAGTTTAGCGGGGACTAATTTATCATATGCGCCAAAGAGATGAAGGCAGGGCTGTTTTAGATTAATAAGATCTAGCCTTAAATCTATATCAGCCATAGCTTTCAGTCCTCGTTCTAAAACTTCAAAATTAGGAATTTTCATATTGTTAGAAGCTTGTTTTAAAAAAATATTATTATCTTTTGAGTTTAATGAACTTTGGCACTGAAGAGCATAAAATAATCTTAGAAGCTTTTTAAATCTTATCTTAGTAAAAACTTTTTTTGTTTGCATAACATAATGTCCAGAAAATCCTGGCCAATTAGGATCTGCAGGGAAGCGAGCTGTTCCACAAATAGTTACGAGCTTATCAATTTTATTGCCATTATCAAAGTTACATAATTTTATAGCAAGCAGTGAGCTTAAGGACCAAGCTAAGATATCGCATTGTGGCGGTAATGATTTATGTAAAGATTGTATAAATTCATGACTGTAAGGATTTATTTCTTTTATATGGCTATTTAAGCCATAGCCAGGAAAGTCTAAAAGCATTACTTTCCTGTGTGCAAATTGATTAGCTATAGGAAAAGTAAAATTGCTATCAGTAGCCCAGCCATGTGTGATAATCAGAGGCTTCCCGGATGGATTTCCATATGTAACGTAATTTAATTGAAAGTTGTCTTTCATAGGCAAAAAGACCCGTAGATACGGGCCTTAAAATATAGTTTAGATATTATGCTCTTTTCTATAGGCTATTAAGTCTTCAATGCTGACGCATGTTAAATCATGCTCAATAGCGAAATGAGAAACCCGAGGGAGTTTAGCCATGAGGCCATCAGGAGCACACAGTTCGCATAAAATACCAGCTGGGGTAAATCCTGCTAAGCGAGCTAGATCTACAGAAGCTTCAGTATGTCCATCGCGAACTAAAACACCGCCTTTTTTCGCTATAAGCGGAAACATATGGCCGGGGCTAACTAAATCGGAAGGCTTACCATTTGGGTTAATTAAAGCTTTGATAGCTTTGACTCGATCAGGAGCAGAAACACCAGTAGTTACGCCTTTAGCAGCATCTATGGAAATAGTGAAAGCTGTACCATAGGTAGAAGTGTTATGAGATACCATCATGGGTAAATTCATTCGAGCAGCTACTTCTTCTTCAACGCAAACGCAAACAATACCAGAGCATTCACGGATCATAAAAGCCATCTGAGCTTCAGTGATTGTCTCGGCGGCGTAAATTAAATCTCCTTCATTCTCACGATTTTCGTTATCAACCACCATAATTCCGCGACCTTGTTTTAAGGCGGCAATAGCAGCTTCTACACGCTCAGTAGCAGTTTGACCGAAGATTTCAAGTAGATTGTGGTTTACCATGGGTACCTCATTTGATGGATGATTGGGTGCGAGCCTCAGTAATAATACGCTTCATTGTGCGTACAGCTTCATCAAGTCCTGTGAATATGGCTCGAGAGATGATACTGTGTCCGATGTTCAGCTCGTTCATTTGGGGAATAGCTGCAACTGCGGCTACATTATTATAATTGAGGCCATGGCCTGAATTAACTTTAAGTTTTTTTTCATCTGCATATGCAGACATTTGTCTTAATATTTCTAATTCATGACTGGCTTCTTCTATATTTGCGGCGTTAGCATATCTGCCGGTATGGAATTCCACAACCGGAGCACCGCAGGCACAAGCTGCATCGATTTGCTTTTGATCAGGATCTATAAATAAAGAAACCTCTGTTCCAACTTCAGATAGGACTTTTACAGCATGTGCTACTTTATCAAAATTATTGATAACATCAAGACCACCTTCAGTAGTAACCTCTTGTCTTCTTTCAGGAACTAAACAAGCCTTTTGTGGAGCTAAAGCTACAGCAATGGCCAGAATTTCATCTGTAACAGCCATTTCTAAATTTAAGGCTGTTTTAACAGTTTCCCGAATAATGCGTACGTCGCGGTCTGTAATATGACGGCGATCTTCACGCAAATGTGTAGTAATACTGTCAGCTCCAGCGAGTTCAGCTAAAGCTGCTGCAGTGACAGGATCTGGGTAGTCTGTACCACGTGCGTTACGCACTGTGGCAACATGATCTATATTCACACCAAGAAAAATAGGTTTCATATGCAAATTGCAGATAAATCTGCATGTCTCCTTTGGATTAACAAAAGCTACAGTTAAGACACTGCATCTTATTATAATAAGGATGTCAAAGTTTAGGGGGGAATTTTGCATTGTATGAAAAATAAACGCAACTAGCCCCCGTAAAATTATAGAATATGGTTAGGTTTTGGTTCCTTAAGAGGGGCAATAAATAGAATTGCCAGAATTAAAGCTGGAACCATAGTGAACCATAAGGCATTATGTAAGCCAAAAAAGTCAGCTAATATACCTGTACCTACAGAAACGATATATCCGATTCCGAAAGTAAATCCTAACATCATTGATGTTGCAAAAGCCGCGCTTTTAGATAAGACTCGCTGTGACCATACAATAGCAGGCGGAGTCGATCCGTATAGGCCGGCACCGGTTATAAATAAAAGAATATATGATATTAAAGATAAATCAGATAAATATAAAAATGCAGAAACACTGCAAATTGTAACTATATATGTTATTAAAATTAATTTTTTTAATCCTAATTTTGCAGATAATCCACCAATTGCCATTCCGCCGAAAGCAGTACCAAACAGCATTGCAAATAAAGCTTGTGCGCTTTCAGTGCTGCTATATCCTTTTTCTGTTAAAAACAGAGGAAGATAGGCGATTATTGTACAGTAGCAAAGAGATCTCCAGCCTATGGAGAAGACGAACTGAACAAAAGCTTTATTGCGAATAATAGAACCAATACTGGAAATATTGCTTGGTTTTTCAACTAATGTAGGATGGTGAAGCTTTCGTAGGTAAATTAAAATAGTAGTAATAATTGCCGGGATAGATAGCCATAGTAAGTTTTGATAATCATAGGCATCAATAAAACATGCTACGCAATATGGAGCTATGGCAAAACCAATATTACCTCCGACAATAAAAATACTCGTTGCCAAAACTTCTTTATTTTTAGGAGTAACCTTAGGGAGAATACCTCCTGCAATAGGATGGAAGCCTGAAGCACATATTCCAGAAACAAAGATAATTAAAACTAGCATCCATATGTTGTCAATGATGCCGATAGAACAAACGAAAATTCCTCCGCCTAATATAGATAATGGCATTAAGTAATTTATGTTGTAGCGATCGGCAAGTAAGCCAACTGGCGGCTGAATAAAGTTTGCTGCAACTTGGAATATCATGTATAGGGTGCCGCATTGGGTATAAGAAAAATCAAAGCGACTTGCCAATATAGGTAAGATCAGCGGCAGTATATTGCAGTAAAAGTCACTTATAAAATGGCCTACGCCCATAACATTTACATTAGTCCACGATCTTTGCGGGGCGGAAGCAATATTTTGAGAAGTCATTTATTGATTGACCTGTAAGAATAATTTTTGTAATTCATCATGACTGAAATGATAATTATTGCCACAATGTTGGCAAGTCATATCTATACCTTTAGGGTCAGCCGCGATTTCCTTTAATTCATCGTGTTTTAAGCTCATTAAGGATTTAAGACAGCGCTCTTTAGAGCAGATGCATTTAAAAGCAACTTTATGTTCGGGGAAAACTCGGATTTCCTCATTAGCAAAAAGCCTGCTTAGGATTTCTTTATTATCAAGATTTAAGCTTTCGTCTGCAGTTAAAGTTGAGCTTAAAATAGACAGGTGCTCTAAACTTTCAAGGTTATTTTTAATTTCAGGTATAATTTGCAGCATCATTCCTGTACATTTCAAATTTAGGGGATCTGAATAAATAAAGAATCTGCTAGGCAGCTGCTGCGAGTTTTTGAAATAGTTCTCTAAAGTTGCACAAACGCTTTCACTATCAATAGCTACGATTCCTTGCCATTTTTCTCCGCTTACAGGAAATACAGATAGAGCAAGAATGCCATCATCTCCAACTAGATCTTTAAAAGATGTCTGTTCAGTGATGTTATAGCCATCTTTAATCTTAGCTGAGCCGTAAAAACTTAGATCATCACGAACATTTACTAGAGCATATTTAAGCGGAGCATTTTTTCCACCTTGAAGCTGCAGCATAACTTCAGAACCATCTTTTAAGGTTGCAGCGAAAAGTATTGCCGCCGCAGCTAACTCCATCATAGTAGCTTTAACACAGGGGGCATAATCTTCATGCATAAGATCTGCACAGGCTCTATTTAAGCTGACGATTTCGCCACGAACTCCGTGGTTATCAAATAAAAAGCGTAATACTTCATCTAATTTGTTAGAGTTAATTTCTTCCATATTTAATCTCCAGTAATGCACGGCGTTCTTTTTTGTTAGGGCGATTATTAGGATGTGGTGCTAATAGAGAATTTAATTTTATTTGTTCTTGCATTTTGATCCTTTGCATCATGCTTTCTTCTGTTTCTTGGTATAAGAGCTGTGCAACATTCGCTGGGCCGCGGATATCACTTATACTTAAAACTTTTACTTCCTTACGCACATTTCCTTGAAGTAATTTGATCTTAGCCCCGATTTCTACAGTGTGAGATGGTTTAGCTCGTACACCATTATAATCAACTTTACCGCCCTCTATCATAGTACGTGCGATAGATCTGGTTTTGTAAAAACGTGCAGCCCAAAGCCATTTGTCTAGGCGCACGGTTTTTTCTTTTTCGTTCACTAACCTTTACCTCAAAAAAGAAAGCTTTATTAGGTTTTATTCCAGGGCATAATTTTACATGGTTAAAGATAATTTGGGATGTTTATATAAATAATAAAGTG
>CAJKNC010000056.1 GCA_905201175.1 uncultured Succinatimonas sp.
TTATCCTTTTTTATATATGAGAATTTTTTCTGCAGAATTTTTCGATTAAATCGATATCTGCTTTTTGGTGTATAATGCCATTGCCTTGTATAGGCAATTGAGGCTTGAGTCTCTGTCTTTATTTTTACTTGGGAACATATTCGCTATTATGAGTAATGCATTAACCAAAACTGATTTTAATTTCCCCGGCCAGACTTCTGTATATCATGGTAAGGTTCGTGATGTTTATAATATCAATAATGAAAAGTTAGTTATGGTCGCAACTGATCGTATTTCTGCTTTTGATGTTATCTTACCGCGCGGTATTCCGTTTAAAGGCCAGATGTTAAACCAAATTGCTGCCAAGTTTTTAGACGAGACTGCTGATATTTGTCCGAATTGGAAGCTTGCAACTCCTGATCCAATGGTTACTGTCGGCGTTTTATGCAAAGGCTTCCCGGTTGAGATGATTGTTCGCGGCTATTTATGCGGCTCTGCCTGGAGAGCTTATAAGTCTGGTGTTCGCGAGATCTGCGGCGTTAAGATCCCTGACGGCATGAGAGAAAATGAAAAGTTCCCGACCCCGATTATAACTCCGACTACTAAGGGTGAGATCGGTACTCATGATGAGGACATCTCTAAGGAAGAGATTATTGCCCGCGGTTTGGCTACTGCCGAAGAATATGCTGTATTAGAGAAATACACTCAGGAGCTTTTTGCCCGCGGTACCGAGATTGCAGCTAAGCGCGGCTTAATCTTAGTTGATACTAAGTATGAATTCGGCAAGCATGACGGCAAGATTTACTTGATGGATGAGATCCATACTCCTGATTCATCTCGTTATTTCTATATGGACGGCTATCAGGAGCGTTTTGAGCAGGGCTTGCCGCAGAAACAGTTATCAAAAGAATTTGTTCGTGAGTGGTTAATGGACAACGGCTTCCAGGGTAAGGAAGGCCAGAGCGTTCCAGAGATGACCGATGAGATTGTTGACATGATTTCCGAGCGCTATATTGAGCTTTATGAGCATATTACCGGCGAGAAGTTCAATAAGGAAGAGCATGTTGATTTAGCTAAGCGTATTGAAAAGAATGTAACTGATTACTTAGCCTAATTTATACAATTCTTTTACTGCAGGTCGCGTGGGGTTATCCGTACGCGGCTTTCTTTTTTTCTGACCCCTTGAAAATTCTCGATTAGGCGGCATTTTATTGCTAGATCTCCTAAAAAAAATTATAATGGTATGTTTTTAAGAAGATCACTGTCAGGCCTAGGTTTACTTCAATTATAGCGTTGAGAGCTTTAAAGCTCGCCGTATGGCATTTGTATATGACAGGGATTTAATAATTTTTAATTACGGGAAAGAAAATGCCGTATTACGATTATCGTTGTCAAAGCTGCAATCAGCTTTTTACTGTTAGACAACATATGCATGATGAGTCTATAAAGGTTTGTCCATATTGCGGAGCATCAACTGTAAAAAAAGTTATGTCGCCGGCAACCTTTTCCATCAAGGGAGTAGCATGCTCCTGTAATGCTTCAAAGAATGAGCAGGCCAGTCCTTGCTGTCAAAACTGCCCACATCAGGTTTAAGAGGCTATTTTTATGTCAATGCGTTCAGATTACTGCGGTAATGTCAATTTAAGCTTGGAAAATAAGCAAGTTAAGCTTTGCGGCTGGGTTAACCGCCGTCGCGATTTAGGCGGCTTGATCTTTATTGATTTACGTGACCGCAGCGGTATTTGTCAGGTGGTATTTGAGCCTGATAATCAAAAACTTCATGAGGCTGCATCTACTTTAAGAAACGAGTTCTGTATTCGTGTTACTGGTATTGTAAAGGCTCGTCCGGCTAATCAAGTAAATGATAAGATGGCAACCGGTGAAATTGAGGTTTATGCTCAGGATCTTGAAATTTTCAATAAATCTGCAGTCTTGCCTTTAGATTTTAATCAGGAAAATACTGAAGAGCAGAGACTTCGTTACCGCTATTTGGATTTGCGCCGCCCGGAGATGGTCAATATTTTAACCACTCGTGCGAAGATTACCTCTTATGTAAGACACTTTTTAGATAGCCATGGCTTCTTGGATATTGAAACTCCGATGCTGACTAAGGCTACCCCTGAAGGTGCTCGTGATTATTTGGTGCCGTCACGCATTCATCACGGGAAATTTTATGCATTGCCGCAATCTCCGCAGCTATTTAAGCAATTATTAATGATTGCCGGATATGATCGCTATTATCAGATCGTCAAATGCTTCCGTGATGAGGATTTACGTGCTGATCGCCAGCCAGAATTCACGCAGATCGATGTTGAAACTTCATTTATGAGCTCTCAGGATGTCCGCGACATTATGGAAGAGATGATGGTGGGCTTATTTAAAGAGATCGTTAATGTTGATTTAGGTAAGCTTCCGGTGATGAAGTGGGAAGAGGCTATGGACCGTTACGGCTCAGATAAGCCTGACCTGCGTATCGATTACGAGCTGCATTTATTAGATGAGGCTGTAGTAAATTCAGCATTTACAGTTTTATCTGAAAGCGCAAACGATCCTAAGAGCCGCGTAATTGGTTTTGCTCTCCCTGGCGGTGCTAGCCTCACTCGCCGTGAGATTGACGGCTATACAGAATATGTTAAAAAGCTAGGCGCTAAGGGCTTGATGTGGATTAAAGTCAATGACATTGAAGCCGGTGCAAGCGGACTTAAGTCTTCATTCGGCAAGCATGTAACTGAGCAGGAATTGTGCGATTTAGTTAAGCTCTGCCAGGCTAAGAATTCTGATATGGTCTTTATCGGTGCTGGCCCGCGTATCAAAACCGCTACTTATATGGGAGCCCTACGCATTAAGACTGCTCGCGATCATAATTTGGTAGCTTCTGGTTATAAGGCTTTATGGGTTGTAGACTTCCCGATGTTTGAAATGACCGAAGAGGCCGGCTTAACAGCAATGCATCATCCGTTTACCGCACCTTCTAATGTAACCCCGCAGCAGATGATCGATGATCCTTTAAGCGTTTATGCCGATGCTTATGATTTGGTTATTAATGGCTATGAATCAGGCGGCGGCTCTGTACGTATTCATGATAATGCCATGCAGCAGGCAGTATTTAAGGTATTAGGCATCAGCAATGAAGAAGCTTATGAGAAGTTCGGCTTCTTGCTTGACGCATTATCTTTTGGTGCGCCTCCTCATGCAGGCTTAGCTTTCGGTCTTGATCGTGTAACCATGTTATTAACAGGCACTGATAATATTCGTGATGTTATTGCCTTCCCTAAGACAACAGCTGCGGCCTGTCTCATGACATCAGCACCGAATTTTGCAAGTCCTGAAGCTTTAGCAGAGCTTGCTATCAGTGTTACTGAGTATGAAGAATAAATAAAGAATTTGTAGGAGATTGATATGTCAGGACATTCTAAGTGGGCGAATATTCGCTTCCGTAAGGCCGCACAGGACTCCAAGCGCGGCAAGATTTTTACTAAATTAATCCGTGAAATTACCACTGCTGCAAGAATGGGCGGCGGTGACGAGTCAAGCAATCCGCGCTTGCGTTCTGCTGTAGTTGCAGCCTTAGCTCAAAATATGACTCGCGATACTATTAAGCGTGCTATTGAGCGTGGTGTCGGCGGCGGTGAAGGTACCGATCTTGAGAATATTACCTATGAAGGTTATGGTATCGGCGGTGTTGCCGTAATGGTTGAGTGCATGACTGATAATCATAATCGCACCGCATCTGAGGTTCGTCATGGCTTTTCTAAATTTGGCGGCAACTTAGGCACAACCGGCTCCGTAGGCTTCTTATTTACCCGTAAGGGCGTAATCAGCTTTGCTGACGATGATGAAGGTCATAAGACTATCTCTGAAGATCAGGCTATGGAAATCGGTTTAGAGGCTGGCGCTGACGATGTCGTTACCAATGAAGACGGCTCAGTAGATATCTATACTACTCCTGAGGCTTTTGCTGATGTAGTTGATGCTTTCAACAAGGCTAATTTAAAGCCGGCTAATGCAGAGATCACTATGATTCCTTCTACTGAAACCGTTTTAGATGCAGAATCTGCTGTTAAATTCATGCGCATGATCGATGCCTTAGAAGACTTAGATGATGTACAGCAGGTTTACCATAATGCTTCTATTCCTGATGACATTGAGCTATAAACTATTTTAAAAATTGCTTTTTTGAATTTTTTACCTATAAATATAAATTGGAACCAGCAGAAAAAACTGGTTCTGATTATTCATGCAACTTTGATATCCAGGATTTAGATTAATGGATAATAATTCAGCTCGGACAGAGTTCAAACAGCTTATAGCCCGCGGAAAAGAGCAGGGATACCTTACTATCGATGAGATCAATGACTTGATCCCTCCGGATATTATCAGCGGAGATCAGCTATCGGTCTTTATCCAGACCTTCATCGACATGGGTATAACTGTCTGCGACACGCCTCCTGAGGCAGACGATCTGTTATTGAATGGCAATTCGCAGACTGATGCTGAAGATGTGGAAATTGTTGCCAATCAGTTAGACAGCTCTGTTGATATTGGCCGTACTACCGATCCTGTGCGTATGTATATGCGCGAGATGGGCAACGTTTCATTATTAACGCGTAAAGATGAGATTGAAATTTCCAAGCGAATTGAACGCGGTACTAACGAGGTTCAGTTATGTCTAGTGGAATTTCCTCAGGCTATGGAAGAGTTATTCTCTCGTTATCAGCAAAGTCAGCAGGAAGATAGCGATGTTAAATTAGGAGACATTGTATCAGGATTTGCTGAGCCTCATAACGGTGCTGATGATGCAGATGAGGTAGCTGTCTCTGATGAGGAGTTAAATGAGATTGATACGGTTGACGTCGGCAGCGTCGATGATGTTGATAATCTCGATGACGGCGATATCTCTGATTTAGATGATGTCGATGATACTCCGCCGGTCTCTTCATCTGCGAAAGCATCTAAAAAATCCAAGAAAGTGGTAGTTCAGGATGATGACGAGGACGAAGACATTCCTGCAGATGGAGAGTCAGGTCCAGATCCTGAAGAGGCTCAGCGGCGTTTCACTGAGCTGCGCGTACAGTTTGATAAGGTAACCGTTGCACGCGAGAAGAAGGGCGCAGTTGCTGAACGTAAATATGCACGCGAATTGGCAAAGCTTGTTGAGATTTTCTCAGCCTTTAAGATTGTTCCTAGCCAGTTAGAGCGCTTGCTGCGTCTTATGCACGATATGATGGATCGCGTAAAGCGTCAGGATCGCCGTATCAGAGAGATCTGTGTTTTACGCTGCGGCATGAAGATTGATGAGCTCAAGAAATATTACAACGAGACTGATCATGTATCTTCTATGGACTGGTTTGAGAAAGCCTCTCATGCGCGTAAGCCTTATGCAGTTAAGCTGCGTGAGCATGAGGCTCAGATTGCCGAGTGCGTAAAAGCCTTACAGGATATTGAAAGCGATGCCGGCATCAATATTTCCCGTCTGCGTGAGCTGTCCAAGCGCATTATGATGGGCGATGCCATGGCTAAGAAAGCCAAGAAGGAAATGGTTGAGGCTAACTTACGTCTTGTTATTTCCATCGCTAAGAAATATACCAATCGAGGCCTGCAGTTCTTAGACTTAATTCAGGAAGGCAATATTGGGCTTATGAAGGCTGTAGATAAATTTGAATACCGTCGCGGCTACAAGTTTTCTACTTATGCTACCTGGTGGATCCGTCAGGCCATTACCCGCTCTATTGCCGATCAGGCGCGTACCATTCGTATTCCGGTACATATGATAGAGACTATAAACAAGCTCAATCGTATTTCCCGTCAAATGCTTCAGGAAAAGGGACGCGAGCCTACTCCTGAGGAGCTTGCATCACGCATGGGATTGCCTGAGGATAAAGTTCGTAAGGTAATGAAGATTGCGAAGGAGCCGATCTCTTTAGAAACTCCGGTAGGCGATGATGATGATTCGCATTTAGGCGACTTTATCGAGGACAGCTCAATCATTGTTCCTGCAGAAGCTGCTACTTCAGAGAGCTTAAAAAATGCTATCAACAGCGTTTTAGATGAGATGCCGCCGCGAGAGGCACAGGTTCTGCGCATGCGTTTTGGCATAGGCATGCCGTCAGACCATACTCTTGAGGAGGTAGGCCGTCAATTTGGCGTTACTCGCGAGCGTATTCGTCAGATCGAGGCTAAGGCCTTGCGCAAGCTGCGTCACCCTTGCCGTTCACAGGGATTGCGCGGCTTCTTAGATTAAAAAGCTTATTTAGGTGAAAAAAGTCTCCGCAAGGAGACTTTTTTGTTAGGAGAGCCGATGCTTGACCTGCCGAGTTCCACTAAAATCGATGTCGCTAAACTTAGCTCGGTATTTAAAAATGTCACCATGACGTATAAGTACTATTTCTTTCTGGCAATTCTTCATGAAGTTAAAAAGAATGTCATGCGTGACAGCCTCAGCTTGGATAAAGCAAGGCTTGGGGCGGCTATGCTGGGCTTAGCTTGGCATGCACGCACTGTTTATGCTTTAAATTTCGGCATCGGCGATAAACTCCAGGCTTTAATTGATGAGCTTAAGCTTTGTCTTAACTTAGGTGATAGAGAGAGCACAGATAAAATTATTGACGAAATTTATGCTCATAAAGATGATGCAAAAGTATCGCAGATTATTTCCTTGCTTTTAAATTATGTGCCGGTGAAGTTTCTTTCTGGCTATGTAGGCTCAGCCCCGGATACAAAAGCTGGCAATCTTAAAATTGCCTTAGCCTCTCAAGATCAGGATAGTCATTCTATATACAAGCTTTACTTAAATGAAAAAGGCAAATTTGATCATTTGGTTATCGATAATGAGCATCTAAGCTATTTACGCTTGCATATCAGCATTTTGACGGATTTTACCTATTTTCATTTGGGGATGTTTTTTGAAAAACGCAATTTATCTGTACCAAATATTTTAGATAAGATTATTTGGCAGAAGTCCCGCGACAGCCTAGCACCGCAGCGGGGACTGTTTAAAATTTATTTAGAGCATCACAGCCCGCAGTTTTGTCTTTATGATCCGCAGCGGCTTTTAAATCCTCAGGATTTTGCTCTGGATCATTTTATCCCATGGTCATTTGTGTCTCATAATCAAATCTGGAATTTAATTCCTGTCGATCAGATTACAAATTCAATTAAGTCTAATGCCGTCCCCGATCTCTCGCATTATTTAAAAGCTTTAGTGCATATGCATTACGGCTTTTTGCAAGATCTTAAATATGCCCGCTTAAAGCCTCAGAGCAAATCTCAGGAACAAGCTGTCAGAAGCTTTGAATTTTTGGGACATAGTCTAAAAAATCTGCAGTCAGTGAGCGAAAGCGAGCTTGCAGAGATTTATTTTAAAGTTATGGATCCTTTAGCAAAGCAGGCAGGCTTTGCAGGCTTTGCGGTTTTTGCTTGATTTGCTAAAAGCTCAGAGCGTTAAATTTTCTTAAATAAGACTTAATGCAAAACCTTTATTTGCACATAAACTTAAAATAGTATGAGATATCTTTTAGCTATGGGCTTATAGGTTTTAAGGAGCAGTATGAGCAGAATTATTGAGGTTTCAGCCGATTATTTAACTATTGCCTTTGCCGACGGCAGCAAAAAGAATTTTCCCATCAGCTTTTGTGAGGGCTTCACTCCGATTGCGGGAATGGAGGTTGATGTTTTAGTCGAAGGAGCTCGTACAGTAATTCGCTTGGTGGGCATAAACAGCAGCAGTCAAACAAATCATAGCGACCAAAGCTGTTTTAATGATATTCCTAAGTCGCGGCCTTTTACTGCAAATAATTACTCACAAGTGCGCGTACAGAAAATCCCTTATCTGCTTTTAGCTTTCTTTTTGGGCAGCTTCGGCATTCATAGATTTTTTGCCGGTAAAGTCAAATCTGGAATTATCTATCTGCTTTGTTCAACTATTGGTGCATTTTTAGTTATTCCTGCAATTGTAATTTTTGTGCTGGTTATTATAGACTTTGTTTCGGCTTTATTTAAGCCTGCAGATGACGACGGCTATTTTGTTCTCTAGAAAAATAAAGCCCCATTATCAATTAGCGGACGATAATGGGGAAGATAAGATTCAGCTTAAACGGTTATTAAAGCTTTGCGCCTAAATGCTGACGCAGATAGGCTCCGGCACCGCGCAGTCCGGCTAAATTGTCCGTAATTACGTAAACAGGAATCTTCTGCAGGAATGGCTTAAAGCGGCCTTTATCTTCAAAAGCCTCACGGAATTTTGAATTCTTAAAGAAATCAATAAAGCGAGGAACAACGCCGCCTGCAATATAAACGCCGCCGAAGGTGCTCATGGTTAAAGCTAAATTACCGCCGAAACGGCCCATTAAGCGGCAGAAAGTATTCAAAGCCTCCAGGCAATCAGGATCGGCTGGATCTGATAATGCCCCGGCAGTAACATCAGAGGGCTTCATATTCTCGCGAACGCGTTCGTTGCGCATAGCAATAGCTTCGTAGAGATTGACTAAGCCTGGACCTGATAAGACTCTTTCAGCTGAAACATGTCCGATACGGCCGCGCAGAGCCATTAAGATCATATCTTCGCTGATATTAGCCGGAGCTAAATCGACATGTCCGCCTTCGCCTGAGAGAGGAACCCATTTGCTTCCAACATGAATTAAATGAGCTACGCCTAAACCTGTGCCGGCGCCGTAAACGGCAATCGGAGCGCTTAGATCAGGCTCGCCGCCGCCGATTTTTACTAAGGAATCCTTATCGATGACAGTTACTGACATGCACATGGCAGTAAAATCGTTAATAACAATTAAGTCTTTTAGTCCTAAGGTGGTCTTCATGGCTGAGATGGAGAATTCCCAAGGATTATTGGTCATTTTGACATAATCACCAGTGATTGGACTTGCTACGGCGATGCACACTGATTCAAATTCAGCTTTGGTTTCTTTTTTGAATTTTAAGATGCAGCTTTCAAGTGAATCGTTTTCACTAGTTGAATAGATAATGGGGGTAGTAATTTCACCATCAGCTAAATTTAGTAAAGATAATCTAGCATTAGTACCGCCGATATCACCAATAAGAGCATAACCTTTAAGCTTAGACATGTTTTATTCCACCGTATATATTTGTTTATAAAAAAGGCTTTTTAACTGCCATCGCTATATTATATCTCGAAATTTTATTGAAATTAATTTTCAAAGCTTATGTTAGTGGCTGAGGTCTAATTTTTGTAAAAATATTTTGGGGATAAATATATATATCTAAAAAACTTCATGGTAATTATTCATATGAAAATTGAAAAAGCCGTGAATGAACTGCATGAGTAAAGCTGCTGAAAGTTTATTTGTAAAATCCCATCTTATACTTAGATAAGATGGGAAATATGTTTATTTAAAGCTTGCTTTGCGCTGAGCTTTGGCTGATTTCTGAAAGCTTTGTCATTAGATTATTATTCTGGATATTTATCTTTAAGGTACCCAGACTTTGGATATTCAGCAGCCTTTGTTTTTTTATGAGCGGATTTAAAAGATCATGGCAAAATCTGCAGGCTGTTTTTTCTGTATTTAAAGCTAGAGCAGCATTTTTCAGCTTATTATTAAGCTGCAGCTTTGAGATATTTATCGTATCTTGAGGGAGTTCATCTGCAGGAGGATCTGGAAGAGCGGTATGTTCTCCGTTAATTTTTATGACAGCATTCCCTGCCGCGGTATCAGAGTCGGCTACAAAATAGAAATTGCGTTCTTTGCCGTCTTTATTTTGCAGTGAATAATTATATATTCCGCTCTCTGAGACTTCGTTATCAGGGGTTATATCTATAAGCTCATTTATATCAAAGCCTATGGTATTAGTAAGATCGCTGTAGTGATAGCTTTTGTCCTTGTCATAATCAAATTCGAAATTTTCAACATAAAAAGGATTATAAAAAGCTTTTAAGCTGTAGCCGTTATCTGTTTTTAATAAATAGCTCTGCAGGCTGGCATCGCTGCCGATAAATGTTTTGCCGTTGTTCTTGCCAATAGCAGCAAGATTATTAGAGCTTAAGCCTAATATAGTGTTTTTCTTGATGAAATCATCTTCAGCAAGACCAATTACAGAGCCTGCGGCAGCTGTATTTTCAAGCAGTATTTCATTATTCTTATTAAAGCTTGAGATGATATTATCTAAAGTTGCAAGGCTATCACCTTTAGCACTGAGCTTTCCTGTAAGTGCGCCCAAATTATATGCGCTGATATCAGTATCTATAGGGGTGATGGCAAAGTTTTGCACCTCAATATTTTTTAGCTTGCCGCCGTAAATCTTACCTGCAAGGGCTCCAAGATTAGCTTCGTTAGCATCTGTATTTAGATTGATTTGACAGTTTTTTAATAGAAGATTTTGAATATTAGCTTCATATAGCTGATTAAATAAGCCTAAATTTAATTCTGAAGCAGCGTTCTGCTTATAGTCCAGAGTATAAGTAATTTGATTGAAGGCACCGTCTAAGCTGCCGCTGAAGCCAAATTCTCCGCCTAAGGCTTCAGTTAAATTCAGCTCAAGATCGTTAGTTAAAAAATAAGAGCCATTCAGATCGCTGTTTATATTTAAAAATTCTTCAGCAGTTGAAATGGCAGTTTGGCCGCGATGATCATAAACAGAGCCTGTAAAATTATAGTCATCGAAGCTGATAGATTCAGCGCCGCCGATGTCAATGCGATTTGTTGAGCTAGTAAGCTTTATATGATTTGCATCCTTATTTGTTAAAGGTGTCTGATTATAGTCGGTGATTTCTTCAAGATCGCGAATAATGATTTGACTGCCGCTGATTTCGATATTTTCAACAAAGGATTTGCCTGCCAGAATAACCCTGCCCATGCCCTTATTATTTATAATTAAGCTGCCGGTGCGCTTGTAATCTTCAATTTCATCATCAAGAATTTTTGCAGTTGATAGAGTCAGATCTTTTACGTGAAATGAGCCGCCCTTTTCAAGCGTGATGCCGTTAGGATTGACAATAATAATATTGCCGGCAGCACTTAAAGTACCGGCTATTTTACTGATATTAGGTCCTTTAACTATATTGAGATAATTATTAGAATCAAAAACAACCTTTCCTAGTATGGCCCCAGAAATTGATCACTTAAGTTTCTAGGTCATACTAACAGAATTT
>CAJKNC010000057.1 GCA_905201175.1 uncultured Succinatimonas sp.
AAAACGGTAAATGAATTTTTTGTGAAAACGTTTGCGAATATGAAAAAAAATAGTAACTAAAGATTGCATAAATTAAGGAAATTTTTTGATTTTTGTCTATAATGTAAACGTTAAAAATTTTTTATCGCGGATTTTATCTTTACTTTATGAAATATCAGGATTTTTGCATATTTGTGCAGGAGATAATCAGAAAGAATTTTTCTAATCTGCATATATGAATATACAGACAGAAGAATTGCCGATGAGTTCAGCTGAGGATAGGTCCAGATAATTCTAGCGGAAATATGTTTAAAAGGCGGCCGTAAAACTGCTAATTTTGGACAAATTTTCGCTTAAATGGCGGATATCTCCAAATGCAGATGCTGAGGATGATTGCCGCAAAGGGCGAGGCGCGTCCGGATTGCGCAGGCAGCAAGAGCTGATAGGCAGCAGCGCTGCGAACCTACGATGCTAAGGTTAATTAGCTTTGCGTAGGAGGCCAAGTGTGTGTTCGATGTTTTATGGGGGCTAAAATTCAGTGATCTTTAGTTCCCATTTATAGGCCGCCGCTAAGATAAATTTGGAGATGTTATGAAAGTTTTAGTCACTGGTGCTGAGGGCTTGTTAGGTCGTGATGTAGTCAAAATCTTTTCACAGCATGGTTTTGAGGTAAAGGGCTGTTCTCATGCTGCATTAGATATTACATCTGTTGAAAATGCAACTCGCGTCTTAGATGAATTTAAACCGGATACAGTGATTCATTGCGCCGCTTATACCTCAATTGACGGGGCTGAAACAGATTTTGAGAATGCTTGCCGCGTGAATGAGAAGGGCACAGAAAATATAGCTTCTTGGTGTGCTAAAAATGACGCCATATTAGTTTATATCTCTACAGACTATGTTTTCTATGGCGGACTTGATCGTGCCTATAAGCCAAATGACACCACTCAGCCTATCAATAAATATGGTGAATCCAAGTTATTAGGCGAAGAGGTCGTTAAGAAGCTGTGCAAGAAATATTACATTGTCAGAACCTCCTGGTTATATGGCGATAAGCCGCATAATTTCGTTACTGATTTGATAGCTGCTGCTGATAATGCCCAGCTTCAGGTTGTTAATGATCAAACCGGCTGTCCGACCTGGACTTGCGATGTAGCCTCAGCTTTAATCGAGCTTTTAAAGAATCATGATTTCGGTATTTATCATGCCTGCAACAGCGGTTCTACTACCTGGTACGGCTTAGCTCAAAAGCTTTATGAGCTGATGCGCATTAAGATGAACTTAAAGCCGTGCAGCTCGGAAATATTGCATAATCGTGTTGCTAAGCGTCCGGTTCAGAGCGTGATGGATAACGGCGGCTTATGCAGATCTTGGGAAGAAGCCCTGGCAGAATTCGTTAAGACTTTAAAGCATTAAAATATTTTAAGATTTAAGAAAAAAAGGCTGCGCTGAGCAGCCTTTTTTCTGCTTCTTTATTTCAGCATGCAGATTGTTTTTTTTCTGATAATTACAGTCTGATGAGAGGATTATTCTTCTGGCAGGTATAATTTCTGTAAAGCTTATTCCTTTATTTCGATTTTTTGCTTTGGCAAATATTAGATAAATATAATTCTGTCTTTTATAAAGCAATGTTTGAAAATATTTTTTGCAGCAGAAAGCTAAATGCAGAGCGTCTGCTGCGTTTTGGCTTTTACCCAAAGGATGATGGTTTTGCATACGAACATCTTCTATCGGGCAATATGTTTAAGCTGTACGTTTTTGTATTTAAGAACAATTATGTTGAAACAGAATTAGTCGATCTGGAGACCAATGAGCCCTATGTCTTATATAAAGCTAATACCTTAGGGGCTTTTGTTTCAAAGATAAGGGCTGAGATAGAAGAGCTCTTGCGGCAGATAGCTGAAAAGTGCTTTGATAGCTGTTTGTTTAAAAGCGAGCAGACGCTGCAGATTATAGATTATGTTCAAAGAACCTATGGAAATGAGCTTGAGTTTTTATGGAGCAATTCTCCCGGAAATGCTGTATGGCGCAGAAAAGACAGTAAAAAATGGTACGGAATAATTATGACTGTAGCCGCCGGCAAAATAGGGCTGTCTTTAAAGAAAAGCGTCGAGATTCTTGATCTGCGGCTGAAAGCAGAGCAAATGCCCTTGACTATAGATAATCAATGCTACTTCCCAGGATGGCATATGAACAAGAAAACCTGGTATACCATGGTATTAAATAATTCTGTGGCTACAGAAGAAATCTGCAGACGCATTGATATAAGTTACGAATTGGCAAAGGGAAAATAAGCTCTTACTGAAGCTATTCTTTATAAGATGCCTTATTTGACTAAGGCCTAAAAGAGAGACGAGCATTTTTTATAAATAGCATAGCTGCTTCAGCTTTTGCCTGCATGGGCAGCTGATAAAATAAATTCTATTGAAGCTTAAAATAGATATAAGACATCTCCCGCAATATTTTTTATGCAGGAGACGGAAATTCAAATAAAGCTCTTTATCTCTGCATTAAGCAGATGCCGCTGGCGGGAAGCCGGCAAAAAGAGTATAGCTGTTTAGAATATTGCAAAACAGCTGACATTCCTGGGCAGTATCGTACGCAGCCCCATGAGCGCTGTTCATATCGAAATTTATGCCTGAGGCAATGCAGGCGCGGGCAAGTACTGTCTGTCCATATACTAAGGCAGAAAGAGAGGCTGTATCTAATACTGAGAAAGGGTGAAAAGGATTTTTCTTTTCGAGGTTATTTCTTGCTGCGGCAGCATTGATGAAGCTTTGATCAAAATGGCCGTTATGGCCTACTAGAATAGCTCTCTTGCAATGCTGAGCCTTAACTTCCTTTTGTATAGCTTTGAACATGGTCAGGAGACTTGAAGCTTCATCTTTAAGATCGCGTTTTTCATCAAAGGGATCTATACCTAAAAAATCAATATTAGGCTGATTGATAATAGCACCTTCAAAAGGCCGAATATTGGCATGATAAAGATCGCCTGGAGTAAAATGGCCCTGAGCGTCCATTTTTACAGTCATCATGGCTATCTCAAGCAAAGCATCAGTTTGGGGGTTAAAACCTGCAGTTTCAACATCTACAACTACAGGCAAAAAGCCGCGGAAACGGTCTTTGATGGTTTTAATTTCAGCGTCAATACTCACTTTAGATAAAATCCCTAAAAAAAAATCTGTGAGTATTCTAGCATAATGATAAAAAAGGAGTGGCTTTTTTTATAAAGCCGATATAGCCAAGATAGTTATATTTAAAATTTGTCAGCCTAGAATAACTAGGAAGTTAAGCAGGCTGCATCAAATTGATAGGCTCCGGCTAAAAAGTCCAGAAATTCCTTGCTCGCAGGAGTTGTGATTTTTTTTAATAAAGCTTGCAGCTTAAGCTTTTGTTCAGCATTGAGGGCCTGTATGCCGCAATCCTGCAAAATGTTTAAATAAGGCTTTATATTTTCGCTTTGTTCTTTAAAAAGCTCTTTTATAACGGAATTTTGCAAAGCTATGATCTGTGATGCTGATAAGCCTTCATAGGTAGCTTTAAGAGAGCTTATGCTGATTTTTGACAGGTGACATTCAGTCATCGGGTTTAGAGCGTGCAGTGCTACAGCACCGTTTAGATTTCGCCTGCCGTTTAGAGGCCTAGTATAGATTTTACTGCAAATATTTTTTCCATCATTTACAGGATAATTATCCCAGACAGCGAGATTTGCTCCTAAAAATTTTTGTGCATGCAAAATATTGTCCATGGTGATATCTTTAGCTAAAACCTGGGGACCGGTATAAAAAAAGCTTATGGAATCAGGGAGATCTGCTCTTAAGTCCTGAAAATAATTTTTAGGCGGCGGTCCAAAAACTTTTTCTAAGATGGGATCTTCGCTGTAATAAGATGGGCATACTATAAGTTTTTCTGCTTCTGCAGGAAGATTTTTATAAACTTCTTTGATAATTAAATTTTGGATTTTGCCCTCATTTTTACCTATTTCTATGTCATCAAAGAGCAGGCATATCATTTGAGACTTAGTTTTTTTTGCCAGATAATTTATCTTATTTACAAGTACAGGCAAAAGCTTTTGATAATTTTTGCATATATGCAAAGGAGAAATTCCAAAGCCAAACTTTAAGTTAAGTTCATGGCAGTGAGAGCTTAATTTTGTAAGAACATAAAGCTCATCATTTGTTAAATTTTTATCCCAGGCGCTCCTTAAACAGCTTGCATTTTTAGGAGCATACAGATAAAAATCCAGGTTTTGCTTCTTTAAAAAAGTGCATAAATCCAAACGATCCTCTTCTTTGTACGGCCTGCCATAAAAACCTTCAATTATGCCAAGTAAGGTATTTTTCATATAACTCCTTGAAACAATTAGTAATAATTATCAAAAAATAGTTCTTTTTCTTTTGTTTGGCTTAAGCTTTTATACCTTATACTATAATCATTTCGATTCCTTGTGTATAATAAGCAAGTTTAAGTGACGTTCGGCACAGACAAGATCACCGATGCGTCTTTTGTTTTTGTTTAATAACTGCAACCTAAATCGAGGTAAATGATGCAGGTTTCAACCGAGAAGAAAGAAGGCTTAAAGCACCTTATCACTATTACTGTGCCAGCCGCTGATGTTAAAGATTTATATCAAAAGTCTCTGCGCAAGGTAGCTAAGGCTGCCCGTATTGATGGTTTCCGCAAGGGCCACGTTCCTACTAAGGTATTAGAGCAGCGTTTTGGCTATGAGATCATTGAAGAGACTCACGAAGCTATTTTCAGAGAAACCTTATATAAGGCTGTTGCTGAGACTAAGTTAAAGGTTGTAAATACTCCTGAGTTAAGCTTAGCTGATCCTAACTTCAGTGCCGATAAAGACTTCGTCTACACCGCTTTAGTAGAGGTTGAGCCGGAGATTTCCTTAAAGCCTTTAGCTGATCTTAAGTTAAAGCACTTCAAGTCTGAGCTCACCGACGAGGATGTTGAGAAGATGATCGGCAATCTCCGTGAGCAGCAGGGCAAGTGGCAGGTTAAGGACGATCTTGCAATTTCAGCTGATACCTTAGCTAAGATTAGCTTCAAGTTAAGCGTTGACGGCAAGGAAGTTGAGAATGGCGGTTCTGATGATTTTGCCGTACAGCCTGGCAAGACCTCTTTAATCGAGGGCTTTAGCGATCAGTTATTAGGTCACAAGGCTGGTGAGAAGTTTGTTATCAAGGCAACCTTCCCGACCCCATATCACAATGCCGAGCTCGCTGGTAAAGAAGGTACCTTTGACGTTACCGTTAACTCTGTTTCCGAGCGCATTTTGCCTGAGGTTGATGCTGATTTCGTTCGCATTTACGGCATTAAGGACGGCAATCTTGACGCCTTCCGCGATGCATTGCGCAAGAATATGCAGCGCGAGCTTAAGAAGGCTTTATATGCTAAGACCCGCGAGTCCCTCTTCGATGCTTTAACTAAGCAGTATGAAGAGGTTGAGGTTCCTGCATCTTTAGTTGCCGA
The DNA here is from genome assembly GCA_905201175.1 of uncultured Succinatimonas sp. Taxonomy (GTDB): domain Bacteria; phylum Pseudomonadota; class Gammaproteobacteria; order Enterobacterales; family Succinivibrionaceae; genus Succinivibrio. Next base: position 5,464 of record CAJKNC010000057.1, read on the forward strand.
AGAGGTAAAGCGTTTACAAGAGAACATGAAGAAGAACATTCAGGCTCAGTTTGGCTTTACTCCTAAGGAGGAGATGCTAAAGGCTGAGAACTTCAGCGATCAGGCTAAGGCTAATGTTCTCTTAGGCTTCATCTTAAGAGCCTTTGTAAGCGAGTTAAAGATCGGTGAGCCTTCTAAGGAAATGATCGACGGCTTAATTTCTCAGTACGCTGAGGCTTTCGAGACTCCAGAAGAGGTTATCAAGTCTATCGCTAAGGACAAGAAGGCTATGAGCAACTTCGTAGAAGAGGCTTATGAGCACAATGTTGTTGATGCCCTTATGGAAAAGGCCTGCGATGGCGAGACTGTTCTTTCCTTCGAAGAGATCACTCATAAGTAATTTTATTAGCTAATAAGGAGCTGGGCAAACATGTATATGAGAGAACAAGCAGCCTCGACGCTGGTGCCTATGGTAATTGAGCAGACGGCACGAGGCGAACGTTCGTTTGATATTTATTCCCGCATGCTTAAGGATCGCGTGATCTTTCTAACCGGTGAGGTTGAGGATCATATGTCAGATCTGATAGTTGCCCAGCTTTTATTTTTAGAGTCAGAAGATCCTGACAAAGATATCTATTTATACATCAACTCTCCGGGTGGAGTGGTGACTGCTGGTATGGCTATTTACGATACTATGCAGTATATAAAGCCCGATGTCTGCACGCTGTGTATGGGACAGGCCTGTTCAATGGGATCGTTTTTACTGTCAGGCGGAGCTAAAGGCAAGCGTTTTGCTCTTCCTAATGCCCGCATCATGATCCATCAGCCCCTAGGCGGATTTAAAGGTCAGGCTAGTGATATTATGATCCACGCTAAGGAAACACAGCGCATCAAGCAGATTTTAAATGAGCTCTTAGCAAAGCATACCGGTCAGCCTTTAGATATTATCGAGCGCGATACTGATAGAGATAACTTTATGTCAGCACAAGAGGCTTGCGAGTATGGACTTATCGATAAAGTCATCACCAACCGCGCTGATATTGTCAAAGTAGTACAGGAATAAAGCATAAATGTCTGATAATAATAAGATGAGATGTTTGTTCTGTGGACAGACTGCCTCCTCTGAGCGCACCCTGATCAAGGCCCGCGATGGTTATTGCATTTGCTCAGACTGCATCACTAAATGTTATTCAATGCTGCAAAAGAAAGGTCAAATCAAAGCTGAGGAGACTAAGAAGGCGGATATCAATTTAGATAATATTCCGACTCCGCATGAAATTGCTGCATATTTAGATGACTACGTCATAGGACAGGACGAGGCTAAGAAAGTTCTGTCTGTGGCTGTATATAATCATTATCAGCGTTTGAAGCATTCAAATGTTGATACCGATGTTGAGTTAGGTAAATCTAATATTTTGCTTGTAGGCCCGACCGGCTCAGGAAAAACTTTATTAGTACAGACCTTAGCTCGCTTTTTGAATGTTCCTTTTGCCATCTCTGATGCCACAACATTAACTGAAGCTGGCTATGTAGGCGAAGATGTCGAGAATGTAATTGTCAGATTACTGCAGAACTGCGATTTTGACGTACAAAAGGCTCAAAAAGGCATCATATATATTGATGAGATCGACAAGATTGCTCGCAAGAGCGAGAATCCTTCTATTACTCGGGATGTTTCAGGAGAAGGCGTACAGCAGGCTCTGCTGAAATTAATTGAAGGCACGGTCGCTTCTGTTCCGCCTAACGGCGGACGCAAACATCCACAGGATAAGATGATTGAGGTTGATACCTCTCAAATTTTATTCATTTGTGGCGGTGCTTTTGACGGTTTAGAGAAAATCGTTGAAAAGAGAATGTCTAAAAAGGCTGGAATCGGCTTTGGTGCAGAAGTTTATGGTCAGAAGGAAGCTATGAGCCTGACTGATAAATATGCACATGTAGAGCCTGATGATCTGGTTAAGTTTGGCATCATTCCAGAGTTTGTAGGCCGTCTTCCGGTAATTACAGCCTTAGGAGAATTAAGCCGAGAGGATTTAATCCGGGTTTTGCGTGAGCCTAAGAACGCTATTTTGCGTCAATTTGAGGCCATGTTTAAATTTGAAGGCGTAAAGCTTGAATTTACTCAGGAGGCTTTAAATGCTATTGCAGATAAGGCTATCAAGCGTCATACCGGTGCTCGAGGATTGCGCTCTGTAGTTGAGGCCTTGTTATTAAATACCATGTTTGATATTCCTTCGGTTAAGGATGTCGCGCGAGTGGTAGTTGATCAGGATACGGTTGAAAAACACCAAGAGCCGTTAGTTATCAAAAAGAGCCTGGTTATAGATGATAACGTTCAGGAGATTTCTGCTGCTAAGAAAGAGATTGCAGACATAGCCTCAGGCTCATAATAAAATTTATTTAAAAAAAAGAAGGTCCTGTTGCTAAAGCATTAGGGCCTTTTTTGTTCTAAGCCTTGAAAATTTTTTAAGCCGACAGCATATATTTTTAAGGTTTAACTTTTAGAGAGAATTATGACAAAGAATACTCAGGCGCAAATTGTAGATTCTGAAAAAGATGTAAGAGTCCTGCCTTTATTTAGTTTAAGAGGCTTGGCGATTACGCCTAAGACCAAGATGGAGCTGACTGTTTCTCGGGAGAGCTCCATAGCCTCTTTAAAAAGAAGTTTAGAAATTGAGCATAAGCCTTTAGCAGTCTGCTTCCAGTATGACATTAAGGATGAAAAGCCATTAATTAATGACATTTATCCTATAGGCGTTTTATGCGAGGTTTTAGATTTAGAAAAAGACGACGAGTTTACTTATACTTGCCATATTGCCGGAGTAACTCGCTTCAAGCTTTTAGAAATCATTGAAAATGATGATAAATCTCGTTTTGCAAAAGTTGAGATCTTAAAAAAGCCGGTTATAGACAGGGTGATTGAGAGCGAATACGTAGATATAATTAAAAGTTCTTTCCAATATGCCTTGTCTAACAAGGATGAAAATAAAGAGTCTTTAATTTCAAAAGATATTCCTCAGGATCTGGTTAATCTTATCCAAAGAGAGCAGCGCTTAAGCGATATTACCGATGACCTTGCGCAGGTATTGTCAATTCGCAATGATATGCGCATCATGCTTATTGGCACTATTGATCCTGTTGAAAGAGCCAAGCTTATTTTAGGGATCTTAAACGGTTATTCCTATCGTCAGGAATTAGAACGCAATATTTTAGAAAAAGCTAAGATATCTTTAGAACGTTCTCAAAAAGAATATTTTTTAAATGAGCAGCTGCGCGTTATTAAGAAGGAATTGAATCCTGACAGCGATGTCTCTGATGTCGAGATGTTCAAAAAGCGCATGGATGAGCTTGATTGCCCGCAGATGGTCAAGGATAGATTGCGCCGTGAAATCAGCAAGATGAATGTTATGAGCATTAATTCATCTGAATACAGCTTTGAGCGAAATTATATTGAGACCCTGCTTAATATTCCATGGAATGTCTCTTCAAAATTAAATTATGATCTTAAAAAAGCAGCTGAAATTTTAGATAAGGATCATTACGGCCTTAAAAAGGTTAAAGATTGCATTTTGGAATATTTAGCCGTGCAGGCTAAGTCAAATAAGCCTAACGGATCAATTTTGTGCTTTATGGGTCCTCCAGGCATCGGCAAGACCTCACTAGCTCAGTCTATAGCCAGAGCTACAGGGCGTAAATATGTACGTTTAGCCTTAGGCGGCCTTCATGATGAGGCCGAAATTCGCGGACACCGCCGTACTTATTTAGGCTCGCTTCCTGGCCGTATTATGCAGAATATCATCAATGCAAAAGTGAATAATCCGCTTTTTTTATTAGATGAGATTGATAAGACAGCACCTTCATATCATGGTGATCCTGCCAATGCCTTGCTGGAGGTTTTGGATCCGGAGCAAAATCACTATTTTGAAGACAATTATATTGAGTTAGGTTTTGATTTATCAAAAGTTTTGTTTGTTACCACAGCAAATTCTTATAATATTTCTCAGCCTTTGCTTGATCGTATGGAGATTATTGATCTTTCATCTTATACAGAAGAGGAAAAATTCAATATTGCTAAAAAGCACCTTTTGCCTAAGCAGATGCGCTTAAATGCTTTAAAGGACAGTGAATTCGGTATTGATGATGATGCTTTATACGAGCTGATTCGCTACTATACGCATGAAGCTGGTGTGCGCGGGTTAGAACGATTAATTAAAGAGTTAGCCCGAAAGGTCATTAAAGAGCAGATGCTGGCTGGTAATCATCGCAGGGGTAAAAAGAAGCTTGATAAGACCATTATTAATGTTGAGATGGTAGGCAAGCTTTTAGGACCTCGCCGTTATGATTTTACCTCAAAGCTCTCTGAAAATAAGGTAGGCCTTGTAAACGGCTTAGCCTGGACTTCATTAGGCGGAGATATTTTACAGCTTGAAGCTGTTGCTAATGAAGGCAAGGGTAAGCATTTGCTGACAGGCAAGCTTGGCGATGTCATGAAAGAGAGTATCTCTGCTGCTATTACAGTAGTAAGAACCTTAGCCTGTGATTTACATTTATCTAAGAGTTTTTATGAGACATGCGATTTGCATATTCATGTACCTGAGGGAGCCACGCCAAAAGAGGGTCCGTCAGCAGGCGTAGGTATGGTCACGGCGATTGTTTCTGTATTAACCGGCAATCCGGTCAGAGCTGATGTGGCTATGACAGGTGAGATCACTTTAAGAGGTGATGTCTTGCCCATCGGCGGCCTTAAAGAAAAATTAGTGGCTGCGATGCGCGGCGGCATCAAGACAGTATTGATCCCTTTTGATAATGAAAAAGATCTTTGGGATATACCGGAAAAAATTAAGACTTCTTTAAATATTATCCCAGTAAAGCGTATAGAAGAAGTTTTAAACACTGCCTTAGAGCATGATCCTAAGCAGTTTATGCCTACAACTGTATGGTCTTGTAAAAATACGGACTTACAAAAAGACAAAAAATAGGTGCAAGAATGAGCGATTCTCAGGAAGTAAAAAAGATTTTAGATATTGAAACTCCGCCTCAGGAGGATAATATTTCTAAAGAAGCACAAAACATTTTAAAGGCTACTGAGCAGCTTTTAAGTGTTTTAGAGAAATTGTCCCCAAAAACTAATAAAGATAAAATTGCCAATGAAGAGGCATTTATTAAGATTATTAGACCTTTAAGAGTAAATGTTGAAAATACTTTGCCTGAGCTTTTCGATTTTGCTGATAATTTAAGCTATATCGGCGATAAAAATGCTGATGTATTAAAAGCTAAAATCAATAAAATTGAGGAGTATTTGCCTCAGTTTATTGAGTATATCGAGCAATACGATAAAGAACATAAGAAAACTCAAGCTTAGTTTTAAAATGATGCGCCTCTTAGGCGCATCACTCATATTTGACTGACCTAATCTATTAAATCTTCATTTATTTATAAAAATTATTTATCTTTAAGTATAAAGTTTTGTTCTAAAAGATTGCAGTAAGCTATTTCTTGGATAATAAAGGTAAAAAAATAATTTTATTGTTGCATGATTGTTCAACTATTGTATAATGATGGTTGAGCAATTGCTCAATAATAGAATCTTAATGATGTTTGGAGCTTTTATGTT
>CAJKNC010000058.1 GCA_905201175.1 uncultured Succinatimonas sp.
CAAAAATTTGAATTTTTTTGTGCATATATTGTCACAAAAGGAATTTATTTTTGGAGCTGAATATGGGGATTGGTCAAGAGCTATCAGTTATAAACGTTTCTAAATATTACGGAACATTTAAAGCGCTGGACGGAATAAGCCTTACCTGCCATGCAGGAGAATTTGTTTCTATTCTGGGCTCATCAGGCTCAGGAAAGACTACATTGCTGAAAGTAATTGCCGGATTTGAGCGCTGCTCTGACGGCAAAATCATCATTAACGGCAAGGATGTAGCCTCTGTTCCATGCTTTAAGCGCAATATCGGCATGTTATTTCAATAACTATGCCCTCTTTCCACATCTGACAGTAGCACAAAACATTGCATATCCATTAAAGCTGCGCAAATTAAAGCAAACTGAAATCAACAAAAAAGTAAGCGATATGATTGATCTTATCAAGCTTACCGGCTTAGCAGACAGATACCCTCGTCAGCTATCCGGAGGCCAGCAGCAGCGTGTCGCCTTAGCTCGCGCCATCATATATAATCCGCCTCTTCTGCTTTTAGATGAGCCTTTAGGCGCTCTAGATAAAAACCTGCGGCATGATATGCAGTTTGAAATTAAGCGCATCACTCACGAACTGGGTATGACTACTATTTCAGTTACCCACGATCAAGAGGAAGCTTTCTCCATGTCAGACAAGATCTGCATTGTTTCGGCAGGAAAAATTCAGCAATTTGATACCCCTCAAAGGATTTATGAGCATCCTGCAAATCGCTTTGTAGCTGAGTTTATGGGCACAACCAATATCATTCCGCTTACAGAAGCTAATTACACCTATAACGGAGATAAAGCCACCATTACCGGTTTATCACCGCTTACGAATGGTCCCTGCTTGCTTAAAGCCGAGACTTCTTCAATAAATGCAAATGAAAAAGAGCCTTATTTTGCCTTACGTCCTGAGGATATTCATCTTGCGGAAGATAATTTAAATTATGACAACACTTTTGAGGCTTCTCTTGTTGAAAGCATCTATCTAGGACAATACGTCAAAGCGAAGGCACAGGTACAAGATCTTTCTTTAAATATCACCTTAGATGTACGTGAATTTAGAAATCTTAAAGATCTTAAGCACGTCAAATTCTATTTTGATGCCAACCATACTGCATTGTTATATAGCTAGGAGGACAATACTTATGTCTGCAAAAAAAATAGTTCAAACTTTTCTTGTAAGCTCACTTATTGCTGTTATGGCTGCAGCATGCAGTGACAGTAAAGACAATACTGCACAAAGTCAGGAAACTAAAAAAGATGCCGGACAGCTTGTATTTGTGGATTGGGGCGGTACAAATACCGATGCGCGCGTAAGTCAGAATATAAAGCCGTTTGAAGAGCAGACCGGCATTTCTGTAACTGTTGTAACTCCTTCTGATTATGCCAAGCTTATTGCTATGGTAGAAAACGGAACTACCGAATGGGATGTTATGAACTGTGACGCTTACTGGGGCGTATATGCCGGTTCTAAAGGATATTTGGAAGATATTGACTACAGCATTGTTACTGAGAAGCTAGATAAAGCTGTAGAGCTGCAGCATGTAGTCGGTGCTGAGGTTTATGCTTCCGTAATCTCTTACAACAGCAATAAATACACCAGTGAGACCGCTCCTAAGAATTGGGCTGAATTTTTTGATACGACAAAATTCCCCGGCAAGAGAGCTATGTGGCAATATCCTGTAACTGTTCTTGAAGCTGCGCTGTTGGCCGACGGCGTACCTATGGATAAGCTTTATCCTCTTGATCTGGATAGAGCTTTTGCAAAGCTTGATACTATCAAAGATTCTATTGTTTGGTGGACTAAAGGCGCACAGCCCTCGCAGATGCTGGCAACAGGCGAAGCTGATTTGGCTCTAGCCTGGTCTGGAAGAATTCTAACTGCTCAAGATGAGGGTTCTCCTGTAGCACTTAACTATAACGAAGGCATGCGTATAGCTGCAGGCTGGGTTGTTCCTAAGGGAGCTCCTAACAAAGAAAATGCTATGAAATTCATTAACTTTGTATCTAAAGCTTCTCAGCAAGCCGCATTTTCATCACAGATCCCTTATGGTTCTACAAACCCGGATGCCGTTAAGCTTCTAAGTGCTGAACAGGTTGACCGAATTGGACAAAATCCTGAGCAGATTAAGCATGAGTTCTATATAGATAATAACTATTGGGCTGAACACTTAAGCGAAGTTACTGAACGTTTTAATGCCTGGCTTTTAAATCAATAAATAATTAAAAGACGGCTTAGGCCGTCTTTTAATAAGGAATTGTTTATGTCTCTATCTGATACAAGCCTTAAATTTCAAGATAAAGCTAAATGGCTGTTATTGGCAATCCCGCTTTTATATGTACTAATGACTATGGGATATTCTCTTATAGACATTATTCTTAAAAGCTTTAACGGCAAAGACGGTTTTACCTTTGACTTTTATATTAAAGCGCTATCTCAGCCTTTATATCTTTTAGTACTGCTAAGCACTATCAAAATTGCCTTAATTGTAACAGTCATATGCCTAGTGCTTGCCTACCCTATGGCTTACCTAAGCGTAAATGCTAAAAGTAAAAAAGTTCAAAGCCTAATTACAGCTGGCGTACTCATTCCCTATTGGGTCAGTATGTTAGTACGTATTTTTGCCTGGCAAATTATTTTACAAAATAACGGTATTGTAAATCAGGCATTAATATTTATAGGCTTTATTACTGAACCTGCAAAATTACTTTATACAGATCTTGCAGTAACAATTTCTCTTGTGCATATTCTGCTGCCTTTTATGTTTTTAAGCCTGCAAAACAATATGCGGCAGATAGATAAGAACCTTCTATTAGCCTCAAAAATTATGGGAGGATCAAAATTATATGGCTTTTTGCATGTATTTCTGCCCCTCTCCAAAGCAGGAATTGTTTCCGGCTCCATAATGGTATTTGTGCTTTCACTAGGCTTTTATATTGCTCCGGCTCTTTTAGGAGGACCTGATAACATGATGCTTTCCAACCTCATCGAAATCAGTATGAATAACTTTAACTGGGGTTTAGCTTCTGCCTTATCAGTTGAGCTGCTAGCTTTAGTGTATTTGATCATCGCCATTGCTTTTAAATTTTCCGGCAATATCTTTATACGCAATATTTAGGAGTAATTGCCATGCTGTACTTTATAGTATTTTTACTGCTGTTTATCATCATTGCTCCGGCTTTGGTGATAATTCCGCAGTCATTTACCGCTTTAAACTATTTCATATATCCAATCAAAAGCTTCTCTCTTAAGTGGTATGACAAATTTTTCGAAAATACTCAATGGATCAGCTCCCTAGAGCGCAGCGTTATTATTGCCATATGTGTAGCTGCTTTTGCCACTATCATAGGCACATTAGCTGCTTTGGCCGTCAACAAGCTGCAATTTAAAGGCAAAAATATATTTTTAAATTTAATGCTGATGCCAATGATTGTTCCCGTAGTGATTACCGGTGTGGCTCTTTATGCAAGCTTTGCAAAAATTGGTCTTAATAATACCAATGTAGGCTTAATACTAGCTCACAGCCTGCTTGCAATCCCTATGGTATTTCTTACCATGTCTGCAGCCTTAGCGCGCTTTGACGTCAATCTAGAGCTGGCTGCCATGTCTATGGGCTCATCGCCTATAGGCGCTTTCTTTAAAGTTACTTTGCCTGGAGTAAAGAACTCGGTTATAACTTCTGCTTTATTATCCTTTGTGACCTCTCTTGACGAAGTTGTCGTAACCATTTTCGTCTCCGGAGCAAATACCAAAACCTTGCCTATGATGATGTGGGAAAATCTCAGAGCAACTATCGATCCAACTATCGCTGTTGCTGCTACATTCCTTATCATTCTTACTTTGGGCATGTATATAATCAAAGAAATTATTGAAGCAAAATCAAAAGATTAAGGATAAAAAATGGATATTACTATTTATAAGAATGCCTGTTTTATAAACTCTCAGAAACTATGTGATTTTGCAGTAAAAGACGGCAGATTTTTTAAGCTGAATGAAGATTTAACTCCTTTATACAAAGAAGCGAAAATTGTTGATCTCAAAGGCGCTTTGACATTAGAGCCGTTCGTTGATGCTCATATACACTTAGACTATGTCTTCACAGCAAACTTGCCTGCTAAGCCTACAGCTTCAGGAACCTTATTTGAAGCTATTGATAACTGGTCAAGCTCCAAAGATAAGCTTTCAGCTCAGGATATTAAAGAACGCGCACTCAAGGCCGTAAAAATGCAAATAAGTCATGGCGTTCAATATGTACGAACCCATGTTGACGTTACAGATCCTAACCTGACAGCGCTTAAAGCTATGCTCGAGCTTAAGGAACAGGTAAAAGACTACATGGATATTCAAATTGTAGCCTTTCCTCAGGAAGGCTATTTTGCTTATCAGGGCGGTTTAGAGCTTGTCGAAGAAGCTTTGAAAATGGGCGCTGATGTTGTAGGCGGTATTCCTCATTTTGAATTTACACGTGAAGACGGCGTTAAATCAGTGAAGTCGGGCTTTGATTTGGCCATGAAATACAATAAGCTTTTAGATTTTCATTGTGATGAGACTGATGATGAGCAATCACGCTTTGTCGAAACCATAGCAGCCTTAACTTATTTCAATGGCATGCAGGGCAGAGCTGCAGCCTCGCATACCTGCGCGATGGGTTCATATAACAATGCCTACGCTTTTAAGATGATGAGCAAATTCCAAAAAGCTCAGCTTAACTTCATAGTCTGCCCTACAGAAAATTGTTATTTGCAGGGACGCTATGACTCTTATCCAAAGCGCAGAGGCTTATCTCGCGTCGATGAGCTTGTAAAAAATAATCTTAATGTCTCATTTGCCCAAGATTCTATTTCTGACCCTTGGTATCCGTTAGGAAACGGCAATTTAATGCATCAGCTTGATTTTGGCTTGCATCTTTCTCATATGATGGCTCCAGAACAGATCAGAGATTCATTAAAATTCATCACCTCAAATGGCGCTAAAACCTTATGCCTTGATGATTACGGCTTTAAAGAAGGAAATCCGGCTAATTTTGTTGTATTAGATGCTGACAATGTATTCGATGCTGTAAGAAATACTGCAAGCACCATTTTAAGCGTAAAAAATGGCAAGGTGATCATGGAAAAAGAAAGAGAAAAAATTATCAGCAGCTTTAATTTCTAAGGAATTACACTATGAAAATCATGCATCATATGACAAAGAATGAGCTTGAGGAAAATGCTTCTTCTGTCATAATTCTCCCTGTAGGTTCTACTGAACAGCATGGTCCTCATTTACCCTTCGGAGTAGACAGCTATATAGCCACGGGGCTCGCTGAAATTTTAGCTTCAAAGACCGATGCTATCGTTGCTCCATGCTTAACCTACGGTTATAAATCCAAGCCTCTCTCAGGCGGCGGGCCTTTATTTAAGGGCACGATTGACCTAAACGGCAAAACTATGATTGACCTTGTCTGCGATATTCTCTGTGAGTTTGCCAAAGATGGCTTCAATAAAATTTTTATAAATAACGCTCACTTTGAAAATCAGGCTTTTATCGACGAGGCTATGGATCTGGCAACAGAAAAGTTTAAAGACTTAAAAGTAGTACAGTCTAATTGGTGGGACGTTCTTGATCAAAAAACCGTAGATGAAGTTTTTTCCGATATCAGCTTCCCTAGCTGGGCTTTAGAGCATGCCGCAATTACCGAAACTTCCCTTATGCTTTATCTGAAGCCGCAGTTAGTTCGTCAAGAGCTTATGCCTGCTGATGTTAAGGCAAAAGCTTTGCCGTATTCCGTTTATCCAGCACGTCCTAATTTAGTTCCTGAATGCGGCGTATTAGCAAAAGCTCAGGGGTCTACTGCTCAAAAAGGCAAGCTGATTGCTGATAAAGCTATTGACGGCTTCTTAAAAATATTCCAGGAAGAATTTGGAGTTTGAGTATGGATAATTATGTTATTACAATCTCGCGCCAATTCGGAAGCTTAGGCCGCTCCATAGCTAAAAAGGTAGCCCATAAATTAAATATTGATTATTATGACCGCGATTTAATTGAAAAGGCTGCTGCGCTTTTAAATGAAGATTTAAAAACGATTTCTACTATAGATGAGAGCATAAATCTTCCTTTTGCTAATGCTCTCTTCCCTCTAGGCATAGGAACAGGCGCTGTTCATAAGCGCTTATTCAAAATACAAGAAAGCCTGATACATGACTGCATCAGCAAAGGCAATTGTCTGATTGTAGGCCGCTGTGCTGATTATATCTTTAAGGATTATTCAAGACGCTTTAATGTCATGATCTATGCCCCTTTCGAAGAGCGCCTAAAAAATTCAATCAACGATTTGCGCATTCCTGAATATGAGGTTGCCAATTATGTAAGAAAAATTGATAAAGCCCGCGACTCTTATCATAAATTCTTCACAGGCGAGCCCCTAGATACGCTTAAATACCGCGATTTGCTAATCGATTCTTCTGCTCTTTCGCAAGATGATCTTGCAGATGTAATCATTGAAGCAGCCAGAAAAAAGCTTCATTTTTAAGCTCAAGGCAGCTTGAGTTCTCCTCTGCTTTAGCTGCCTTTCTTTAAAAAATAAAAAAGCTTTAATCTTTATATAAGATTAAAGCTTTATTCTTATGGATTAGAGCTTATGCATATACGCACAAGCTTCTATAATCATTTCAGCATTACTCAGATAAGAGCTTATTCATGCACTTAACAAAGGAGCTCGGATCCTTCAGAGCGCCTTGATCTGATAATAAGGCCTGCTCAAAAATAAGCTGAGCCCAAATCTTAAAGCGCTCGGCATCACCTTCTGCGGCAGCCTTCTTTAATAAAGCATGCTCAGGATTAATCTCTAAAGTATACTTCTCATCCGGAATCTTCTGACCTGAAGCCTCCAGAATACGGCGCATCTGCATGGTCATCATGCGGTTACTGTCAGAGATGACGCAGGAAGGAGAATCAATCAAACGAGTAGAAACAACTACGTCCTTAACCTTATCTCCCAAAGCATCCTTGAAGCGAGCAATTAAATCCTTATGCTCCTCTGAAGCTTCCTCCTGCTTCTTCTTCTCATCTTCATCTGCAAGCTTGCCTAACTTTAAGTCAGAAGCATTAGCGCTTACAAATTCCTTGCCGGCATACTCAGTTACATTGCCCATGAGCCACTCATCAATGCGTTCCCACATTAACAGAACTTCAATTCCCTTCTTCTTTAATTGCTCTAAGTAAGGGGAATTTAAAGCGGCTTCATAGCTCTCTGCAGTCAAGTAGTAGATCTTATCCTGCCCTTCAACCATTCTAGAGATATAGTCATCCAGGCTTACATTCTGTACATTAGAATCATTCTTAGTTGAAGCATAACGCAACAGCTTTAAGATAGCATCGCGATTATCATAATCCTCAACCGGCCCCTCTTTCATTACAGAACCAAACTGTGACCAGAAAGTCTGATACTCTTCGCTGTTCTTGCTCAGCTTCTCGATCATATTCAAGGTACGCTTAGTTAAAGCTTTCTTAAGCTTGCGTGTTACGGCGCTGTCTTGCAATAATTCACGAGAAACATTCAATGGCAATGAGTTAGTATCAACTAAGCCCTTTACGAAGCGCAAATAGTTAGGCTGGAAAGCCTCAGCCTTATCCATAATAAAGACTCTCTGCACATAGAGCTTTAAACCATGATCATTCTGACGGGTAAATAAATCCCACGGTGCAGTCTTCGGAATATAGAGCAAGGATGTATATTCTAAGTCGCCTTCAACCTTGTTATGCGCCCAGGTTAGCGGATCCTGATAATCATGACTTAAGTGCTTATAGAACTCTTTATACTCATCATCCTTAATATCCTTAGGTGAACGAGTCCATAAAGCCTTAGCATCATTTACCTGAACATATTCAAACTTACTTTCATGCTTTGCATCCTTATCCTCGCCCTCTTTAGGAGCCTCATACTGCTCCTCATAGAGTTCAACCGGAGTTGAGATATGGTCTGAATATTTGGTGATAGCATCACGTAAGGTCCAGGTTTCCAAGAACTCTTTCTCGCTATCCTTTAAGTGCAGGATAATATCGGTACCGCGATTCTTGCGGGTAATGTTTTCACTTTCAAAGGTACCATTGCCATCTGATTCCCAGCGTACGCCCTCATTCTCTGGAGCTTCCACGCTTCTTGATAAAACAGTTACCTTATCGGCAACAATAAAGGCTGAATAGAAGCCAACGCCAAACTGGCCTATAAGCTGTGAATCCTTAGCAGCATCTCCAGTCAGCTTCTTCATGAAAGCCTCTGTGCCTGACTCTGCAATAGTACCTAAATGGCTGTTTGCCTCATCTAAGGTCATGCCTAAGCCATTATCGGAAATGGTTAAAGTCTGAGATTCTTTGTCAGCACGGATGCGGATCTTGAAGTTAGGATCATCCCCTAAAAGCTCCGGCTTAGTTAAAGCCATAAAATGAAGCTTATCAATAGCATCTGAAGCATTAGAAATCAACTCACGTAAAAAAACTTCTTTGTTAGAATAAAGAGAATTGGCAAGAAGATCTAGAAGCTTAGTAACTTGGGTCTGAAAGCCATGAACTGTTGCGGTCATTTTTTATTAAAATCTCCATACTTGTGGTAAAAAACCACTACTGGTTGCATATATGGGGATAGCCTGCTTAATTTTCAAGAAATAAAGCAATTTTTTTCAAAACACCCGCGATTCTAATCAATAGAGAGAAAATTACCCAAGCGGTTATTTATTGTGACTTTAGACTTCTGCTAAATTTTACGGCGATAAGCAATTGAGGTAGCTAAGGTAGAACCATCTACCGAATTAAGATCTCCGCCTATAGGTACGCCTGAGGCAATTTGAGAGACCTCTATATTATGACGCTTGCAAAAATTACTAATAAACGCAGCCGTTGCATTTCCCTCAACAGTCTGGCTCAAGGCTAAGATTACCTCATTATATTTCTGAGATGTCAGCTTTTTAAATAAGATATCTAATCCCAGCTCTTGAACGCCGATACCATCTAATGGTGACAAACGTCCATGAAGCACAAAGTAAGTCCCTTTAAAAGAACCGGAATCCTCAATTGCCTGCACATCTGACGGGGTTTCTACAACGCATAAAGTTGCATTTGCCTTACGGCTTGCAGATGAGCAGATTTCACATTCTTTTCCCTTTTCATCGCTATAATTCTGACAGCTTGGGCAACGAGAGATCTGCTCTAGAGCCTGCTTGATAACCTCAGCCATTTCAATGCCTAAATCGCGCTTACGCTCTAAAAGAGTATAAGCAATGCGCATTGCACTTATAGGACCGATCCCAGGCATTAGCTGCAAGGATTTTATAAGCTTATCAAGCAGAGAAGATGATGACATTTTAGAATGGAAGCTTAACGCCTGGAGGCAGCTGCATGCCGGCGGTTACAGAAGCCATCTTTTCCTTAGAGCCTTCCTCAACACGGCGATGAGCATCATTAAATGCTGCGGCAATTAAATCTTCCAAAAGATCTTTCTCTTCCTTGCCTGCAACCTGATCATCAATCTCAACGCGGCGAACTTCGTGAGAGCCGTTCATGGTGACCTTAACTAAACCTGCACCTGCCACACCGGTAACTTCCATCTTAGCGATTTCGTCTTGTGCTTTTTGCAGGCGCTCTTGCATCATTTGAGCCTGCTTCATCATATTGCCCATGTTGAACATGACAATTTACTCCGTAAAAATAAAATCGGTAAAACTTATAACAGCAAAAGCCTTAAAATTTTTATTTATTATAAAAGCTTATGCTTGTTTGCCCCTGATTATAACAAAAAAATTAAATCTACGCTTCTCTAACAGCCAGCATTGCCTATACTTGACCGCTGGACAAAAAGACTGTTTTAAATGCTCTTAAGTAAGCCTTATATGCTTTAAATGATAAAAGCTGCAAAAAAATTAAGTCATAGTTTTTTTGGCTATGACTTAATTATGCTCTAAAAGCTATCCTTTAAAATTTTGAGATATTTTTAATTACAGCTTGGCATTGTACTTATCTAAGATTGCCTGAATTGCGGCTTTATCTACAGCACTTAAAGGAATAAAAGGCTTAGGTTCGGTATCTGCATTATCGCAAATGCATTTTTCAAGCAAGTTGACGTCTAACCAGCGGCCATTCTTAAAGCCGGTCTTATGCAAAACACCGCACTCATTGAAGCCTAGCTTGCGATGTAAGGATACAGAACGAGGATTTCCTTCAGTAACATTTGAATACACGTTGCGGATATTTTGCAATTTTAAAATATCGAACAATACTTCCATAGCAATGAAGCCATAGCCATGTCCGCGCTTGCTTAAGCTGATAAAGGCACGCAGCTCTGCATTCCAGCTCAAGCCAGGCTGCTCAAGATTACGATGGGCAAAAGCATAACCGATAACACCTGATTCGTCTTCAATCACAATAAAAGGATAATCGTGAGAAATTGCCAAAATCTGCGTTTCTTTATCAGCAATACAAGGAACCTCATACTCTAAGGTAATTGGGTTTTCAATATATTGCTTTAAAATTTCTATAGTAGCTGCAGCATCCTGAACTACCGCCAGACGAACACGTGCCATTTAGAACTCCACTCTAATTTATCTTAATAGACAAAAATTAGTATTATTATAACTTTATAAAAAGGTTAGGAATTTAAAAAACCTAGTATTTATATATTATGTGACTTTACACTATTTTTATCAAAAAATTTTAATTTTCCCTATTTTTTCTATAAATAATACCTAAGATCCTAATTTTATTTACGCCTTTAAATAAAGGCTGCCGCCTTTCATAAAACCTTAT
>CAJKNC010000059.1 GCA_905201175.1 uncultured Succinatimonas sp.
ATGGCTGTTGCTTTTACTGTTATAAATGACTTTAAGCTGCTTATCAAAGATAAGACTGCAGTCTAGTAAGTACTAAGTAATAAGGAGAAGGTTTATATGAAATATTTGCTTGGAGTTGATCTTGGAACTTCTGGAACAAAAACAGTCTTATTCACTCAAAATGGAGAAACTGTTGCTTCAGATACCCGTGAATATCCTTTGTATCAGCCTAAAAACGGCTGGGCTGAGCAGGATCCGCGAGATTGGGTGAAAGCGGCAGTAGCTTCAATCAAGAATGTGCTGGTACAGAGCAGAGCTGATGCAAGTGAGATTGCTGCTCTTGCTATTTCAGGACAGATGCACGGACTGGTGATGCTGGATAAAGATGGCAATGTTTTACGCCGCTCTATTTTATGGTGTGATGCAAGAACTTCTAAGCAGTGCGATGAAATTACAGAACGCGTCGGCGGGCAGCGTCTTATTGATATTACGGCAAATCCAGCTTTACCAGGCTTTACAGCCTCAAAAATTTTATGGGTTCGTGAAAACGAGCCTGAAATCTACGCTAAGTGCCGCACCATCTTGCTGCCTAAGGATTATGTACGCTATTGTCTGACAGGCAAGCTTTTTATGGAAGTTTCAGATGCTTCCGGCACTAATCTTTTGGATATAAAAAAGCGTCAGTGGTCTGCAGAGATTTTAGCTGCCTTGGATATTGATCCTAAATTACTGCCGGAGATTATTGAGTCTGCAGACTGTGCTGGGTACATTTCAAAGCAGGCCTCAGAGCTTACAGGACTTAAGGAAGGCACAATTGTGGCCGCCGGTGCCGGTGATAATGCAGCAGCAGCCATAGGTACAGGAGTATGCTCTGAAGGAAAGGCTTTTGTTACTTTAGGCACTTCTGGGGTAGTATTTGCACACACTAATCAGCCGGCAATTGATCCTTTAGGCAGAGTTCATACTTTTTGTGCCGCCGTTGCCGGAGCTTGGACGGCCATGTCATGTACCTTAGCTGCAGGATTGTCCCTGCGCTGGATGCGTGATGAGTTCTACTCCTTTGAAAAGGAGCGTGAAGCTCAAGAAGGTCGTGATGTTTATAATTTAATGACCGACGCAGCTGCTAAGACGCCGCTTGGGGCTGACGGGTTAATCTATTTGCCTTATCTTATGGGAGAGCGCTCTCCAATTCTGGATCCTCAGGCTCGAGGCGTATTTTTCGGCTTAAGTGCCCGTCACAGCAAAGCTCATCTGACTCGAGCTGTTTTAGAGGGCGTTACTATGTCGCAGCGCCATAATTTACATGTTTTAAACGAGATGGAAATTGTTCCTGATACTCTTATAGCCTGCGGCGGCGGGGCCTCATCTCCATTATGGCGTCAGATGCTGGCAGATGTTTTAAATTGCAAGGTCGAGACTACGGTATCTAAAGAGGGACCTGCTTTAGGCGCGGCAATTTTGGCAGGCGTTGCGGCAAAAATTTTCTCCTCTGTTGAAGAAGGGTGTGATATTTGCATTAAGAAGTCTTCAGTATTTTCAGCTCCTATAGATGATCATAAATGCTCTTATGATGAGATTTATAAGCTTTATTCCAGCTTATATCCTCTCATGCGTCCGGCCTTCCATAAACTTGCAGCTTTAAGAGAGTTTTTAGATGGGGGCAATAAAGAATATAAGACTGTAGAGAGCGTGGAGTTTGAGCGCTATGGCAAGGTTATTTATGATATTGATTCAAAGCAGGCTGTAGAACTGCTCAAAAAAACTCCTGTACCTAAAGAAGGGACAGTTTATGTAGCATCTGAGCCGTCCTTGGAAACTCCCGCACTTGTAAATCAATTTCAAAATCAGGTTTTTGGCGGCCTAAAAATTCAAATCGGCTACTGCAACGGTCACAACCGCACCTTAAATTGCCTTGAATATCATCGTAATAGCGAGCTTAACATCTGTGAAAAAGATACCTTATTGATGGTAGCTCCAGTAAATGCAATTCATAACGGCATCATTGATACTGAGGCTGTTGAGGTTTTCTTGATGAAAGCCGGCACAGCTGTGCTTTTCTATGAGACCACCTTGCATTATGCCCCGTGTACAGGTGATGGCGAGGATTATTTCAGAATGTGCTGTGTTTTACCGCGTGATACTAATACAGCCCGTCCTGAAGGCGTAGGAACTGCCGGTGAGGCCGGCTTTTTAACCCATAACAATAAATGGCTGTTTGCTCATAAGGATTCTCCTGAAGGCAGAGCAGAGCTTACTGCAGGAAAACTTATCGGCGAAAATATCGTTTTAAAATAAAATTTAAATTATTTAGGAGAATTTTATGCAAGAATCAAATATTCCTGAAGTTAAATTAGGATTGATTGCGGTTTCTCGAGACTGCTTTATCAGAAGCCTATCTGAGCGCCGCCGCGCCGCTATTATCAAAGAGTGCGGGCAGAAAAAACTCAATATCGAAGAAATTAAAGTTACAGTTGAAAACGAAAATGATTGTCTTAAGGCTGTAGCTGAGGCTAAAGATAAAGGCTGCAACAGCTTAGTCGTATTTTTAGGAAACTTCGGTCCTGAAACTCCTGAGACCTTAATTGCTAAATATTTTGACGGCCCGTGCATGTTTGTTGCAGCAGCCGAGGAGTCAGGCAGCGATCTCGTTGACGGACGCGGCGATGCTTATTGCGGCATGCTAAACTGCTCCTACAATCTGGGCTTGCGCAAGCTCAAGGGCTTTATTCCTGAGTATCCGGTTGGAACTGCAGCTGATCTAGCTAAGATGATCGAGGAGTATATTCCGGTTGCACGTGCTCTTTTAGGCTTAGCAAACTTAAAAATTATCTCTTTTGGTCCGCGTCCTCAGGATTTCTTTGCCTGCAATGCTCCGATTAAGGGATTATATGATTTGGGCGTAGAGATTGAGGAAAATTCCGAGCTTGATTTATTAGTAGCATACCGCAAGCATGAAGGCGATGAGCGCATTCCTGCTGTTGTCGCTGATATGGAAAAGGAATTAGGTCAGGGTAATACTTATCCGGATCTTTTAGAGCGCATGGCTCAGTTTGAATTAACTTTATTAGATTGGGCTCGTGATCATAAGGGTGCAAGAAAATACGTATGCTTTGCAGATAAATGCTGGCCTGCTTTCCCTGAGGAGTTTGGCTTTGAGCCCTGCTATGTTAATTCCCGCTTAACCTCAAGAGGAATTCCTGTAGCCTGCGAGGTTGATATCTTCGGTGCTCTTTCAGAATATATCGGCGCCTGCGTATCCGGCGATGCTGTAACCTTATTGGATATCAACAATTCCGTTCCTGAGGATTTATACAAAGAAGACATTGCTCCTAAGTACCCTCAGTATAAGCTTACTGATACCTTTATGGGCTTCCATTGCGGCAATACTCCTTTCTGCAAGCTCACAACTTCAACTGAGTGCAATTTAAAGCTAGGCAAGATTAACTATCAGATCATTCAGCATCGTCTTTTAGAGCCGGAGGGATCGGAGCCTGATTTTACTCGCGGAACTTTAGAGGGCGATATTCAGGCAGGACCGATTACTTTCTTTAGACTGCAGACCTTGCCAGATACTACCTTGCAGGCTTATGTTGCTCAAGGTGAGGTTTTACCGGTGGGTACCCGCTCATTTGGCGGCATCGGCATTTTTGCTATCAATGAGATGGGACGCTTCTATCGTCATGTATTAATTGCTAAGCATTATCCTCATCATGGAGCAGTAGCTTTTGGCCACTATGGTAAAGCCTTATATGATGTCTTTACCATGCTAGGAGTCAAGACTATTAATTATAATCAGCCGGCAGGCGTTTTATACCCGACTGAAAATCCATTTGCCTAATCTCATAGCTCCCCATAAATTTCGGGGAGTTTCTCAAGCCTTCAATTAATCAAAATTCTGCATTTAATTGAAGGCCTTAAAGAAATAGTGAATCTTGAAGAATTTTTATGTAATATAAGAAATTTTTAGGTCATTTTAGTTATGGCTCAAAATCTTTTTTGCTTAAAAGATGCATAATATTTATTCTGAATCTCAAAAATTTCGAAGTTAATTATCTAAGTTTTGTTTTTTTTAAGTTTGCTGTATTAAAAAAAAGCATTTGGGTGTTGATTTGCTGAAAGCTTTTATCTGCAGGAGGCGGAGATTCTTCTTGATTTTAAGATTGAGGGCTGATTTTTATGAATGTAACCGTTAAAACTTTAGCCGAGGCATGTGGAGTTTCCCGAGGCACGGTTGATCGCGTGCTTCATAATCGCGGTGCAGTAAAGCCTGAGGTTGCTCTTAAGGTAAAAACTTTGGCGCGTGAGCTTGGCTATGTTCCTAATCGTGCCGGCAGGGCTTTGGCTACCTATAGGGAGCCTTATAAGATCGGTGCTTTGCTGCCTTCGGTGGGAAATGCTTTTTTTGATAGTATCATCGAAGGAATGAATAACGCTAATGACGAATTTTCCGATTTAGGCGTTAAGGTTATTATGAAGAATTTGCAGGGATATAATCTAAAAGAGCACCTTGAGGCTATAGACGATCTTTTAAGTCAGGGCTGTAAGGCTTTATGCCTAGCTACTATCAATACCCCGGAGATTTGCGAAAAAATAGATTACTGCACCTCCAATGGAATTCATGTCATTTTAGTAAATACTGACGTTGAGCATGCTCATCGTCTGTGCTATGTAGGATCTGATTATCTAAATGCAGGCAAAACCTGTGCGGGAATGTTGGCTCTGATTGCTAGGGACGATCCTTTAAATATTCTTATTGTTACCGGTTCTAAGCTTATGCTTGGCCATAATTTGCGTATTGAAGGCTTAAAGAGTGAGCTTAGTGAACTTAAGGTCAATTACAAGATAGTAGATATCGTAGAATGCAATGATTCTGATATTCTCTCACAGCAATTAACCTCCAAAATGCTGCAGGAGCACGCAGAGATAAATTGTATATACATTGCAGGAGCAGGCGTGCAGGGCGTAGGAGCATCATTAATTGCTCACGGCGATCCTAAGATAATTGCAGTGGCTTTTGATGATATTTATGCTACTCGCGAGCTTGTGAAGGCTGGAATTATTAAATTTGTAGTTTGTCAGCAGCCTCAAAGACAAGGATATCATGCCATTAAAAGAGCCTATCAAGCACTTTCTGGACTTATTGACAGTAATAATAGTACTGATTTTTATACGGATACTCTGATCAAAATAAACTCAAATTTGAACTAATAGTTAGTCCTCTAAATTTTTTTAGAGGATTTTTTTTATTTTTTTCTCATATATTTTTTTATTCTTGTAATCTAGCGCAAATTTTTAACTATTTTAGGGAAAATAGTGTTCCTAATTAGTGCAGTTTCACAAAAGACTTTTAAAAGTGATCCACTTTTGTGCTGTCAATTGAAGCATAAATTTTAAGGCGCTATTGTAAAAATACAGTTAGAAATAATACTGTGTTAGAGGAGAAAATTTATGAGAGTTTTAAAATTTGCTCTATTGTGGGCAGCATTATTGTCAGTAGCTCATGCTGAAGAAGCTGTCCCAAGTTTAGACGTA
This sequence comes from uncultured Succinatimonas sp., assembly GCA_905201175.1. Lineage (GTDB taxonomy): Bacteria > Pseudomonadota > Gammaproteobacteria > Enterobacterales > Succinivibrionaceae > Succinivibrio. The sequence continues at coordinate 5,512 of CAJKNC010000059.1, forward strand.
GCTTCAAACGGTTTTATCCTAATATCAGCTATGCTTGTATTATTGATGTCAATTCCGGGCATCGGTTTATTTTATGGCGGCTTAGTTAGAGCTAAAAACGTTTTGTCTACCATGGAACAATGCTTAGCAATTTTTTCTATTGCTATAGTTTTATGGTGCATTTTAGGCTACAGCTTTGCTTTTGGTCCTACTGACGGCTTTTTAGGAAGCTTCTTCGGTGGCTTTGGAAAGACCTTATTATTAGGCATTGGCGTTGATAGCCTTTCAGGAAGCTTATCTGAGTATACCTGGGTAATTTTCCAAGGCGCTTTCTGTGCTATTTCTTCCTGCTTAATTGTAGGTGCAATGGTTGAGCGCATTAAGTTCCAATCCTTGCTGTTTGCTGTTGGCGTATGGATCTTATTATCCTATGCTCCTTTAGCTCACCAGGTTTGGGGCGGAGGATTTATTGATTCTACTTTCCATGCCTATGATTTCGCCGGCGGTACAGTTGTTCATATTAATGCTGGTGTCTGCGGTATTATCGGTGCTTGCATGCTTGGTAAGCGTCAAGATTTAGGCCGTGTCATATTAGCTCCTCATAACTTAGGCTTAACCTATATTGGTGCTTCTTTATTGTGGATCGGCTGGTTAGGCTTCAACGCAGGTTCTGAATTAATCGCTGACGGCGTATCCTCATTAGCCTTTATCAATACTGTTTTATGCCCGGCAGTAGCTGCTTTAACCTGGATGTTCGCTGAGTGGATCCTCTTTAGAAAGCCATCTACTTTGGGTACTGCTTCAGGTGTTTTAGCCGGCTTGGTTGCCATTACTCCTGCCTGTGCTTACGTTGGTCCTTGCGGCGCAATTGCTATCGGCATCGTTGCTGCACTGGCTTGCTTGTGGGGCGTTCACGGCTTTAAGAAGCTAACCGGTATTGATGATTCCTTAGACGTATTCGGTGTTCATGGTATCGGTGCTATTGTAGGTGCTTTATTAACAGGCGTATTCTGTGCTCCATCATTAGGCGGAACAGGCTTTAAGGCTGGTTGGGATTCAATTGCCGGTCAATTCTATGGCCAATTTATGTCAGTTATAATCTCAATTATCTGGTCTGCAGTTGTTTCTGTGATTGCCTTTAAGTTAGCTTCAATGCTCTTTGGTTTACGTGTTGATGCTGATGCTGAGTCTGAAGGCTTGGATTTATCCACTCACGGCGAGCGTGGTTACAACTTATAGTCGTATAATGGAGCATTTTATGAAAAGAATTAGCGCAATTATAAAACCCTTTAAGCTTGATGATGTACGAGAGGCTTTAGCTGATATTGGTATTGCAGGTTTAACTGTTTCTGATGTTAAAGGCTTCGGCCGTCAAAAAGGACATACCGAGCTTTATCGCGGTGCTGAGTATGTAGTTGACTTCTTGCCTAAGTGCAAGCTTGAAATTGTAGTTGCTGACGAGGATACCGACAAGTGCGTGGAGGCTATTATTAATGCTGCACACACAGGTAAAATCGGCGATGGCAAAATCTTCATTTCAAATGTCGAAAGAATAATTCGTATTCGTACTGGCGAAGAGAACGAAGAAGCCATTTAATTAAAAAAATATAAATGCAGCTTAAAATCGGTGGAGGTGATTAAATTCAGGCTTCACCGATTTTTGTTTAGCTTTTTCATGGATCTTTACAAAGCTCTGATATCTTATTCATATCAGGGCTTTTTTGTATTTTTAAGCTTATCTAAGGATGTGTTTTATCTAAAAAAGATCAGCTGCTAAAACTTCGGTCTTTAAGGCGGGGATACAGCTGTGAGAAGAAGCTAAAGCTATATGTGTTATACCTACTCTAAATCAGTATTCATTCAATTACGCCCAAAAAAGTTTTTTTAAGGCAAAGACGGATAAGAAAAGTCTCAGTGATGACGGTTTTTGCTATATGCAGAGCTTTAAGGTTAAAGAAGATAATGGCAGGATGTTTCTTTCTAAAATAGGATATGTAAGATATCTAAGCTCAAGAAAGCTGAAAGGAATAACCAAGCACGTTAACGTAAGAAAAATAAGCAGATGGCAGTCATGCTTCCATTTAATGTGAATTTATCTTAAGTAATTAAATTATGTTACCAAATATTAATACCGCAGCTGGCATTGATATGGAAGACATAAGATTTTTAACTTTAAGTGACGGCAGCCTCAGCAATACTCTTGAGGAAAGATTAAAACCTCTAGAGAACAAAATTGCCTTACAGCAAAGGAGAATTAAACATAAGAATACTGGGACAAGCAATATAAAAAGCATTAAAAAATTCTCGCTGCTGCATAAGAGAAAAACCGGCATTGGCAATAATTTTTTACATAAAATATCAACGCTGCATAAAATGTCTGAAAAAGGACAGGGCCTGGTCTGTTAAGCGAACCTCGCTATGAACCCGCTGCAGCTGACAGCGGTGTTGTTTAGCAGCAGGGATCCTCGGCCTTTAGGACGGGAAGGATGTCAATTAACCTTGCAGGTGATTTACTATTCGTAGAAGTGCAAAAAAAGCCTGAATAAGATTCAGGCTTAAATTTAAGTTATTATGAAGAGAAATTTATTTAGGCTTTATAATCTGCAGCGGTTTCAAAAATCTTCTTAATTTCATCCATATGCAAGACTACAAAATGGCCTTCGGTATGATCTTTGTCGCCTAAGTTTTTGAGCAATACCGGAATATCCTCGCGCTTAGCTCCTAGCTGCTCAAAGTTCAGCGGGAGACCAGCCTCGCCCCAGAGAGCTCTTAATGCTTTAATACCGGCTAAAGCGGTATTTTCAGGATTTTCATAATCCATCTGGCAGCCGAAGACATTTACGGCAAAGCGGGCAAAGCGCATAACGTCATGTTTATAAACGTTTTCCATCCATGCCGGAGTTATCACCGCTAAGCCTGCGCCATGAGCACAGTTATATAAAGCTGAAAGCTCATGTTCAATACGGTGGCTGCCCCAATCCTGCTCGCGGTCAACGCCGCAGGTATTGTTATGAGCTAAGGTACCGGCCCACATTATATTAGCGCGCGCTTCATAATCTTTAGGATTTTTCATAACGCGCGGAAGCATGACCTTAACGGTACGCAATACAGCCTCGCATAATTCATCTGTCAATAAGACGTCGCGGGTATTAGTGAAATAACGCTCCATAACGTGGCACATAATATCGCAAGCGCCGCAGGCAGTCTGGAAAGGAGGCAGAGTCTCAGTAAGCTCAGGATTCATGATGGCAAACTTAGGAACATTGTTTTGGCTAGAGAGACCTTTTTTCTTTAAAACGCCGTCCATATAATGGGAAATTACGCAGCTGTTGGAACCCTCGGAGCCGGCAGCGGCTATAGTTAGAACAGAGCCTACCGGCAGAGAATTCTGCGGAGCTGCTTTACCAATAAAGAAATCCCAGAAATCCCCGTCATAATTAACGCCGTGAGAAATAGCTTTAGCACTGTCAATAACGCTGCCGCCGCCTACGGCTAAGATCATATCTACTTTCTCTTTGCGGCAAAGCTCAATACCCTTATAAACTAAATCAGACATCGGGTTAGGCTGTACTCCGCCTAGAGTGATTGCCTCTAAGCCGGCATTCTTGATTGAAGCCAGGACGCGGTCAATTAAGCCTGACTTTACCGCACTGCCGCCGCCGAAGTGTACTAAAATCTTGGTGCCGCCGTATTTTTTACAAATTTCACCGGCATTATTTTCCTGACCTTTACCAAAATAGAAATCAGTGGGACGATAAAAATTAAAGTTCAACATTTTTTATCCTTATTTACCTAAAGCCTGCTTAAACTTGGCAATTAATTCTTCGTATTCATTATCGCTCAATAATTTTTTCTCACAAGTATCTAAGAAAGGCCCGCCCCAGTGCAGTCCATCCTTATACTTAGGCACGATGTGTACGTGCAGATGAGGAACTAAGTCTCCGTATATAGCATAGTTAATCTTGTCTGGATGGAATAACTCCATAATTGCCTTAGCTACGCAAGCAAGTTCGCCGAAGAATTTTTGATTTTCCTCAGGAGTAAGCTCTGAGGGATCGGTTTTGTGCTCGTTATATTTTAAAACTACGCGGCCTAAGTGCTTTTGATCGCGATTGAGATATAAAGTGGAGGTTTCAAATCTGCAAATCTCGATCATTAAGCTTTTACGTTTTTCACCGTCTTCGCAGTAAAAGCAGTTATTATCTTTCAACATTATAGTCTCCTTAGTTTAGTTAATCATGCCGGCAAAGCGTGGAATAGCTAATGACAATTCTGGTACATAGGTTACGATCATCAATCCGCCTATGGTTGCGATAAAGAATGGAATCAGCATCTTAGTTACTCTTTCAATTGATACTCCGGTAATAGAGCAGCCGACGAAGAGCGCTGCACCTACAGGAGGGGTAGTGATTCCTACGCAGAGATTAAAGAGGATCATGATACCGAAATGTACCGGATCCATACCTAATTGAGTGACAATTGGCAGGAATATAGGCGTGAAGATCAGTACAGCCGGAGTTAAATCCATGAACATGCCGACGATAAGCAATATTATGTTCATGAGCAGCAGGATCATGAATGGGCTGTCAGTTAAGCCTAGCATTGAGGTTGCGATGAGCTTAGGAATTTGAGTATAAGCTAGAACATAGGACATTACAGAAGAGCAGCCGATGAGGAAGAGCACCATGCAGCTGATATTCATAGTGTCGCGAGCAACTTCTAATAAAATCTTAGTGTTGATCTGCTTGTAGATTAAAGACAGTATCAGAGCATATACTACAGCCGAGCAGGCAGCTTCTGTTGCAGTGTAGATGCCGGTGATGATGCCGCCGATAACTACTACGATCATTAAAAGTGAAGGCAGAGCGCGCCAGATAACAACTAATACCTGAGATAGAGTATATTTATGCTCTTGATTTTTGCCGGCCCAGGTCGGATGCAGCTTTAAATAAATTGCTACAACTAAAGTTGAGCATAAGCCCATTAAGATGCCTGGCAGATATCCAGCTAAGAACAGAGCTCCGATTGAGGTACCGCCTGAAACTACAGAATAGACAATCATGCCGTTGCTTGGAGGAATGATTTGTCCTGTAGGTCCTGAAGCGATATTGGCTGCAGCAAATAGTTCCTTGTTCATGCCGGTTTTTTCAGCTTCAGGCAATAAAGTCTTGCCTACGGCAGCAACTGCGGCAACAGCCGA
>CAJKNC010000060.1 GCA_905201175.1 uncultured Succinatimonas sp.
AATTCTGTTAGTATGACCTAGAAACTTAAGTGATCAATTTCTGGGGCCATACTAGAGGCGGTATTTTTAAATTAAAGATAAAAAACTTTTATTTAGCTTAGTTATAAGCTGGGGCTTAAAATAAAAAATTGATTTTATTAAAAAAAGGGAATTTTTTTATTTTGAAAAGCTAAAAATTAGATTTTTATTATTTACCTGATTAGATGAGCTAAGCACTTTCTTGAATAAAAAATACCTCACGGCGTGATTGCAGGCGAGCTTTGGCATTTTTCATAAAAATTCTGCGTCTGCGAGTTCTGTTTACCGCAGAATGGGTTTTAAGCTTTGAGGCTGAACGTTTCATTATTATCTCCTAGATCTAGCCTTTCGATTATAGCAACTTAATATTCACTTATATATATTAATTATGCGGCTTAAATTTTATTTTTGTTAAAAATTCTTGTTAATTTTGTGTAATTTTTGCTTTTATATTTAAAAAAACATTAAAAGTAAGGTCCTCTTGAAGCTTAAAGCGCCGTGTTTTTCTGCAGTTATGGTAAAATATGGCCATTCTTGCCGTAAGGCATACCTTTCATATTTGCATTGAATGAGCAGGACTCCTATCTATGATTATCATGCGTGGTTCGTCGGCCGTTTCATCGTTCCGAATTGAGAAATTACTTCAAGCCTTTGAATCTGAAGGCATCAAAGTTAAATCTATCTGTGCTAACTTCATTCATCTTGTTGATGTTGAAGCTGATTTAACTGCTGAGGAGCAGGTTGTCTTAGAAAAAATTCTAAGCTATGGGCCTACTTCTGAAATTGTTAACGAGGATGGTGATTTATTCTTCGTCGTACCGCGTGTCGGAACTATTTCCCCGTGGTCATCTAAGGCTACTGATATTGCCCATAACTGCGGCTTAAATAAAATTAGAAGATTAGAGCGCGGCATTGCCTGGCATATCGTCGCCTCATCGGGATCTTTCTCTCAGGAAGAGCGTCAGCGCATTGCTTCTCATCTTTATGATCGTATGATGGAGAATGTTTTAGACAGCATTGATGCGGGCATAGCTTTATTCGAAAGACAATCTCCTAAGCCATATACCACTGTAGCTTTAACTACAGGCGGCATGGAAGCGCTAAAAGAGGCCAATGTCAATTTAGGATTAGCCTTATCTGAGCCTGAGATGGAATATCTATTAGACAGCTTTAAAGATTTAGGCCGAGATCCTACGGATATAGAGCTTTATATGTTTGCTCAAATGAACTCTGAGCATTGCCGTCATAAAGTTTTTAATGCCGCTTGGGAAATCGATGGCAAGAGCGAGGAAAATTCTCTCTTTGGCATGATCCGCAATACCTATAAGACTCATCCTGAGTATGTATTATCTGCATATAAAGATAATGCTGCTGTTATGGAGGGTTCTAAGGCTGGCCGTTTCTATCCTAATCCAGACCATCAGTGGGCGTATCATGAAGAAGATATGCCTATTTTGATGAAGGTTGAGACTCACAACCATCCGACAGCCATTTCTCCATTCCCAGGTGCTGCAACAGGTTCAGGCGGTGAAATTCGTGATGAGGGAGCTACAGGCGTAGGCTCTCGTCCTAAAGCAGGTGTTTGCGGCTTCACTGTTTCTAATCTGCGTATTCCTGGAGCTGTCAGACCTTGGGAGCAGGATTTCGGCAAGCCTGATCGCTTGGCATCTGCCTTACAAATTATGATTGAAGGCCCGTTAGGAGCTGCAAGCTTTAATAATGAATTCGGCAGACCTAATCTTTGCGGTTATTTCCGTACCTATGAGGAAGAGGTTAACTCCTTCAATGGCCGTGAAGTAAGAGGCTACCATAAGCCTATTATGCTTGCCGGCGGCTGGGGTAATATTCGTCGTCAGCATATCAATAAAGATCATATTGATCCGGGCGCAAAGCTTATTGTCTTAGGCGGTCCGGCAATGAATATCGGCTTAGGCGGCGGTGCAGCCTCCTCTATGAACTCTGGAGCATCATCTGCAGATCTAGATTTCGCTTCAGTACAGCGCGGTAACCCTGAGATGCAGCGCCGCTGTCAAGAGGTTATCGATGCCTGCTGGGAATTAGGCGATGAAAATCCTATCATGTTTATTCATGATGTCGGTGCCGGCGGCTTATCTAATGCTATGCCTGAACTAGTTTCTGATGGCGGTGTAGGCGGCCGCTTCAATTTGCGTGCTATTCCAAATGATGAACCAGGCATGACTCCTTTACAGATTTGGTGCAATGAGTCTCAGGAGCGTTATGTTTTGGCTGTAATGCCAGAACGCTTTGATGTCTTTGAGGGCTTCTGTAAGCGCGAGCGTGCTCAATATGCTGTAATTGGCGAGGCCACAGCCGAAAGACGCGTTGTTTTAGAAGATCCTTACTTTGGCAATAAGCCTATCGATTTGCCTTTGGATATTCTTTTAGGCAAACCGCCGCGCGTTCATAAGAAGGTTGTTAGTGCCTCTCAGAATTCACCTGAGTTCAATGAAGAGGGAATTAGCGTTAAGGATGCTTGTGAGCGCGTTTTACGCTTACCTTCTGTAGCAGAGAAGACCTTCTTAATTACTATCGGCGACCGTTCTGTTACCGGCTCCGTTGCCCGTGATCAGATGGTAGGCCCTTGGCAGGTTCCGGTATCTGATGTTGCTGTTACGGCAGCTTCTTATGATAGCTATCACGGTGAAGCTGGTGCTATGGGTGAGAGGACTCCTGTAGCTTTATTAGATCACGCAGCTTCTGTACGCTTAGCTGTAGCTGAGGCTGTAACTAATATAGCTGCTGCGGATATCGGCGAATTAAACCGCGTTAAGCTGTCTGCAAACTGGATGGCTCCTAATGGTCATCCTGGTGAGGATGCAGGCTTATTTGAAGCAGTGCGCACTTTAGGTATGGAGATTTGTCCTGAGCTGGGAATTACTGTTCCTGTAGGCAAGGATTCTATGTCCATGAAGACTACCTGGGAGCAGGATGGCAAGACTCATACTGTAACAGCTCCTATGTCCTTAATCATTACTGCATTTGCTCGCGTTGAAGATGTTAGACGTACTTTGACTCCGCAGTTGCGTACGGATAAGGGGCAGACTTCTCTGATTTATGTTGATCTAGGAGAGAGACAGAATCGTTTAGGCGGTTCGGCCTTAACGCAGGTATATCGTCAGTTAGGCAGCAGATGCGCTGATTTAGACCATCCTATAAGACTTAAGGGACTGTTTGATGCCGTACAGTTCTTAAATCGTAAGGGCAAGATCTTAGCATATCATGACATTTCTGATGGCGGCTTATTTACGACTATCTGTGAGATGGCTTTTGCCGGTCATACTGGTGTTGACATCAAGATGGATGTATTGGGTGAGTCAGATTTGGGCGTACTTTTTGCTGAGGAGCCTGGTGTAGTTATGCAGGTCTTAACAGATGATGTTGAGACTGTTTTAAATATCCTTTCAGGTCATGGCTTAGCTAATTGCTCATTCAATATCGGCTCATTGAGAGCAGATGATCATATCGTCTTTAGCCGCGACGGCGTTGATGTTATCAATGAGGAACGCAGCTACTTCAGAACCATTTGGGCTGAGACCACTTATCAGATGCAGAAGCTGCGTGATAATCCAGAGTGCGCTCTTCAGGAATTTGAAGCTAAGAATGAATCTGATGATAAAGGCTTATTTGTAAATTTAAGCTATGATCTAAATGAAGATGTAGCAGCTCCTTTCATTTCCAGAGGCATCAACCCTAAGATCGCTATTCTGCGCGAGCAGGGCGTTAATTCTCAAAGTGAAATGGCGGCGGCCTTTAATCGTGCCGGATTCAGCTGCATTGATGTCCACATGAGCGATATTCTCTCAGGTGCAGTTAAGTTAGATGATTTTAAGGGCTTTGCCGCTTGCGGCGGTTTCTCTTATGGTGACGTTTTAGGTGCAGGCGAAGGCTGGGCTAAATCAGTCCTCTTTAACTCTAAAGCTGCAGATGAGTTTGCTCGCTTCTTTAACCGTAAGGATACCTTTGCCTTAGGTGTTTGCAACGGCTGTCAGATGATGTCAACTTTGAGCAGCTTGATCCCTGGTGCCGAAAACTGGCCGCGTTTCGTAACTAATAAGTCAGAACGTTTTGAAGCTCGTTTTGTTGAAGTTGAGATTACTCAAAGCCCATCTATACTGTTTGCTAATATGCAGGGGTCAATGATGCCTATTGTGGTATCTCATGGCGAGGGCAGGGCTGAGTTTAAGAATGATGCTCAGCTGCAAGCCTTAAAGAGTGCAAACTTAGTAGCAGCTCGATATGTCGATCATAACGGCAAGCCTACAGAGGTTTATCCGTTAAATCCTAATGGATCTCCTGAGGGTATTACTGCTGTAACTACTCCAGATGGACGCTTTACGGTTATGATGCCGCATCCGGAGCGTGTAATGCGTGCAATTTGCAACTCCTGGCACCCAGACTCATGGCGTGAAGATAGCCCATGGGTTCGCTTATTCCGCAATGCTCGCGTATTTGTAGGCTAATTTAAATTTTAATGTCAAAATGCCCTCATGTCTGGGGGCATTTTTTAAAGATGATTATATTTTCAAAAATATGCGCATATTTTTGAAAATATAATTTACTTCCTGAAAATTTTCTTATACTTCTCAAGTCTAAGTTCTAAAAATTTATGAGCGATATTTCACCGCAAATCTCAAATGCTTATGAGCCTAGTGCTGCTCAAAAAGCCTCTGGGCTTTTAAAAATATATTTATATAAATCCTATTTTAATAACCGTTTTGTAGAAGTTAATTGTCAAGGCAATACCAATAATACTGGTAATAATGGCGCCGGTAAAACTTCACTTTTAAGCTTAATTCCAATTTTTTACGGGGCTGAGCCTAATGCAGTTGTTTCAAGAGAGGCGGGCAAACTTTCATTTGTGCAGTATTACCTTCCTTCTCCTTCATCGATGATTGCTTTTGAATATTTGCATCAGGGAGAGGAGCGTTGCGTAGTTTTATACAGTAATGCTTCTATGCTTTATTACCGTTTTGTCTCTTGCAGCGGCAAAGATCTGTTTTCTTTAGAAAATATGCGAGCACATGCAGAGTTTAATGATACTCGCGAATGGCTAAAGTCTTATATTGCAAAGAATTATCATGTCAGTCTGCAGTTAAGCTCAACTTTGGATTACCGGACCATTATTCAAAATGGGAGGCAGCGTTTATTAAAAAATCGTCAGCAGAATATTGCTGCAGCTAGGGAGTTTTCCTTATGCAAGCCTCAAGATGAAATGCAGCATATGGGAGCTTTGACTTCAATCATGATCCGTAATTCTCGCCTGTTAGAACAATTGCGCGTCATGTTAGTAGATTGTTATTTAGATAATTCCATTCATATTGGGGTTCCTGTTGTTGATGAAAAAAGCATACAAAGTCATACTTTGAGAGCTATTTTAGAGGTAAAGAAAAAAGAACCGCAGCTGAGAGCTGCTTTAGAGCTGAAATCTGCATTAAAAGAAGTTTTAGGCAAGATATTGTCTTGTTATGAATTTATAAACAGCTATAAAGATAAGGTACAGAAAAGAGCTGAAAGCCTGCAAGCATCGATCAAAGCTCAGGAAGAGGAATTAAATGCCATTAAAGATGAATTCTCGCAAAAATCTTCCGAATTGTCTTTACAAAAGAATACTAAGGAACGCTTGATCGTAAGCCATGAGAAAAGATTAGATGAACTGCAGCAGGAGCGTAATAGTTATGATGAGCAGAATGTAAATGAGCTTATTGCGCGTTATGATAATTTATCCTTTTATAAAAACAGGGCTAATTCTCTAAAAGAGCATTATGACAATATCAAGGCTACGCAAGATAAGCTTATTAAGGATTTTGAAAGTAAGCTTTTGATTTTAAGCGGCAAACATCATAGCAATTGCCAAGATATCAATGAAGCCTTGAATTCTTATAAACAAAAATTAAGTGAGCTTAATGAAGATCTTCATGAGGCTAAAAATAAAGAGCGCTTAAATTTTGAAAGTGAGTGCGACAAGCGGCGTGATGAGCGCAGGCTAGATAAACAAGCTTTAAATGATCAGATTCTAGAGCTTTCATTGCAAGCTGAAGCTTCTAAATTGCCGACAGAAGAGGAGGCTAAAAAGAGCTTAGCTTATAAAAAGCAGCTTGAAGATTTAAGCTTTAAACAGGAAGAAAGGCAGTCTGAGCTTATTGCTGTAACTAAGGATTTATCCAAACAAAATGATAAGCTGGCAATTCTCAAGCAGAATTTTGCTAAGCTTAAGGAAGAAATAGCTAAACTAGTTGATGAAATAGAGCATTTAAAAGGACAGCTTTATCCTCAGGAGGGGGCTTTTCAGACCTTTTTAGAAGATGTAAACCCTAAGTGGCGAGAGCATTTAGGGAAGGTTATAAATCCTAGTCTTTTATCGAGAGTCAATTTAAAGCCAGAATACTTGAAAAATGAAGATTCCTTTTTTGGAATTAGGCTTGATTATGATGCCATAGAAACTCCGCAGTATCTTTTAAAGACAACTGAGCTTGAAAGACTGCGGGAAGAGGCTGTATTGCAGCTTGAGAAATTGCAGCGGGATGAGATACGCGATAAAGGGATTTTAAATAAAGTACAAAAAGAGCAGCAAATTTTGCAGGCTAAGGTGCAGCGCCTGTCACTTGATATTGAAAAGGAACAAAAAGAAATTTCTGCTCAGAAAAATCTTTGTGATTCTTTTAAAGCTGAGATTAAAATTAACGGTCAAAAACGCAGCGAGAAATTTTTGAATGATTTAGCTGTCTGTAAAAAGCAGCTTTCAGAATTTGATGCACACACTGAGCAGATGCTTTCTGATATCAAAAATAGATATTTAGAGCGCTGCAATGAAATTACTGCTTTTTATGCGCAAAAGCGCGATCCTATTTTAGAACATCAAAAGCAATGGCAAGAGCAGTTAGAAAAAGAGAAGGCCGATTACAAGCTGCAAAAGGAGCAGCTGGAAAGAGTACAGTATGCTTCTTTGCAAGAGCAAGGGTTAGATCCTTTAGTTGTTCGTCAAGCTAAAGACGCCTATATGCAGGCTTCTTTAGAGGTTGAAAATATAGAAAAGTCTCAGCAGCTGATTTTAAATTATAAAAATTGGGAAAAAAATGAATGGGTTTTATTTGAAGATTTAACCTCTGAGCTGCATCAATATAAAGGAGAGCTTGATAATTTAAATAATGATTTATACCGGCTTGAAAGTGATTTTAAGCGTAATAGCGAGGTTAAAAAAATTGGCTTAAAAGAATTGCATCAGCGCTTGATGACAGCAAACGATGAATGCCGTGAATTAGCGCAGTGTATCAATATTACCTTAGAGAATGAGATTAAATCTGATCTTTATGAAGATATTGAGAAAGTTGCAATTGAGCCTATAGAAATTGCCTATGAGCTGACTCATTTAGCTCAAAATTTGATCAAAGAAGCTCATGAATACGGCAGGGAATTAGAAGAGGCTGTATCAAGAGTAGATAAGATCTTGCAATTACAGGTACAGGAAAATGTAATCTCTAAGTCGTGGAATGAGCTGCTGTCTATAAGGCGTGAGAATTATAAAGGCGATATTTACAGTCAAGCCTTTGCTATTTCTTGTATCGATGATTTGCAGAAGCTTTTAGATGAGATTATTCCTTTGCATGAACAGACTGTAATTGAAAGTGTACGCTCTGCAGCACAATCATTTATGAATTTTTATGTAAGTCTGCAGGCTTTTAATTCAAAAGTAGCTCATTTATCAAGAGAGTTTGGCAAGAAGGTTTCTTTAGATAATCCATTTACAAGTCTTAGCGATATTCAGATTGAACTGCTCTCTAAGGTTGAAGAGCAGGATTTATGGCAGCCTTTGGCTAATTTTTCTAAGCTTTATCAAGATTATTTGGAAAATTACAGTGTCCCAAGCTATGAGTTTTTAAATGCTTTTGAAAAAACTAATGATGCGTTAAAAAGCTGTCATATTTCGACTAATTTGGAATCATTGGTTTCTCTTAGGATATCTTTACGAGAGAATGGCCGTTTAGTTCAAATCCGCTCAGATAGCGATCTCTCAGGACTTTCTAGCAGAGGTATTTCTAAATTAGCTATTATTGTGATTTTCTGCGGATTAACTCGTTATTTGTGTAAAGACAACAATATTAGAATTCATTGGCCTTTAGATGAATTAGGGGAGCTTCATGAGGAGAATGTGGTGCTGCTTTTTGAGCTTATGAATCGTAATAATATTGTGCTCTTCTGTGCTCAGCCAAATCCATCCCCATCATTACTGCAATATTTTGATACGAATAATTACATTGACAAGAATGAGGGCGTAAAGCTTTGTGTTGATGCAGAAATATCAGCAAATAATCCTCTGATAAATAAGGAGCCTTAGGATGGCGGACCTTTTTGAAAATTGTATTGAAAAGCTTTTGGCAGGAGAGGTTGTCTGTAATGAAACCACTCCGCAATTGATGCGTTATCTGGAAGATAGCGAAAATCTTAAAAATGTGAATATTTGGTTAATGCAGATCAAGCGGTTGGTCGCTAAGACTCAGGATAAGCGGGGCTTTTATTGTGTTTATGCTGATTTAGAGGATGAATCGCGCAAAAGACAAATTAGAGCGCAATTCGAAGAGGCCTTTAATGATTTTTATGGCTTAGTAGATTGGCTTAGATTGTGCCGTTCTATTTCACGTGAAGCACGCCCTTTGGAGGCTGGGGATATTTTACGGGAATCGGAGCTTTTAGCAGCAATAGAAAACTCAACTACCCTGTCTTCGCAATTAGAGCGCATTGCAGATAAGTTTCAGAGAGCTAAAAAATCGGTGACTACCAATAATCGCCTGCGTTCTGTCTTAGAGTATCTGACTGGCAAAGGATTTTTTTGCGTATCTAATGCTTCAGGCTCAGTTTATATAGCCACTGCTAAGTGGTCGCTTTTATATGATGAGCTGGAGTTTATTGCCTCTTGTGAGCGTTTTGAGGAATTGCAGGATAAAGCCATACAGACGGAGCTCTTTTAATGGGACGGAAAGAAACGGCAAAAACGGCCTTTAATCTTTTAAGTCGTAATTTTGATGTAATAGAGAAAGCTTGTTATGAAAATAATGGCGATATTTTTTTAGGAGAAGATTCTGCGGTTCCTGAAAGCTTAGTTCGTAATCGTCTAGCTTATTATATAGAAGATGAACTGTACATACGCGTACATTCTAAGGTAAGAGCTTTAGTTGATCATGTAAGCAGCAGGTTTAGATTTCGTGAAAAGCATGGTGAATTTGCCTCGCTGCTGGAGACTTTAGAATATGCCCTGGAATCATATCATCGTGCTAAATTAAAGCCTCGAGCTGATATTTGTCAGATTGCTTTTGATGAGGTGCGCGAGGTTGTTTTAGATATTACAGAGCTTTTAGATGAAACTGTGGCTATGTATAACCATTTTGTACTAGATGATCTGACCACAGCATTTGATCTTGATGAAAGAATCTTACAAACGCAGCGCTGCAAAAATGAGCTTTTACAGATTAACGAGATTTTTTCGCAGCTATCTGTGGAGCAGCTATTACATTGGGCGGGAGCCGATGTTTTAGTTGATCATCTTTTAATGAAGCTTTTTAAGCGCAATGTAGATAGGGCCTTAAGTGAGCTTAATGTAATCAATCAAAAGCTTGTAGAGCGCTTAGATAAGCTGAATTTTGATAAGCATGTACATAAGTTAAATATCATCCTTGATGCTTTTTCTAAGCGGTACAGCGATAATCCAGCTTATAGACCTGATATTTTGACTAAAATTATCCCGCAAAATTTATGTCTGAGTGAGCCCATAAAAATTATATCTTATGCGGATTTTTCCAATCCCATAGAAAGCTATCAGGAGAGTTTGGAGCGGATTGGGCAAAATGTTAAAGCTAAATATCAAGAGCCGCAAATTAAAGATAAACATGATGAAAATACAGCAGTTATAGATGTGCGCGATGAAAAAATTATGCGCATTCAGGATGAGGTTGAAAAATATTTGGGATATTTATTTGAAGCAGTTTTAAGTGACGATTACAAAGAGAATATTTCAGCTAAAGAATGTTATGCAGAATTTTCAAAACAATCATCAGCGTTTGCCCACAAAGTGAAGCTTAAAGATTGGCTGTTTTTGGTTATGAGCGAGGCTATAGCAAGAAAACGTATAGTAAGGCGGCATGCTCGCTATGAGGAGCTTGCCGAAACTGATGGCGTATTTGACGGAACAAAACTTGTCTTTGATATTAAGTTTATAAAACATGAATAAGAGAATAATTACAGTTGCGAAAAGATTGGCTTTAGAAAAAGCGGGCTATTTTTCGCTTAACTCTTCTATTCTGTCAATTTGCAAAGAAGTAGGAGTAGGACGGGTTATTGGGAAAAAAATATATCTTAGTATAGTATGGCCCCAGAAATTGATCACTTAAGT
>CAJKNC010000061.1 GCA_905201175.1 uncultured Succinatimonas sp.
TACTATCTATAAGATATTCATTCTTAAATTTTATTTAAAGTCAGCGTTCTTTACAAAAAAAGAAAAAATCTTAACTTTATTTTTCACTCAGATCGATAAAGCCCGCAATGCTTTGAACTAGAATGATATACTAAAAGCCATTCGATTTTTTTATAAAAGAACTAGATTAAAAACTATGAGTAAAGTAATAAAACCAATTGACTATCAGGCTCTTTTAGATCCTTGCCAAACTGAACATGGCATTAAATTAATTAAGGATTTTTTCCAGCTTAATCTTGCAACCTCGCTGAGATTGCGTCGCGTCACTGCACCTTTGTTTGTTTTAAAAGGCTTAGGCATCAATGACGATCTTAATGGCGTTGAGCGTGCTGTAACCTTCCCGATTAAAGACCTTAAAGATGCTCAGGCTGAGGTTGTGCATTCATTAGCTAAATGGAAGCGTTTATCTTTAGCTGAATATAAAATTGCCAAAGGCTACGGCATCTATACTGATATGAACGCCATTCGCGCTGATGAGGAATTAGATAATCTCCATTCTCTTTATGTTGATCAATGGGACTGGGAAGCCGTAATCGGCAAAGAAGACCGCACCTTAGCTTTCTTAAAGAAAGTCGTAAATCAAATCTATAGTGCTATTTTAAGAACTGAATACCTAGCCTGCGAAGCCTTCCCAAGCTTAAAGCCGTTCTTGCCTGAAAATATTACCTTTGTAAATAGTGAAGATCTATTGCAGATGTTTCCAGATAAAACCCCTAAAGAGCGTGAAGATGCAATTTGCAAAAAATACGGCGCTGTATTCTTAACCGGCATCGGCTCTAAGCTTTCAAACGGTGAAAAGCATGATGGCCGCGCTCCAGACTATGATGACTGGTCAACTGTTAATGAAGAAGGCCAGGTAGGTCTAAACGGCGATATCTTAATTTGGTATCCAATTTTAAACCGCTCCTTTGAGCTCTCTTCCATGGGCATTCGCGTAGATAAGGAAGCTCTATTGCGTCAGCTCGATATTGAAAATAAAAACGAGCGTAAGGAACTTTATTTCCATAAGAAGCTCTTAAACGATGAGCTGCCTTTATCTATCGGCGGAGGTATCGGTCAAAGCCGTTTATGCATGGTGCTTCTGCATAAGGCTCACATCGGCGAAATTCAGGCAAGCATCTGGCCTGAGGAAATGCGCAAAGAATGTAAGGCTTTAGGCATGAATCTCATCTAAAGCATCCAGCTTTGAACATAAAGCTCGCCTCATTTTTTGAAGCGAGCTTTTTTATAAGCTTATAGAATATTCTTCCTAGTCGGACCTTTAATCTTATGTCTAAATAACACTGTAGCAAAAGCTAAAGCTACGCAGCCGCCTAAGCTTAAATAAATTCTCCACAAAGGCAGCTTGTCATAAAACATGTCTTTGCGCGAGCCGACAAAATCTCCAATTCGGCATCCTCTGGCGGTGCATTTAATCTTACGCCCCATAATACCTGACTTATGCCAAAGATAGGTGGGGAAATACGCTGAGATTTTATAAGGAGCCAAAATAGTATTAGCATTAGCTACAAACTTGGAAACATAATTTAAAAGCGCCTTAGGATCAGCATTAAACTGCTTAAGCTGAGCATAGCTTACGCATGGCTCAATATGAATTTGACCTGTATTGGTAGCTAAAGATCTTTTGACAACAATTTTATCTAAAATATTGCCGTCTTCGTCAGTATCAACTTTTATAACCGAATTCTGCGCAATAAAAGCATTCTTATTGACATTAATTATATTGCTGCGACCATCTGCTAAATTCAGCGCAGCCCCATTATCAAGATAAAGAAAATCAACTGTATGCTCATCTTTATCCTTAGAAGATAAATGCAGCGATGATTTAGAAATAGTCAGGCTTTTAACCTCAATGCGTCCCTTTACTAAGGTAACTCCGCCTAAAACATTGAGCATAAGATCCCTGCCTTTAATATCGCCGTTTATATCAATCAGAGCCTTAGTATCAGCTCTGTTAGGGTGATCCTTTACATCTTTATCTAAAGAAATATAATCCGTGCCGCCAAAATTTAAGTTAGTGCTCAATTTCTCAAAAAAGCTTTTATTGCCTTTATAATCGAGGAAATTGCTTCTGGGCTTTAATTGAAAGCGTGCTGGCAGTAAGTCTTGATCCTTCTTAGCGAGATAAATCCACTCTCCATCAATATAAGGAGAGTAATCGCTGATAATATCGCCCTTAATCGTCGCTCTATCTGAAAAATTAATCTCTCTTACCCAGGCAGTATCACCAATATAGATAGCAGCCTGCTTGCCGATTAAAGTTCCGGAAACATTCATTACCGACACTAAAGGGCCTTTAAGCTCTTCAGGCACCTCTAATGCCGCAGCTTTCTCCCTTGAAAGCTCTTTATTGTTATAATCATCAATCCTAACTCGTACAAATGAACCTTGATATTCGTAGTCATCAGAACGCATATTTTCTTTAAAATCCAAAGCTACGGCTATACCGCCTCTGCGATTTGCTGAAACAAAGCCGTCAATATCCAATTTAGAATTTGAACCGTAATTAACCGCGATGCCCGTAGAATTAATGCCGTTTTCAATAATGACAGACTGCTTAGGCAGAATAAAGCTATTTCCTGCTCCATCAATACGCACGCCAGTGGATCCATAACCAACAGATGCAATTGAAGCCTGCTGCCTTACCTCATTATAATTGCCGTAAATATGTGTACCGATACTCAGGGGAATTGAGGAAATCTTCTCCTCATCATAAATTTTAAGAATGTCGTCCCAAGAAAAATAACCTTTATTTAAAACAATTTTTTGTATCTGAGCTCTGCTTCCTGAACTATATATGCTGCTGCCGTAATAAATCTGCGGGATAATATCAAAGCCCAAATCCTGCAAGGCCGCAAGCTCAATTTCCGAATAAAAATCATAATTGACAAAGTCGCTGTCAGACAAAAGCGTATTGCGCAGCTTAAACTCGCAGCTGCCGTCTTTATTTATAATTGTATATAAGGGTAAATTTGCTTCTGCATTATCTTTATTATTGGCATATTTCAAATGCTCAAGTGATTCTGACTTAAACTCAAAAATCCTGCAGTCTGGATTTTTACACTTAGGGAAAATCTCAGCAAAGGGCTCCTGCTCTTTGATGCTGCGCTTGAGCTCTGATGAATAAAGATGCTTATCTACAGGAGAGAGAACCTCAGAAAAGCCTTCAGATGACGCATAGCTTCTAAAGCCAAATAATCTAGGCAGGCTGCGATACAGGTAATAATTTAAAAGATTTTTATTGATTAAAAGATCTGTGGAGGCCTCAAATAAAGGCTCATAGCCTGAATTTATGCATTTATCCTTATATTTAGCCTCAAAAAAGCCTAAGCCCTTGCATGCTCCTTCCTTATAAAAGCCATCAGATAGCTTAAACTGCTCTTTAGATTTTTTTTCATAAAAAATAAAAGGCAGTTTAATTTTTTCTTTTGAGATGACATTCGACGGGAAAATCTTAGACAGCATAATCAATGAGATATTCTCATAATTTATTACTTCTGCATTTAAATTTTCCAGGCTTTTCTCCTGTTTAGGTACATAAGGGCTTTTACTGTCTGATGAATCTGCATAATTGACGATTTCAAAAATATTGCCATTGCGCTGCAGCCTGCCTGATGCTTCTGTGGCTTGAAACAAAAGATTAGGCAATGCGACGCTGTCAAGCTCCTCAGCCCCATTAGCTAAGGCTGAGGTGAGAGCTAAAAAAACAATGACACTCTTTTTTAACACCGCATATCCTAAAATTTAGCAGGGTTTAATAGTACAGGACGTCCTGAGCGCTCATGCAGGGCTTGTCTTAAAATATCCTGATCGATTTCAGGATTTTTAAAGAAATCCAAATCTTCTTGAGTAAATTCAAACGGAACATTGCTGTCAAAGTTTTCAAATTCAGCCTCAGAACGAGAAAGCGGCTGATGAACTTCAATGTAAATGCTGCCGTCAGGCTCGGTTGTGTATTTAATTGCACGATTTATAAATTGCACGCGTGTACCTACCGGAACTTTATGAAATAAGGTTTCATTATCCTCATTGCGCAGACGCACGCAGCCATGGCTTACGCGTAAGCCGATGCCGAATTCGGCATTAGTTCCATGAATAGCATAAAGCCGGCCAATATACATAGCATAAAGACCCATAGGATTATCAGGTCCTGCAGGAACTACTGCAGGTAAAATCTCGCCTTGAGCTGCATATTCAGCGCGCATAGCGGCAGTAGGCGTCCAAGTAGGTCCGGCTTTTTTGCGCTCAACCTTTGTGATCCAATTTTTAGGAGTGTCTTTGCCTAGCTGTCCAATGCCGATTGGATAAACCTCAACGACATTATCATGGTAATAAAATAAACGCATCTCTGCAGTATTTAAGATAATGCCTTCATGGACTGTATCAGGCAGAATTAAGCGGTTAGGGATGATAAGCGAGGTTCCCTTTAGAGGAACAATCGGATCTACCTCAGGATTAGCTTCGATCATATTAGATAAGCCCAAGGAGTATTTAGCAGCTACATACTCTAAAGTAGTAGTCCCAGCTCTCTCGATATTGTAGACCTGCTCTTCACCATAAAGACGCTCACCAGCCTTTAAAGTATATTGAGTATGGGCCGTAGCTATTGATGTAAATGCTAATAAACCTAGTCCCAGTACAGCTTTCTTAAAATTGTTCATCTTTGATACCCGATAGATTGCTTTTTATTTAACTATTCATTCAAAGCTAACTTTACTTATTTTACTATTTTTCTTTAACTTTTAAACAAATAGTCAGTCTGCTCTAAATTTTTTAACAATTACTCTTTGCGCATGAATAGCAAAAAAGCACTCATTATATCTGACTATTTTGCTTATAATAATTTTGTAAAATTAACTCGCAAATTAAGCACAATCTGGTATAATAGACAAAATGCACAAAATAAAAGCAGCTCATAATTAGTATAATTCCTTTAAATTTAATAAGTTACATCATATTTACAATAACCCTTTAAATATAGATTGCCATACTAAAGCTTACGTTTTAAGTTTAGGCTATACGAACAAATAAAGTGGAGGATTTTATGTCTGAAAAGATTACTTTTTTCGGCACTCACAGCTATGATCGCCATCTATTTACTGAAATCAATGAAAGTAAAAATTATAACTTCACCTTACAGTATCACCGTTCTTTCTTAGATCTTCATAATGCATCTCAGACTTTAGGCGCTAAAGCCGTCTGTATTTTCGTTAACGATAGAGCCGATCGCGCAGTTTTAGAAATCCTCGCTAAAAACGGCGTCCAATTAATTGCTCTGCGCTGCGCGGGCTTCAACAATGTTGATCTGAAAGCTGCTGCAGATTTAGGCTTGCATGTTGTAAGAGTTCCGGCCTACTCTCCATATGCAATTGCCGAGCACGTAGTAGCCTTAATGCTGTCTTTAAATCGTAAAACCTATAGAGCCTATTTACGTACTCGTGACGGCAATTTCACTTTAAATGGACTTATGGGCTTTGATCTGCACGGCAAGACTGCAGGCATTATCGGTACCGGTAAAATTGCCCGCATCCTGATCCAAATTCTAAAAGGCTTTGGCATGAATATCTTAGCCTACGATATCTATCCTGATGCGGCTTATGCTCAAAGCGCCGGCATAAAATATGTAAGCTTAGATGAGCTGTATGCCAATGCTGACGTAATTTCACTAAACTGCCCGCTCACTGCAGAAAATACTCATCTTATCAATGCCGATGCTGTAGCTAAGATGAAGCCTGGCGTAATGATTATCAATACCGGCCGCGGACCGCTTATAGATACTCAGGCATTGATTGACGGCCTGAAGTCAGGCAAGATCGGCTCGGCAGGTCTTGATGTATATGAGGACGAACGCACCTATTTCTATCAGGATAAATCCGATAAGGTCATCACTGATGATAAGCTGTCTCATCTTTTAAGCTATAACAATGTATTAGTTACCTCTCATCAGGCTTTCTTCACCCGCGAAGCTATGACAAATATTGTTACTACTACCCTGGAAAATTGCAAAGATTTCTTTGAAAAAGGAGTTTTTGACAATGAGGTTAAGGCTTAAAAAAATTTAAACATCTCTGTCTGATACTTCCTCGTATTGGAAAACTTCATGGGGAACGCTGATAAGAGCTTCATGCAAGCTAGCAGCCTTCCCCCTTTTTTATTAATGCATCAAAACCAGTCTTGCAGAGAATGCCTTCAGCCTTCTTTAAAAAAGAAGATGCTATTTAATAAAAATGCACCAAATTATAATACTTATAAATAAACCTATTAAAACTCGCAGCTAAAGCCGCTGGATCAGATCTTTTTTTGCTAAAATTCTCACAAAGTTTTTTAATATGTGGCAAAATAAGTGATCATTTTGCATTTTAAGCTCGTAAATAATTTCGAGATTTTTTAAAAATAATCGGAGCAACAGTTGATGTCTGCTAACAAAGCTGCCTATAACCCTCAGGAAATTGAGCCTAGGGTTCAAAAATATTGGGAAGAACATCAAACCTTCCAGGCTAAGGAAGATCCCAATCGCGAAAAATATTATTGCTTGGTAATGTTCCCGTATCCTTCAGGACGTCTGCACATGGGACATGTACGTAACTACACCATTGGTGATGTTATTGCCCGCTTCCAACGTCTGCAAGGCAAGAATGTGTTGGCTCCTATTGGTTGGGATGCTTTCGGTATGCCTGCTGAAAATGCAGCCATTAAAAATAACCGTCAGCCTAGCGAATGGACTTACGCTAATATCGATTATATGAAGAAGCAGCTTAAGTCCCTGGGTATTTCTTATGACTGGTCGCGTGAAATTGCAACCTGCCGGCCGGAGTATTATCGCTGGGAACAAAAATTCTTCGGCGAGCTCTACAAGCGCGGCTTGGTATATAAAAAGCTTTCTACCGTAAATTGGTGTCCGGTTGATCACACTGTTCTGGCTAATGAGCAGGTAGAAGACGGCTGCTGCTGGCGCTGCGGCTCTAAGGTGGAATTACGCGAAATTCCGCAGTGGTACTTAAAAATTACTGCCTATGCTGAGGAATTACTGCAGGATATTGATAAGCTTGATGGCTGGCCTGAGCGTGTACGCACTATGCAGCGCAACTGGATCGGCAGATCTGAAGGCTTAAATATTACCTTTAAGGTTGAGAACAGCGACAAGACCTTCACCGTCTACACTACTCGCCCGGATACCTTCATGGGCATTACCTATATTTCCATTTCTGCAAATCATCCTTTAGTAAAAGAATGCTGCAAGACTAACCCAGCCCTTGAAGCCTTCTGCAAAGAATGCCGTACGCAGAAATTTGCTGAAGCTGATATTGCCACCATGGAAAAGAAAGGCATGGCAACCGGCTTATATGCAATCCATCCTATCAATGGCCGCCGCGTTCCTATCTACGTAGCCAACTTCGTAATTATGGATTACGGTACTGGCGCCGTTATGTCCGTACCAGCTCACGATCAGCGTGATTATGAGTTTGCAAAGAAATACGGCATCGAGATCATTCCTGTTATTCGTCCTTGCGATAAAGACTGTGCTGATGTCTCTAAAGAAGCTTTCACCGAGCACGGCATCGCCTATAATTCAGGCGAATTTGACGGCATGAACTTTAAAGAAGCCTTTGCTGCTATTGCCAATAAGCTAGAAGCACTAGGCTGTGCTGAACGCAAGGTTAACTACCGCCTGCGCGACTGGTGTATTTCCCGCCAGCGTTATTGGGGAGCCCCGATTCCGATGCTCTCTATCGATGAGACTGGCGAGTTAGTCCCTGAAGAAGATTGCAACTTGCCGGTAACCTTGCCTGATAATGTTAAGATTGACGGTGTAATCTCTCCTCTTAAGACAGACGAATCCTGGTATAAGACTACTTATAAGGGAAAGAGCGCTACCCGTGAGACTGATACCTTTGATACCTTCATGGAATCATCATGGTATTATGCGCGTTACTGCTCTCCTCGCGATGAGAAGGAAATGTTCGACAAAGATGCTGCCAACTACTGGCTGCCTGTTGATCAATATATCGGCGGTATTGAGCATGCCGTACTGCACCTGCTTTACTCTCGCTTCTTCTTCAAGCTTTTGCGTGATGCCGGCATGGTTAAGTATGACGAGCCGTTTAAGCGCTTATTATGCCAGGGCATGGTTTTAGCTGATGCCTTCTATTATTTAGATGAGAACGGCACTAAGAACTGGGTCAATCCGCTAGACGCCATCACTACCCGCGATGATAAGGGCAATATTACTAAGGCTGTTGACAAAGATGGTCATAAGCTCTTCCATGAGGGTATGATCAAGATGTCTAAGTCCAAAGCTAACGGTATAGATCCTGAGAATATGGTAAATATGTACGGTGCTGATACTGTACGCTTATTCTTAATGTTTGCCTCACCTGCAGAATTAACTTTAGAGTGGCGTCAATCCGGTGTTGAAGGCTCTCAGCGCTTCCTGCGCAAGCTGTACTCTCAGGTTGAAGACTTAGCAGCCTGCGGCAAGGCTGAGCCTTTAGATATAGCTAAACTCAATGCCGAGCAGCGCCGCCTGCGTCACGATCTGCATGTAACTATCCAAAAGGTTACTGATGATATCGGCCGCCGCCAAACCTTTAATACTGCTATTGCAGCCATTATGGAATTACTGAACAGCGCAGGTAAATTTACCGCCGCCGATCCGGTAAGCCTAGCTTTGCGTTATGAGATCTACTCCTCTGTGGTTCTCATGCTCTATCCTATTACCCCGCATATCTGCTTTGAATTATGGGGAATATTAGGCCATACCGAGCAAATTGATACTGCTAAGTGGCCGGAAGTTGATCCTAAGGCCTTAGAAGCTGAAGAGATCACCTTAGTAGTTCAAATTAACGGTAAAGTTCGTGCTCGCATCAATATTGCTCCTGATGCTGCTGAAGAAGACGTCATTAAGGCAGCCTTAGACAAGCCTGAGGTACAGAAGTTCACTGCAGGCAAGAGCATTAAGAAGACTATTTATGTTAAAGGCCGCTTAGTCAATATTGTTGCTGCCTAATTAGGCTTTTAGTTATTACGCTTACCTCTGATAATCTTTTATCAGAGGTATTTTTTTAATAAAAGCTTTCACAAAATTATGAGAACCTTGCAGCTTAATTGCTATAATTAAAGGCCGCAGATAAAAACATAAAGCTTAGCAGGACAAAAAAGATGAAAAGATATATTGCCTTAATATTTTCCGCCCTATGCTTACTTATGCAAGGATGTGGCTTTCATCTTCCAAATCAGACCAAGCTTAGCAGCACCTTTGAAAAGATCAATGTTTCCGGAGATTACCACGATCCCTTTTACAAAAAAGTAGTTCGCGAACTTGAGATTTCCGGCATCCAGGTAAATGCCCAGTTTTCTCCGAATCATCAGGAAGATGAGCATGTGCCTACTTTATTGATCCCTGCTCCCTCAGTATCAATTCCTATCGCTTCAATTGATGCTAATGCTGAGGCCTTAGAGTATCAGCTCATCGTTTCCTCAACTACAACCTTGCGCATTCCGAATCATCGCCCAATAATAATGCGCAATTCTTTAACGCGGAATATGATGAATAAACCTGGTTTAGCTTTATCATCTGACAATGAGCGTAAAATTGTTACCGATGAGACCTATGATGAATTAGCTCGTCAATTAGTAACTCGTTTAGGCTATTTAGGCCGTCAATCTGATCCTGACGCCCTGCAATCAACCCCTGCTGATTTAACTGTTGCAGTTGGGGAAGATAAAGATTTACCCAAAAGCAGAACCATCTCTGATGCTTATTCGGGGATGACCTTATTAGAAGCCTTGCAGATGCAGGAGAGCGAAGATCTGAGCAAATCCTCCCAAACCTCATTGTCTGAATTGAATAACGGCAATCAGGTTTTAAATCGCAGCTATAAATTACCTAAGAGCGTGCCTACTCCAGCAAGTGCCCTGCCCCCAGGGCTCGATCCTAAAGATTACAATATCAATGAGAATCACTAATGGCAGAGCCTCAAATATATATCCTAAGCTCAGATGAGCCTTTGCTGAAAAATGATCTGAGTAAAAATATTTTAGAAAAAGCGCATCAGCTTTTACCTGAAGCGCCGTTATTATTATTTACTCAATCTGACTTTGCCTCCTCAGGCAAGGCCAATTTGCGCGCTCTGGAAACCGAGCTTTTAGATCCGGGACTATTCGGCGGCGATCGCATCATAAAAATTTACTTAAGCGATCTCAATAATATTGCCCTTGAGGTTTTATACCTGCTTGCAGCTAGAATGCGCCCTGGACTCATAGTCATCGTTGATTTGCCGAGGATCTTAAGCTCTTTAAATAAAGTTAAGGCTGAAAAGTTTGATGTAAATCAAAAGAAAACTAAAACTC
>CAJKNC010000062.1 GCA_905201175.1 uncultured Succinatimonas sp.
GAAGCTTTCAGATATCGTTAAGGATGGATATTTGCAATAAAAATATAAAATTCACTTTTATAGCAATAATTTATTATTTAGAGTAAAAATCAGTGCTGATATACAGTACCTTCAGGCAAGATCTATCAGATAATTCATCTGCTATAAAAATATTTATAGCTCAGCTAAAAGCGGCCTGCTTATTTTAAAGCCAGTCAGATTTTCTGTTTATTGCTGATAAAAGTACTTGTAAATATCCCTAGGAATAAAAATAAAAATTTAATCTTAAAAAAATCAGCCGAATGCCTGAACGCTTACATAGCATCAAAAATTTTGAACCTATGATTCTTTATAGGCATAAAAACACATTCTTCACGCGAAATAATATTTTCAAGCTTAAAAAGCTGGCCTGATGCCGCTAAATCTGTCTTATATGCTGATAATAAGAGTATTTATATGCCAAATACGCTCTTTTTAAAATTGCCCTGATTAAGCACAGGCTTTTAGATAGGAAAATATATGCTTATTGCAGCTGGGAAAATCAAATTAGCTCATATTTCAGACAAGGTCACGCTCCTAGCTGCTCATACGAATTATGCTAATATGCAGGAGGAAATATTATTAAGCCGTATAATCTATAAAAAAGCTGAGGTCATACGGCTTAAAAGCTTAGACTTGGGCAGATTTTGATTTACGCGCGTTAAGTTTTTCTAAGCATAAAATAATCATGCCTGATACGATATCATCGCGAATACGATCGCAAATTTCAATTTTAGGCATTAAAGCCTCTTCTGCCTGAGTTCCTAAACGACGCCTTAATCTCTCTACTAAGCCAGGCTTTAAATTTTCAGTATATACGGCTACATAGCCAGGATTTAATACGCACATTACCGCTCTTAAAGTGCGGATGGCCAAATCGTCAGCCTGCATGGTCTCTACAGGCAAAACACCTACATCATTATACATGGGGAAATACCTAACCTCTCCAGCCATGCCGTCCTTGCCCCTTAGCACCTGTCCGTTATAGCAAAATCCGCATCCTGGGGCACGTCCTGGAACTAAGATCATGCCGGCAACATACTCCTGATTTTTACAGCGCTTATAACAGCCTAGAGTCGCTGCATTGACGTCTGTTTCAAAAAATACCGGGACTTGAAAATGCTTTTCTAAATGATTTGCCAATCGCACTGATTGCGGATCGTGGCGAATTGCCGATCCTACACGTCCGCCGACACTGTCTGACGGCATAGACAAGCCAATCATAGCAATTTTAGGGTAACGTTCTAAATATCTTTCAATGCCAATGCGAAACTCATCGGTATGAATGGTATCAATTGTTGATAATAATTCCTCGCGGCGCTCCAAACACTCGCCGAAAAGATCGTGAATTGAATAGCCGGCATACTCCATGCCGCCGCGCTGATAACAGCTTATAATTAATATAAGCTCAAAATTAGCATTAAAGCGATAGGTAGCCGCAGGGCGGCCTCCTGCTGCAGTTGTAGGATCTCCATATAAGATTTCACCGCGTCTTAATAAGGTATTTATAATCTTATTTAATGTAACAATTGAAAGACCGGTCAGCTCCCTTAACCGAGAAGCTGTGGCGATCTGCTCGCTGTGAATTGCAGCCCTTACTATCTGCAGATTATTTTCGCGGATCTGATGTCCCACCAAAGTTTGTGAGCTAACACTCATTTTTACCCCGACTTAATAAATCACCTTAATAAAATCACTTAATTATATCAAACTTTTAATTTTATGTCACTTTTGCAATATATTTATAGTTTTAAGTTACCTTAACCTAACTTTACAAAATACCGCAGTGCAAAGCCATATTCTGCTATTTTTCACTTACGTATATTATATATATACTTTTGTTACTTTTATATATAATACGTTATAAAATACAAAATTTGCTGCAAAAAAAACATCTGCATTAAGCATCAAAAGCGTCATAAAAGCGCATATATAAGCCAAATTATAAGGTTTTTGACAATTATGCATAAAAAATGAAAACCTTTTTCAAAATTCAACAAATGAAAATGTTTGGAACTTGTGAAAAACGTAAAAATTACTATCATTGCAGTATGCATTTGATCAGCCCCAAATCATCGACCGATCAGGTGTAATTTAGTTAAACTGCAAACGAGGAGCCAATTTTGCTTCAAATCAGATTACATGGCCGTGGAGGCCAAGGTGTGGTGACCGCCGCAGAGATGTTGTCTCTTGCCGCCTTCCTTGAAGGTCACTTTGCACAAGCATTCCCGAGTTTTGGTTCTGAGCGTACCGGAGCCCCTGTGGTAGCGTATGCCCGTATCGGTGATGAAGAGATCCGTACTCACGAGCCGATCCAAAAACCTGATGTAGTTATCGTTCAGGATAAGACTTTATTAGGTTCTGTTGATGTTTTTGGCGGTATTAATCCTAATGGTTATGCCATTGTCAACTCTAAAGAGCCTGCTGAGCAGGTTGTTCCTGAGTTAGTAAAGATGTTGCCTCCAGGTCACGTCTTCACTGTTCCGGCAACAGACTTTGCTATGCAGAAGATCGGCAAGCCTTTACCAGGCGCTCCGATGCTGGCTTCTTTAGCTGCCGCTACCGACATCTTGAAACTTGAGTCTGTACAAAAATCTTTCCAGAGCCGCTACCCTGGCAAGATCGGTGATGCTAATGCAGAAACCGCCGCTTTAGCTTATAACTATATTAAGGATTCCAAGAAAGGAGGCAGCAATGCTTAAGCAGATTGAAGGTTCTCTTGGTGTTGCCGAGGCCGTGTCTTTATGCCGTCCTGGCGTTGTATGTGCCTACCCTATCTCTCCGCAAACTCACATTGTAGAAAATATCGGTAAGTTTGTTAAAACTGGCACTTTAAAGGACTGCGATTTCTTAAACGTTGAGTCTGAGTTCTCTGCCATTTCAGTTGCCATAGGTTCTGCAGTTGGCGGCTGCCGTACTTATACAGCCACTGCTTCTCAGGGCTTGCTTTATATGACTGAAGGCGTTTACTCTGCATCAGGTTTAGGTCTTCCTATTGTCATGACCGTTGCCTCTCGTGCTATTGGCGGTCCTATCAATATTTGGAACGATCATTCCGATTCATTATCTCAGCGTGATTCTGGTTGGCTGCAGTTATTCTGTGAATCTAACCAAGATGCGGTTGATACTCACATTATGGCTTTCAAGATCGCTGAAAAAGTTGGTCTTCCTGTAATGGTATGTATGGACGGCTTCGTATTAACTCACGCTTTTGAGCGTTTGGACATTCCTTCTCAAGAGCAGGTTGACGCCTTCTTGCCGCCTTATGAGCCGCGTGAATTCTTAACTCCTAAAGAGCCTATCTCCATCGGTTCCATGGTTGGTCCTGAAGCTTTCACTGAGGTTCGCTTCCTCCAGCAGCGTAAGATGGCTAAAGCTTTAGACGTAATTCAGGAAGTTACCGCAGAATACCGCAAGCTTACCGGCTCTACCTCAGGCGGTTTATTAGAATGCTACAACTGCGAAAACGCCGATCTCAAGCTCGTTATCATGGGCTCTACTGTTGGTACTGCTAAGGATGAAATTGATCGTCTCAAGAAAGAAGGCATCAATGTAGGTATAATCTCCTTGAAGTCCTTCCGTCCATTCCCGTATGAGGCTATGCGTAAGGCTATTGGCGATACTAAGCATGTTGTCTGTGTAGAGCGTGCCTTCTCCTTCGGTGCTCGCGGCATTGTTTGCCCTGAAGTAAAGCGCGCTATGGAAGGTACAAACTGCGATGTTAAGACTGCTGTTTGCGGCTTAGGCGGTCGTGCTATATTCGGTACCACCATCAACGCTATTGTTAAGCATGCTTTAGCTGGCAAGTTCACCGAGGAATTCACTTGGTTTGATATTAAGTCTGATGTACTCAATAACTACACCAAGAATGTTGAAGGCGTAACTTTCCCAGAGGGTCCTTTGACTGCCTCTCAGTTAGAAGCTTCAGTTAAACACGCTTAATCCGGGAGTTATAAATGTTAGATAAAATCAAATTTTACCAGACAGGTTCCAACACTGTAGGTAACCGTCTTTTAAACCCGGCCATGCGTTCCATCCAGGCTTCGGTCGATCGTCCAAATTCCTTGATTTCCGGCCACCGTGCTTGTCAAGGCTGCGGTGAAGCTTTAGGCGCCCGTTATGCAATTGATGCCGCTATGCGTGCTACTAACGGTCAAATCATGGTTGTTAATGCTACTGGCTGCTTAGAAGTATTCTCTACCCCTTATCCGGAATCTGCATGGCGCTTACCTTGGGTTCACTCCCTGTTCGGCAATACCGCTGCTGTAGGCTCTGGCTTAGCTGCTGCAGCTGCAATTCGTGCAAAGAAGAACGGCGATACTAATGTTCCGCGCATCATCGCTCAAGGCGGTGACGGTGGTACAACCGATATTGGCTTTGGTCCTCTCTCAGGAATGTTTGAGCGCAATGATGACGTTCTCTACATCTGCTACGATAACGAAGCTTATATGAATACCGGTGTTCAGCGTTCATCTGCTACCCCTCCTGCAGCTCGTACAGCTACCACTCAGTTAGTTGGTGAGCATCCGGGTGCTGATTGGGGTCGCGGCAAGAGCGTTCCTCTTATTGCTATGGCTCACGGTATTCCTTACGTAGCTACCGCTACTGTTGCTGATTTACGCGACTTAGAAGCTAAGGTTACTCGTGCAATGAGCTTCCACGGTGCCCGCTATATCCAGGTTTTAGTACCTTGTCCGTTAGGCTGGGGTTTAGCCTCTAATTCTACTGTAACTGTTGCTCGTGCTGCTATGGAATCTGGCTTCTTCCCTGTCTATGAGGCTGAGTACGGTAAGATTACCTCTGTACGCAAGATCCGTCAGAAGCAGCCTGTAATCAACTTCTTGAAGATGCAGCGCCGTTATGCACACTTAACCGGTAAGAAAGCTGATCCGAACGTAGTAGCACGTCTGCAGGCATTATGTGACACCAATATTAAGAACTTTGGTCTTTTAGGCGATGATGAGCCTACTGGCGTCCCGACTGCAATTCAGGCTTACGAGCGCAGCAACCGCGTATAAGGAGTAAACAAATCATGATGAATAAGTCTTTTGCCGTTACCCTTGAGCCAGGTACCTCTTTGGAGAATCATACTGGTTCATGGCGTACTCTGCGCCCGGTAAATGTTTTCAAGCTGCCGCCTTGCAATAAGCAATGCCCAGCTGGTGAAAACATCCAGCAGTGGCTGTATTATGCTGCTGAGGGAGATTATGAACACGCCTGGCGTATCCTCACTGAAGAAAATCCTATGCCTGCATGTATGGGCCGTGTTTGCTATCATACCTGTGAAGGCAAGTGCAACCGCGGTTTCTTAGATGAATCCGTTGGTATTAATTCCGTAGAGCGCTTCTTAGGCGATTATGCTTTAGAGCACAAATTAGCTTTCAAGCGCCCGGTAAAAGAGACTGGCAAGAAGGTATTAGTTATCGGCGCAGGTCCTGCAGGCTTATCTGCAGCCTATCACCTCCGTCACTTCGGCCACACTGTTCATGTAGTTGAGCAGGCTGAGCAGGCTGGCGGCATGATGCGTTACGGTATTCCTATTTACCGTTTACCGCGCAATATTCTTGATGCTGAAATTAAGCGTATTGAGGATATGGGTGTTACCATCGAGTGCGGCCGCAAAGTTCCTGATATCGAAGCTGAGAAGAAAGCCGGCAAATATGATGCCGTCGTCATCACCACTGGTGCTGGCCTGTCTCAGAATGTTGACATTCCTCAGGGCGATACCAACCGCGTCTTAAGCGCTCTTAAGGTTTTAGGCGAGATTGAGACTAAGGGTGATATCGAAATTGCACGCCGTGTTGCTGTTTACGGCGGCGGTAATACTGCCGTTGACGTAGCTCGTTCCTTACGCCGTATCGGTGCTGAGCCTGTCATTGTTTATCGTCGTAACCGCGATAAGATGCCGGCTAATGAGGAAGAAATGGATGCAGCTATTGCTGAAGGCATTCAGGTTAAATGGTTATCCACTATTTCCGGAGCTACCCGTGACTCATTAAAGATCGAGAAGATGGCCCTTGATGAGAAAGGCTATCCGCAGCCTACAGGTGAATTCGAAGAGCTCCCTGCTGATGCTGTTGTTTTAGCTATCGGTCAGAATGTTGAAAAAGACCTCTTAGCTAAACTCGAAGGCCTCAATATGGAGCGCGATAATATCATCGTCGACCCTGAGACCATGATGACCTCTATTGAGGGAATCTTCGCAGCTGGCGACGTTGCTACTACCGATCGTACTGTTACCCACGCTATTGGCATGGGCAAGAATGCTGCACGTGGCATCAATGCCTTCTTAAAGGGCAAGGTCTACAAGAAGCAGCCGAAGAACCCAGATGCTAAATTCGAGGATATTCATCCTTGGTACTACACCGATGCTCCTAAGACTGTCAGAGCCGAGCTCGAAATTGCCCGCCGTACCTCTACTTTCGACGAAGTACAGCATGGACTTACCGAAGAGAATGCTATTTTTGAAGCTCGTCGCTGCTTATCATGCGGTAACTGCATGGAGTGCGATAACTGCTATGGTGTATGTCCTGACAGCGCTGTAGTTAAGTTAGGTCCAGGCAAGGGCTACGAGTTTAACTATGACTACTGCAAGGGCTGCGGTGTTTGTGCTCAAGAATGCCCGTGCGGTCATATCGCTATGGTTCCTGAGCAGATCTAAAAAATTATTTTAAAGGAAAATTTCCCTTCCTTCTGCAGACGCCGGCTATATGCTGGCGTCTTCTTTTTTAAGCTCTTGCGGCAAATCCTGATTATAGATCTGTAGAAAGCCTTATCTTTTTGGTAAAATCGTTTAGAAAAAACAAAAATTAATCTCAGTCTCTGGTAGAATGCTAAATCTACTTGAATATTTTATTTATTTTACTTATCAAAACTAGAAGAATTTTAAGAGCAAATATCTAATAGCCTGCGGAGAAATTACATGGCAAACGGGTACAATAAGGTTATTTTAATTGGTAATTTAGGTGATGAGCCTCAGATGCGTACAGCTGCAAATGGCACAACCATTGCAAACTTTTCTCTTGCGATTAATGAATTCCGTCGCAACCCCCAAACAGGTGAAAACTCCGAATATACCGAATGGGTACGTTGTGTAGCCTTTGGCCGTACAGCTGAAACTATTGGCCGTTATTTACACAAAGGCTCTCAGGTTCACGTTGAAGGAAAAATCAGAACCTCATCTTATGAAAAAGATGGACAAAAGCGATACAGCACCGAGGTAGTTTTAGATCCGTCAGGCCTCATCATGTTAGGATCTCGTCAGCAAAATCAGGACAGCTACTACAA
Organism: uncultured Succinatimonas sp.; assembly: GCA_905201175.1. Taxonomy (GTDB): domain Bacteria; phylum Pseudomonadota; class Gammaproteobacteria; order Enterobacterales; family Succinivibrionaceae; genus Succinivibrio. The sequence goes on from CAJKNC010000062.1 coordinate 7,306, forward strand.
CAGCAACCGCCAGAATTATGGTCAGCGCAATGACAATGAGATCTACGGATCAAGCTTCAGCGGTAACAGCTACAATCAGAATTCAGGCTATAACCGCTCTATGTCTCAGGGATATAATCGCAATCCTCAGCGGCAGAATTATAATTCACAAAATTATGGCGGGTATAATTCTCCTTATAACTCATCATATAATTCTGCCAACAGTTATGACAATTCTGTTAACTCCGGCAGCTATATGTCTGCAAATACAAACAGCTATGCGCAGGCTAATTCTGCAAACAGCTATTCTTCTCAGCATAAGCCTTATGCATCTGCTAATAACGAAAAGAGTGACGAGGATTCCTTTGAAAAGAAATCTTCTGAGAATACTGTCACCAAAGCTCCTGCAGCAGAAAAAGCAGCTGAGCTCAAAGAGCCTGTCATCCAAAATAATAATGATGACGACTTGCCGTTTTAAACTTCCATAAATTTAAATAAGGGCTTGTCAGACAAGCCTTTATTTTTTCATAAGGTTTTAATATCGTATTTTATGAAACAACTTATAGCTGCCATTGCGGCATCTTGCCTGTTGTGCGCCTGCAGTTCAAAGCCTATTCCGCCGCTTCAAGGTTCCAGACTTGTTTATAATCAAAGTTTCAGCATTTCTATACCATCTGATTTTGAAATTACCTCAACCTCCGGAGAACAGTCGTCATTACCGGCGCATTTAACTGTAGCCAATGCAGAAAATTTAATTACCATAAGCAAAGCATCTTACTTTAGGGATCTAAAAGAAAGCTGTAAATTAGCTGCATATAATTTCGTTCATAACCAAAATGAAATTACCTCAGGCCCGCAGATTACAGGCAATATCTGCAAAATAACAGCTACTACAGCAGGCGTCAAAAGCGTTTTATTTATGAGCCGCGATAATAAAAAAGGGATCTTGTATTCTATAACCTATAAGGGAAATCTTCCCTATATACGCAGAATATTAAGCTCACTTTCAGGCGATCCCTTTTTAGAAGAATTAAAAAATCAATAAAGGCTTACAAAGCTTTAATATCCATAATAGCTTTACGAATAATCTCAAAACCTGTATCTAGCTGATTGTCTGTAAGATTAAGCTGAGGCTCAATCCTTAAAAACGAGCTTGAAAGACGCTGCGTATACATGCCATGCTTAAAACAGGCTTTTACCATAGCCTCAGCAACATCATCAGCGTTTGCATATTTTCCATAAGCTTTAAACCATAAGCCATAAGCAAGGCCGGCTCCGGTATAATCTAGGATAAGCTCAGGGAAGTCATCTTTTAAAGCTTGCAAGCTGTGCTTAAGCTTTGCACATAATTCATCAATGCGCCCGCTTGCTTTCAGGCTTAAAATTCTATTTAAATTATTAAGGCCGCGTGCACAAGCTTCAGAATTGCCAGCTAAAGTAAAATCATGCTCACCTGGATTTAAACTATCCATAATCTCCCCCTTAGCTATGACGCAGCTTAACGGAATGCCCCCGCCTAAATTTTTACCCATAACGATAATATCGGGCATGAAATTATCAAACAATTCAAAAGAAAAGAAAGAGCCGGTTCTGAAAAAAGCTAGCTGAATCTCATCTGCAACCATTAAAAAGCCATGCTTTGCTGATAATTTGGCAATCTCTTTTAACAGGAGCGGATGCATCGGCAGCATGCCCATATCTCCCTGCACAGATTCAAAAACTATGCCCGCAATACTATCTAAATCCAGCGCATATAAGGCTTTAAGACTGGCCTCAAGATCATCATCGCCAGCTCTGCTGTCACAAAAAGGAATGGCATAGCATTCAGGAAGCATAGGAGCAAAGCTCTTCCCCATACGCCCAGGCATGGTGGTCAGGGTACATGAGCCGAAGGTTGTACCATGATAATCACCAAAAAAGGAAACTATTTTCTTTCGCTTTGTATAAGCACGCGCATATTTTATGGCTGCATCTACAGCTTCTGAACCGCATACGCCGAAAGTCAATTTTAAATTTGCTGCTGAAGATACCAAATCTATAAGTTTCTGCGCATATTCAAGCTGAATAATTCCCGGAGCGTAAGGGAAAGGAAAACCGCAAGGCATAGGACCTAATTGGGGATCAAAGCCTAAATTCTGCGTACAGGCTCCAGAAATAAAATCCAAATAGTATTTGCCGTCGCAGTCAATTACATATGGTCCCTTAGTATCAGCAACTACTAAGGGGACCTCTAAAAGAAATTGTGCTCTGCCGATAATTTTTTTACTTAAGTCTAAATAATGTTGAACTTGAGCACTTTGCACCATTTATCACTCCGCTAATCTAGGGTGCCTCCTTTCAAAATCAAGCAGGAACTCCTTTAAGTCAGCACCAGCTTTATAAGCACCAGGAGATCCTGAGCTTTTGATTACACGATGACATGGTACCATTAGTAAAAAAGGATTTAAATGCAAAGAATGCCCTAAAGCCCGGCATAATACAGATGCTCTGCTTTCATAGTTTTTAAGGCGCAAGGCTAAATCTTTATAAGAAATTCTCTCGCCCGGCTTTAAAGTTAAAACAGCATCGCGTACGGCTTGCGCAAAAGGAGTGTTTGCTGGAGCTAATGGCGGAATTTCAGGCAGAGGTTTGCCCTGAAAGTAGCAATCAAGATAATTGCGCGTCATATCTAAAATAGTGTTGTTTCCAAACTCTGCTTTAAAACCACTAGCTAAATGAGATGGATAAATATCCAAACAATAAAGTTTAGCATCATCGGCAACAGCGATAAAATTCCATGGCATTTCAGAAATAATTGTTTTATACAACATCTTTTAAAGCAAGTTTTATACAAATTCACAGCACTTTTGATTACCATGTATTTTAACACGCATTTTTGGCAAATAAAAACTATAAAAA
>CAJKNC010000063.1 GCA_905201175.1 uncultured Succinatimonas sp.
TCAGGATTTTGTGTCTCTGCAGCCGCAACAGCATCAAAAACCATCAGCATGCCGCTTACAGTACCGAGCAAGCCCAAAAGGGGAGAAATAACCGTAATCATCTTTAAAATCGACAGGCTATTTATCACAATTTTAAAATTACGGTTAAACAAATATGCAACTTCTGCTCGAATATCATCTGAATGAGAGGCGTGCGTCTGCACTATGTCTTTTATAATTCTTAAAAAGGGATTGCATCCTGTATAGCTGCGCAGGCATCTTTCTCCGCCTCGCTGAACATCTAAAAAGCGCTTTTTAAATTCACGCCATGAAATTGAGGTATAAATAATGCTGCGGATGCATATAAACATAGAAACAATTGCGATGATTACAATAGCCGCGCCGCACGGGCCAATCAGCCCATAAATAGTCTTAAAATCCATTTCCATATCCTTTAGCCGTAATTTTCAATGCTTTCTGCCGCCAATGCTGACCATTAAGCAAAGCTTTGATGCGATCATATGCATCAGGATGAGCTGAAGCCTCAGCTATGCGCTGCAAATGCTTCTGATCCTGCTTAAGATGCGGAAATTTTTCATGCAGCATATTTAAAACGCTGCAGCTGATCTTCCCCTGCACAAGAAAGGCTCCTAAAAGCAGATTGCCTCTGCTGCCTTCATTTAAAGCATCGACGGCACTTTGCAGGACTTCAGCTGCAGCCTCACTCTTAGGATCTCCCCCTAGAGTTCCAAAAATTCCTACCTTCTTGAACTTCAAGCTTTTAAGCAATGCCAAAGCATCATGATCAACATGCCCCGAATCAAGCCAGAATCCCACCATGACTATATCGTATGCGGATAAATCAGCTTGATCTTCTATGCGCTTTAAGCTGCAGTCATAACCGAAGCCTTTTTGTACAAAACGAGCAATCTTATAAGTATTTCCGGTTTTAGAACTGACAATAACTACAGCTCTCATGACAGACTGTCCCCCTGCAAAATAAATGCATTAAATAAGCCTTCAGCCTTTTCATCAATTTTTTTATTCTGGCGAGGAAGATAAAATGAATACATAACCTTGCCGTCTGCATTTAAAAAAGCTATCTGACGGCTTTCAAGCTGCATAAAGGGAATTTTCAAAAAAGCGATAAAGCTTACGCTTTCTTTGCGTAAATGACCATTCAGCCGGTCCTGCCCAAAAAGATTAAAATAGCCAAAACCGTCCCGGCCTGGACCTACTTTAGTTTTAATCTCAAAAATATTTCCGGAGCTCTCAATAAAGAATGTCAAGGCCTCCATTTCCGTCAGCATTTGCCAAGCCTTATCAAAGCATGAGCCATCAAAAAGCTTTCCCATTCCTTCAGGAAGAGCTTTAATCACCTCAAGCTCGCTTTTCTGACAGGCATTTGCAAGCATAGTCAGTCCCATGCTTTTGCCGCTTTCAATCAATATTCTTATTTGCTGTTTTAAAGAGATTTCGTTCATATTTTTCCCTTATTAAGTCTTAAAGCCTGTAAATTTTCATCATCAATTAATTCAAGATCGTGCGTAATCACTAATGCCGCTCGGCCTTCCTTGGCAAAATCCTGTAGAATATTTTTAATGCGCAGCATATTGGCTCCGTCAAGACCGCTTGTCGGCTCATCCAATACTAAAATCCGAGGATTTTTAGCCAGTGCGCAGGCAATGACCAATCTTTGCTTCTCGCCTCCTGACAAGGACTGCGGATGACGATGAGAAAGTGAAGCCAAATCCAGCTTTTTAAGCAAGGACATGACCTTGTCAGGCTGAGGCTTAACTCCATCAGCTAAAGTCATGCAGACTGCAGCTTCCTGATATACCGTCTGCATGTTTAACTGATAATCAGTGTTCTGCAGAACTATGCTGCCTAGCTGCAGCGGTTTTTTGCCTTTAGGATCTTTAAATCTAATCCTGCCGCCTTCTAATTTTTCAAGCCCAAAAATAAGACGCGAAAGCGTTGTCTTTCCTATGCCGTTCTCTCCGATAAGAACGCTGATCCCCTCAGGAATAGAAAAATTTAAATCAGTAAAAACTTTTTGTCCGTTTTTATAGGAAAAGGATACATGCTCGCCTTTAACTACAAAATCAGCGGCATTTTCATCAAGATCTTCAAGCAAGGCTCTTCTATCCGTCACATGAGCTTTACGCAGGCCATAGCTTTTTTGAAGCTTTTCATCTTCAAGAAGAGAAAAATCCCCCTCTCTCTCTATTCTGCCCTCTGCCATGATAAGCACCCTATCGGCAACTCTTTCTAGCCAATAATGCCTGTGATCTACAATAAAAATGCAATAGCCTTCCTGTTTTAATTCAAGCAGCAGCTGTGCTAAATCTTGAGTAGACTGAGGATCAAGATTGGCGGTAGGCTCATCTAAAATAATATTCTTGCCGTAAAGAGCTACAATTTCAGCAAGACCTACTTTCTGCTTTTGTCCCTCAGATAAGGCTGAAATCGGATTTTCTCTGATTTTTTCAAGAGAAAAGCGCTTAATTACGCTTTCAAGACGTTTTTTGATTTCCTCATGAGCCAATTCCCTCCACTCCAAAGCAAAAACGATCTCATCCTCTACATTAAGCGCAAAAAACTGTCTTTCCGGATCCTGAAACAGCGTCCCTACTCTGCGGGAAATAGCGGCGAGATCTTTATTAAAAAGCGGCTCATTATCAAGAAGAACCTCTCCTTCTAAACTTCCTCCGTAATAATGCGGACAGAGGCCGTTTATAACCCGAATAATGGTGGATTTTCCGCATCCTGATTTACCTGTGCATAAGACGATCTCGCCGTTATTGACCTTTAACGATATATTATCTAAGGCTTTTTCTTTACTGTCAGAATAAGCGTAGCTGACATTCTTTAATTCAATCATCCGTACATTGATCCGTAAAATTTGCCGCCTGAGAGATACTCAAAGACAAAGCAGGTTAAAACTAAGCACAAGCTGAAAATAATAAGTGCAATATCGCGTCCTCTCAGATACGTTTTCTTATAAGTGCAAAGACATCCTGTTCCTATGCCTTTAAGCTCTGCAGCTACGCCTAAATCCTCCGAGGTTCTTAATGACATAAAAACTAAAGGAGTAAAGCATAAGCGGATTAACAGAACAGGATGCAAAAATATGTTCTTAACGCTAATCTCAAAGCCGCGAATTTTCATCGCCTCAAAGACCTGCTTAATGTCATTTATAAATGCAGGCAAAAAGCGGATCATTACCGCCCCCGGCAGATAAATCATAAAAGGCAGGCGCAGGTTCTGTAAGGAAGTTAAAAGGCTTTGGACGCGAATAGTCAGCGCCATCGGCATAACTGCATTCATAACCGCAGCTCCGCGCAAAAAAGGCATGGCTAAAGCATCAATCCTGGCACTATCCTTAAACTGCGGATAAAAATTAACCAAGAAGCTGACGCATAAAACCGACAACAGCATTACGCCTGTAAAAAAGACGTAGCCTGCTAGCAACACCTTACAGCGGCGCATGCACAAGGCATAAATAAAGGTAACGGCAAATAAAGTCAAAAGCGGCAGAGGCTTAGTTAAAAATAAAGCCGCAAGCGAGCATAAAACGGCGAATACCATCTTTGACTTCACGTCGTAAGCGTGCAGCGGGCTTAATTTAGTATTAGTGAATAATTCCGGCATGTTTTAACTCTCTTGCTGACCTAACGCCAGTGTATAAACCCAAAAGCGAACCAATATATCCAACCCCGACAATCACCACCACTACAAGCATAAGTCCAGGAGATTCGCGCATAATCAGGAAACTTACGCCTAGAGATAATAGTTTTGAGATAAAGTCATAAAGAAAAACTGCTAATACCGGCGCATAAAAGCGCTGAAAGCCTCCTGCTGAAAAAACAATGCTCTCTGCGGCAAGCGCGGCTATTAAAGTCGTAGGAATCGAAGTTATTCCTCCTCCTAAAAGCAAAAAGGAGACCAGCCCTGAAATAACTGCAAATAATGACAGAGCTCCTAATTTACGGACCTTATATAAAAGCACTACAAGCAAAGTAGTAAAAACCAAATTTTTAAGCACCAGCGATACGGGATTAAGTCCTCCTCCTGCCAGAGCAATTACTAAAGTAACCACCTTAGCGGCAGCAGCAAATACTCCCAGCACCACCAGTTCACGACAATTGAAATAACGTTTTTTTATTTTTTGCATGACTAAATTACGGCATTCTTAGAATGCCGCCACTAAATTAGAATTTTGCATTGACAGTTACTGCTGCATGAATGCCAGCTTCGGGCAATGAATCAGATATGTAGTATTTCTTATCAAAGATATTAAGAACCGCAGCATTAATCGAATATTGACGCTTATCGCCGAAAGCTGCGCCTATCTCAAAGTTAGCCGTGGTATAGCCGCCATGATGAGTTTTCACTACCTCCCCGCTGCTCTCATACTCATAATCGCGTTCAACCGCTCCGCGTGCATAAGAATCTGCAGTAAAGGTAAAGACATCAAAGTCTTTTTCATAGCGAATGCCGGCACGATACATAAACTCAGGAGTATTGGTATCATAGGTATCGCCGACCAGTCCGCCGTACTCAAACTTACGCTTCATCCATGTCATCGAGGTATAAGGAGTAAATCCATAAGGCAAATCATATGATGCTGACAGCTCAATGCCGTAGCTGGTGGCTTTGCCTACATTGAAATACTGATATTGATTACCGCCAATATCCTTTGTCGTTATATAGTTATCGGCCAAATTTAAGAAAGCCGCAGCATCTACATTCAGGCGTTTTCCGCTGTAGCGAGCACCCAGCTCAAAATTATCTGAAGTTTCAGGATCAAGATTAGGATTGCCGATTTCCGTGCCGCCGCCCATGGAGGAAATTAAGAATTTCTCTTGAATTGTCGGAGCCCGAAAGCCTTGCGACCAGGCAGCCCGCAGAGCTAAATCTTCAATGCCGCGCCAGACTAAGCCAAAATTAAATACGGCTTTTGAATTGCTTTCTTCGCCGACAGTTCCCACCTGCGGAGTTTTTTGAGTGTAATCAGTAAGTTGAGGCGGCATGCCCGGCGTAATCATATAACTGCCAGGCAAATATCTGGCATTTATATTATCAACAGAGGTCTTAACATATGTATAGCGGACGCCGTAGCTTGCAGTTAAATCATACGGAAGCAGAGTCTCATTTGATAAAAAGGCATAATAGCTGTCCTGTCCGCCGTCAAGCTCAGAAAGACTGGCAGTATGAAGCTCCATCATATTTGGAACCATTACCATGTCCATTTTAGTTGTTGTAGCAGCATCAAGGCTGTCGCTATCCGCTCCGGCTCCGGCAATTAAGTAATTTTTCTCTCCTAGCTGCCATTCAGTCTGCAGGGAAACGCCTTTGCTCTTTATCGAGTTATCTGCATGATTGTCCATATTCATTACAGACATTCCTACAATATTCTGCATTTTCTTATCTGTTTTCTGCATGTAGGCATCAAAGCGCAGACGCGCCAAATAATCATTAATGTTTTTTACATCAGTAAAAAATGCAAACTTTTGGCGCTTCCAAGGCTTAATCTTTACTGCAAAATTATCATATGAGCTCATATCATCAGTTGCTGTATTAAAATTGCCCTCAAAATAATCAGCACTGATGCCTGCAGTAAAATTATCAGTAAAATCATAAGATAAAAACATTGAAGCTGATTGAGTATCGTAATCAGTGCCGTCAATTGTCTTATCAGGAGTTTTTAAATTGCCAAAATCAGCATAAGATCCGCTTAAGCGATAATTAAGCTTCTTATAAGAGCCATAAACCGAAGCATTTTCTGTAAAGCCGTCTCCTGAGCCGTTATAGCCTACTCCTGCATCAAACTGCACCGGTTTATTGCCGCCCTTCTTAGTTATGATATTAATCACGCCTCCGATAGCATCAGATCCGTATAATACAGATGCCGGGCCTTTTATTACCTCTACACGCTCCACTGCCGAAGGATCGATGAGGATAGGAGTGCCCGACATTGACTTGTGCTCTGAAACTTTCTGACCGTCAATTAAAATAGTACTGCGCATCGTGCCTTCACCGCGAATGCTGACGCGCACTAAGCCTGGAGTACCGTCATTTTGCAGCTCAACTCCCGGAACATCCTGAATTAATTCACCTATAGTAGCTACGCCTTTCTTTTTAATATCTTCCGCCGTAACTACTCCAACCGACATCGGCACATCCATTAAATCCTGAGATACGCGAGTTGCGGTAACCTCTATGCCTTTGGTATAAACTTCTTCAGCTGCCGCTGCTGAAAAAGTTCCTATACCTGTCAGCAAAACAGCCGCACTTAGTTTTTTAAGCTGCATATATTCCTCTGTTTGATTATTTACAATTTCCCTTAAGTTTCCTTTGCAGGTAATTAGTTAAAAGCTGCGTCATAGTTACAGCCCAAAATTTCCCTGCAAGCGTCAAATCGGCAAAACGATTATTAAGTGTTAAAAGACCAGCTTCCTGCCATTGCTTAAAAACTTCATCGGCAAGTACAGAAATATCAACTTCATGCTTCTTTTTTAAATATTCAAAATCAACAAAGCCCAGCTCTAATTCTTCGCCAAGCTCCTTATACAAACGCCAGTTTTCACCAGGGACAAACATCATGGAGATAGGCACGATGCCGCTCTCAACCTTCTTTAAATAATCTTCATACTTACGGGAATTCATGAAGACAAAGCCTTGAATTTTTCCCCCGGCTCCCGGTCCAAAAGCCAAAGTATCCGCATCGCTCTTAGCTAAAACGTTATAAATATTGCGCTCACGAGTAGTACGGGCAAAATGACTTGCAGTTAACTGCTTCCAATGAAAGCTTGTCATTGCTTCACAGCCGATACGATACATATCAGCTCTTTCCTGACTGTCAGGAGCATGCTCGTATTTCCCTGCCGCAATTAATTTCTCAAGCGGAGATCCCTCCAGCAAAATCAGCTGATATAGATCAACTCCGTGAATAGGCAAGTCGCTGACAATATTCAAATCATTACGCCATGAAGCAAGAGTCTGTCCCGGAAGACCGAAGATCAAATCAATAACTATGCTTGCTTCATCATAAGCGGCTAAATTTTCAAGCCCCTTTATCAATTCATCTTGACTTGAAATGCGGCCTACGGATTGCCTTATCTTGGTATCAAAGGTCTGAACACCCAAAGAAAAACGATTAGCTCCGGCTTTTAAGCAGGCTTCTATCTTTTTTTCATCAAAATAAGAAAGACGCCCTTCAACGGTAAATTCGCAGTCATTAGCTAAAGGAAGATTTTCCCTGCAATAAGAGATAATTCTTTCAAGATCCGAGGCTTCCAGCGCAGTAGGCGTCCCTCCGCCCATATATACGGCATGAATGGGTTTTTGGCCGACAGCTTTAGAGCCCAGCCACATCTGCATTTCTTTTATTAATGCATCTGCATAGCGCTTTGACTCCTCCGGCCGATACGGAGCAATATAAAACATGCAGAAAGCACAGCGTGTCTGACAAAAAGGAACATTTATATAAACGGCACTTCTTGCAGTCCTTTCGGCATTTAAAAGTAAATCGCAAGCCATCGGCACAAAGGGTGGAGGCACAATCTTGGCATCTCCTGCAGCGTGCGCAAATTTTTTGGCTTCAAAGGCATATTTGATTGGATTATCGCTGACGGCAGCTTTCCATGAAATTTCCTCGCCTTGAGATTTAGCCATGTTTTTCATCATTTCTTCCATAGCTGTCCCAGTACGGGGCATCTCTGCTCTATTCCCCGCAAACAGCGATGCCATGCTCTTTATTTCATTAATTAATGCGTCCCATGCCACGTTGCCTTTATCATCTGTATATTTTTGTAAAACGGATAAAAGAGGATTGAAATCGGATGAAAACATATATGACTCTTTTCTAGTTAATACCTGCTTAATTTAGTTAGCATATGCTAACAAATTATCTTTAAGTTAGCAATAGCTAACTTAAAATCTGCACTAAAATCTGCTCATCTGCTTATGTTCATGGTGCTTAATTCGTCTTTGCCTAAAGCTCTGCATAAAATCTCTATACAGTCCTTAAATAAAAACAGAATTCGCACGCACCTTAGCTGATGCCAGCTGCACTCCTGCTTAACAATATTGATGCTGATAAAAAAAGATGCTGCTGCCTATGTCCAATCGTCCAAAATTTGGAATTAAAAGATCGCCGCTGCAGTAGAGATGATCTGAATAGCTCTGCAAATACAATGCAAATTGCTTTTTGATGCTGTCCTGAAGGAAATTTTCAAGCTCGGCGCCGCTTACGGCCTATCGAGCCTTCACAGAATATCTGCAGAGCTCTCAGGCAAATATGCCAGCTTTTTAATATGCTGAGAGCCTGAAGGATATAAATGCTTGCATCTTAAGCTCAGAAGAAAGCTGTATTAATAGATAAGTTAGTCTCTGATGCCATGATTGTTCACAGCAGCTTGTCTAAAAAATAAGCCATAGATTATAATTCGATAAACGGCAATATCGTCGTCAGCTTATTTTTAAGCGTCGCTAAGGTTTCCACTGACTGCAGCGGCGTAAGTCCTAAAATTGACGATATTTCATCAAAGCGCAGCTTGCGTCCCTTTCGTAAGGTTTTATTAAAACTTTCGGCTTTGCATGTTTTAAGCAAGATTTTGTCATGCGCAAAGCTTTCAGGCATTTTAGCAAGCATGCACTCATGCATGATTTCTCTAAGCTGCTTTGTGCTTAAGTTAAGGCCGTTTCTTTTCAAGAAATAAAGCAGGCTGCGCTCTAGCACAAAAGAAATATGCTTCAGCACAAACTGACCTTGTATTTCATTTATGAATTTATATGACGAGGCATCATTGCTGCCTCTCACTGCACGAAAAATCTCTTTATCGCGCCATAATGCGCGTATCTGCCGATATAAATCGTGCACAGGATCGCTAAGAGAAGAAGCTATAATATAGAATCCGGCCGTAACGCCGCGATTTCTATAAGCGCTGAAATCAAGCTCATATTCTGAAATGTCTTCCTTCTTGCGGATAAACTGCATCAGACCGTGATCATTTTCCTCATTTTCATCAAACGGGACGGCTTCATAGATATTTTCCCTCTTGCTGACAACCTCGTAGGCTGCCTCCCATTGCTTTGCCAGACGATCTAGATCATGAATTCGCTTGCTGTCAGACCAGATGACGATAATGCGGGTTTTTACCTTATACGGCTCAGCTTTGCCCAAAATAGATCTTCCGCTTAAATTTAACAGAAATTCTTTATATTTATATACGCTCTGTCCCTGCTTATTGTATACGCTCATCCATTTGCCGTTTGACAAAATAAGATCTTGCATGCGCCGCGGAAATTTATGCAGGTTGCGGATAAGGATATAGTTATATCCAAGCTCGCTTAAGCTTAATAATGCCCTCTTATTGTTAAGCTCAGTATCTGAAATAACGGTAGCCGTACCTCCGGCATTCTTTAAAAAGCGGTACTTTCTTTCAAATTTCTGCAGAAGCTCATATAAATCCGCACGATTTTTAGGCTGAGTCCATAAATTAAAATCAATAGGAATTTTAAAGCTGTTTAAAAATTGACTGAAAAGCATGGGAACTTCCTTAAGGTTCGCCTTTTTGCTTTTATCCTCTTCTAAAAAATAGAACTTAGTTAAATAAAAAACATAATTTTGGGCCGGATCCTGCGCAAAGCTGCGTTTTTCATTTAATGCATCAATTATTTTGCCTTTGTATTTATAAAAAAATTTAACAGCTGTCTTATAGGACTCTTCATTTAAAAGCGATAAATCAAAAATATGATCAGAGAATCCGCCATTACCCTCAAAATAGCTTTCAGGATTGAAATTAAGCAGGGCTGCAAGATAGAAGCAGATTAAATCTCCGTAAACTTTAAATGCCGGATCGTTGCTTTTGCGTCCAAGCTTAGAAAAAACTGCATCGCAGCCTAATATTTCCCAAAATTTGCGATATAGGGCCAATGCATAATAATACTGCGGCATAGCAGCCGCTGAATTATTTCCTAAGGAAGCGTCAGCATCTAATTTGGAATGAATTTCCCTCATTACGGTATTCTGCTTTAAAAACTGATCTTTTATAGCCGAAACATCAGCATTAACCTTTTTTAAAAACTCCTGATCATTTAATTTCTGCTCGCTTAAAGCGCCGTAGCTTTTGAGCCCCTGAGTTTTAACTTTTCCGGTTGCTTTATCCCTGAAGGTATTAACTATTGCT
>CAJKNC010000064.1 GCA_905201175.1 uncultured Succinatimonas sp.
AAAAACATTTAATAAATACACTTAATTAAGTACTTTTAATAAGTTTGGAGTTTTTACGCTGTTTTTAGATGCCAATTAAATGCTAAAATATATAAGAGGTAGGAATAGATGAGTTTTATAAAGACCATAAGGCTTGGATGCCATTATTTAGAAATTTGGCCAAACCATCCATTGTTAACTCCAGTGTTTGCTGAAAATCGCGTAAAAAGAGCTATGCTGCTGGGACAAAAGCTTTTGCCGCCATTTATAGTTCTTATTTTAGTGTGGGCCTATTATCGCGGAGGCGGTTTTCATGGCGTGGAGTTTATGTTTGCTATGAAAAATACCTGGCCTATGACGTTGATGTGCGTATTGTTCTTATTACTTATGCCCATGCAAGGTTATTACTGGTTAGGCAAACGTGCCCAAACTAAATTAAATAAAAAGCAAGCGCTGTTTTATGTCGAATTATGTAAAAAGCTTACCAAAGAACCGGTGCTTGAGCCGACTATGATGGATTTGGCCTTGAGGATTAAGGATGGGATTGCGGTTTTAGGCCCTGATTTTCTTAAAAATCTTTAATCTTAATGGTATGCAAATCTGTTAGAATACATCAAAAATTTTTTTATATTTAAATATAAGCCATGCAAGAATCAATTCTCCGTAAATTACAAGCATTAGTTGAGCGTCATCAAGAGGTTGAGCAGCTTTTAAGCCAGCCTGAGGTGATTGCAGATCAAGAAAAATTCCGTGAGCTCAATCGTGAGTATTCACAGCTACAAACCACAGTTACCACTTTCCGTGAATATAGCACTGCTGCTGATGACATAAAAGAAATGCAGGAAATGCTTAAGAGCGACGATCCTGATATGGTCGCCATGGCTCAGGAAGAGCTTGAGCCTACACAGAAAAAGGTAGAAGCCTTAGAGCATGAATTACAATTATTGCTGCTGCCTCATGATAAGCGTGATGACTGCAACTGTTTTTTGGAAATTCGTGCCGGTACGGGCGGTGATGAAGCCTGTTTATTCGCAGGCGAGCTATTCCGTATGTACACTAAGTATGTTGAAAGCAAAGGCTGGTCTTTAGAAGTCGTCTCTGAAAGTGAAGGAGAGATGGGCGGCTATAAAGAGATCATTTCTAAACTTTCAGGAGAGGGAGCCTACGGCTATATGAAGTTTGAGTCAGGCGGCCATCGTGTACAGCGTGTGCCTATTACTGAAACTCAAGGACGTGTGCATACTTCTGCTTGTACGGTCATGGTTTTGCCTGAGATCCCTCCTGCAGAAGCTCCGGAAATTAATCCTGCCGATTTACGCATTGATACCTTCAGGGCATCTGGTGCTGGCGGTCAGCATATTAATAAGACCGACTCGGCAATTCGCATTACTCACTTGCCGACAGGATTAGTCGTTGAATGTCAGGATCAGCGTTCACAGCATCAGAATAAAGCTCGAGCGATGGAAGTCTTGATCTCCAGATTATCACAGATGGAAGAGGATAAACGTAATGCTGAAGCTGCCAGCATGCGTCAGAGCATTTTAAGTTCAGGAGACAGATCTGATCGTATTCGTACCTACAACTATCCTCAAAGCCGAGTGACAGATCACCGCATCAATTTAACCCTATATCGCTTAGATGAGGTTTTAAGCGGTGATTTAGATCTGCTCCTAAAGCCGGTTATTGAAGAGTATAAGGCCGAACAGCTAGTGCAAATGACCTCCGAGGGAAGCCTTTAATTATGGATATTCGGGCGCTGATGCAGCAAGGGCGGGAGCGCCTGATTCTAGGTAAAATTGAGAGCGCCTCCCTAGAGGCCTCTTTATTTTTAACTCATCTTACAGGATATTCTCGCGCTCAGCTGATAGCACATGATGATGAAGCTGTAAGCGATAAATTAATAGAAGATTATTTTTCATTAATAGATAAACGCCTGCAGGGCATGCCCTGTGCTTATCTGTTAGGATATAAAGACTTTTGGGGCTTAAAGCTAAAGGTAAGTCCAGATACTCTAATTCCTAGAGCTGACACTGAAACTATAGTTGAAGAGGCTTTAAAGCTTAATCCGTGCAAGGTATTAGATTTGGGAACGGGATCGGGGGCGATTATTCTGGCTTTAAAGTCAGAATTAAAAGATCTGCAGGCCTATGCTTGTGATTTTTCTTCTAAAGCTTTAGCCATAGCTGCTGAAAATGCCCAAAGACTTAATTTAGATGTTTGTTTTTATCAAAGCTTTTGGTTTGATGATATTCCTTTGCAGCAGTTTGATGTAATAGTTTCTAATCCTCCGTATATTGAAGAAAACGATCCTCATCTTAAGCTTAACGGACTGAATTTTGAGCCTAAAACAGCATTAGTTTCAGGTAAGGACGGCCTTGATGATATAAGAATCATTGCTGATAAAGCCAGAACATATTTAAAGCCAGGCGGCTATCTGCTGCTTGAGCACGGCTATAATCAAGGCAGAAAAGTCAGGGAAATTCTAAGCTCTAACGGTTTTTATGAGGTAAAAACAGTAAAAGATCTAGGCAATAACGACAGAGTAACCTTAGGACATCTATAAATACAGCTCACAAAGCTATATGCTAGCTTGTAAAGCTTGATTTTTATAAAAGAGAGAGTTTTCCATATTTATATACTAATACTGAGAGCTGCGTTTGTTTGATTATTCACTCAGTAAATATTAATCTGAGCTTTTTATCCTTTTCTTGTTTATCTTTATCTAGCTCTCAGCTTAGCTTTTTCTGTCTGCACATAAATATAGCAATTTGCATCATTAAAGTTAGTGAAGTAGCTAACATTTTGACAAACAAAATTTGTTAAACTGAAGCTTAAAACTATTTTTAGCTAAAATAAGGCTTTTTTAGTGCATAGAGATGTAAGGCTCACAAAATTAGTGAGCCTTATAAGGATTAAAGCTAATTATTGCTTTTTGTCAGGATCATGACCGTCTAAAGCTACAGACATTTCCATGATAGAAGTGTTTTCTTTATTAGCAATGCTAATCTCCACGTCCTGCTCAGAGGCAATAGGTATATATTTTTTCAGCACCTCAATAATTTCCTGACGTAATTTAGGCATAAAGTCAGGAGTGTCTCGGCCAGCGCGGTCATTGATAAGCACCAAGTGTAAACGCTGTTTAGCATCGTCACGGGCATTTGAGGTCTTATTATTTTTAAAAATAGCCTCAGAGATAACTTTTAATAATGACATCGCAACCTCTTATTTAATCTTTAGAGAACAACATGCCAAAAAAGCCCTTTTTAGCTGTAACAAAACGTAAAGGAACTTCGTTGCCTAATAAACGTTCGACGGCATCGCAGTAAGCTTTGCCGGCATCAGATTTTTGATCAAGGATGATGGGGTTACCTGAATTTGAAGCTCTTAAAACATCTGGAGATTCTGGAATTACACCTAAAAGAGGGATGGTTAATAATTCCTGAACATCCTCAACGGAAAGCATTTCATTTTTCTTAACGCGATCCGGCAGATAACGGGTTAACAAAAGTTTTGCTACAACAGGCTCCATATCAAGCTCAGCACGGCGAGATCTTGCATTTAAGATACCAATGATGCGATCGCTGTCACGTACTGAAGAAACCTCAGGGTTAGTTGTAACAATTGCTTCATCGGCAAAGTATAAGGCTAATAATGCGCCTGTTTCTATGCCAGCCGGACTGTCGCAGATAATGTATTCAAAGCCCATTTCGTCAAGTTCACGGAAAACTTTCTCTACTCCTAAAAGAGTTAGAGCATCCTTATCCTTAGTCTGAGAGGCAGGGAGGACATATAGATTATCAACGTGACGATCTTTAATTAAAGCCTGATTGAGCTTTGCTTCATTATTGATGACATTGATAAAATCGTAAACTACGCGGCGCTCACAGCCCATTATCAAATCAAGATTGCGCAAGCCGACATCAAAATCTAAGACAGCAGTCTTATGTCCCTTCATTGCAAGGCCGGTAGCAATAGCTGCAGACGAGGTTGTCTTGCCTACGCCGCCTTTACCTGAGGTAACTACGATAATGCGTACCTTGAAAGGCTCGCGGCTTACTTTGCTCGGATCATTTTGAGCTTCTAATTCAGCTTTTTTTAAAGCCTGCAGATCGATCTTGGCTTCTTTTTTCTCTTCTGGTGCAGAAGCTTTACTGGCTTTATCTGCTGCTTTTTCGTTTACAGGCTGCTCTTTTGTAGCTTCCTTAGCGTCAAGCTCAACAGTTTCTTTGGAGGATTCTTTCTCTTTAAGTTCTTTCTCTGACATATTTCCATCCTGCTTAGAACTTGGAATTTAATTTATTTAAATCGGTAGGGTGTGAGTACTGTAAGCTCTTGCCATCTTTTGACAGATAAACTAGAAGCTCTTGTTTTTTTCCATAAAAAGGAATGATCTTGCTATCATGCTCCATATCATCGGCAGTTTGATAATTTCCGCATATGGCACATAAAGTTGGTTTGAAAACTCCTGATGTATAGATAAAGCTCGGCTCATAACCGCAGCTTTGGGCATCCTTAGGACTGCCGGCATAAGCTTCCCCAAATAGGGAGCCGAAGATTATGATGCTGTGTGAAGCAATAATTCTTGCAGTTGCAGCAACATTGCCAAAGATGACAACACTGTTGTCTTTAGCTGTAATTATTTCTCCGGTTCTGACGTTGCGGCTAATTACAATTAATGGCTCTGTAACTTTAACTTCAACAGGCACATTTACTTTGACCGGTACCTCAACCTCAAAGGTCTTAGTAACGATCTTAGGCTGTAAATTTTCCTCTCGAATGCGGGCAAAACGGTTAGAGTTTACCACAGGAACTTTTTTATCTTTTAAAAGCTTTATAGCTTCCTCGGATGTAATTCCTGATAATCCTATAAGGTAGACGTCAAATTCATTACAGATATCAGCAAGCTTTTTATAATCAAGATCTTCAAAATTATTTATTTCGGATACGTCTAAAACTAAAGGTGCAAAGGCATAAACTTCCCGATTAGGGGAAATCTTTAAAGTTAACAGCTGTTTTAGGTGTTCTGGGTCTAAATCTTTGATAACGATGGTATTAAAGGTGTAACCAGTTCGTATCAAACCACCGTTAACTGCGATAGGTTTGCCATCTGCAGAGGTAATATTTGTGGTCATGTAAAAAGCCTGTATTTTTTAAATATTTACTGAATTTTAGCATATTGACACAATTTGTGCAGAATGATCAAACATATCCGTGACTTAAGGCAGTTTTAAGTTTTTTTATATGTCTATATTGAAAAAAAAAGATAATAAAAAAACACTCTGTTATGAATATTGCATAAAAGAGTGTTTATTGTTTAAGCTTTAAAGCTCAAGGGCAAATAATAGCCCTGGCAATTTTTTAGCTATTTTTGAGAATTTTCTTGCTGATTTAAGGCCTGCTTAGCTTTTTCAATAGCAATAGCATCCTCGTCGTGCTCTTTTGCTAAGGCTTTCATTTCATCAAGTTTTACCGTAATTTTGCCGCCAGTTGCAATGTCCATTACAGCATAGACAAAATCACGAATAGCATAAATTACCATAAAAAAAGTGGCTATCGGAATGCACAGATAGAACCAGGACATTTTAACCACATGAGGAAGGGTAAAAGTCATCTTGATATTAGAACGTATGCACAGCTTGATGCCAAAATATAAAATAATAATATAGGTAACAAGCATAATCGCCGTGGCAATTAAGCGGCAGATGCGTCCTGCTAAAGTTCCATGCAGCTTATCAGTAATAATATCAACTAAGAAGTGCTCACCTGTACGCACGAGCTCTGCTGCAGCAAGGAAAATCATCCACACTAAGAAGAACTGGATTACTTCGTCAATCCAGGTGGGGTTCCAAGTGATAAAAGAAGCACGAGTACAAATATTCAATAAGAATAACGCAAAGACGATCATTAAGCAAAATCCCGCAAGGAATCGGGATATTTTGCCGGCTATATTTTCAAATTTAAAATAAGCGTTCACTTTTATCTCCTCTTACGCGTTATAGCCTAAGAATTTAGGCAAGAAAGTAGTGAGAGGCTCAAAGAATGCAACTAATAAAGTTACAAAGATCATAATGAGCACAAAGGGCACTGCAGAACGGCCGATTTTCATCATTTTCTCGCCGGTAATACTCGACATTACATAGAGGTTAAGACCTACAGGGGGCGTTAATACGCCGCAGGCTAGAGCGATACACATTACGATTGCTAACTGTACTGTCGGGTAGTCATAAGCTTGTGATAAAGGATAGAAAATAGGCACAGTGATAAGCAAGATAGCGGTACCTTCCATAAAGCAGCCCATAATTAGGAGCAAAATAATTATGAATACTAAAATAGGAGCGATAGAAGAGAAGGTGCTGACCATTTGTTCGACTACCATATGCGGAATGCGGGTTTTCAGCAATACATGCTGGAAGAATGCCGCAGTAGCGATTACGAACATGATTTGACCGGTGGATTTAGCAGTAGCCCAAAAAATTTCCGGCAAATCAGAGATTTTTAATTGACGGTATTTAAACATTCCTAGGAGCATTGAATAGAAGGCAGCTACAGCCGCAGCTTCAGTTGCGGTAAATAAGCCTATAAAAATGCCGCCTAAAACAATTACAGGGATGAGCAAAGCCCAGATAGCTTTGATCCCTAGTCTGACGCGCTCCTTCATCGGGACAGGATCTACTTTACCGAAGTTAGAGCGACGTGCCTCATAGCTTGCATAGATAATAAAGAGCAGTCCTGTCAGAATACCAGGAATAGCTCCGCCTAAGAATAAGGCATTTACGGATGTACCCGGGACTAGGGAGGCAAATAAAATTAAAGTAATGCTTGGCGGGATAATTGGGCCTAGACCGCCGCCTGCAGCAATGGCAGCACAGGAAAACGGCTGATTATATCCGGTATTGCGCATCTCAGCGATAGCGATCATGCCAACGCCTGCGGCAACGGCAGCAGCTGAGCCGGACATGGCCGACATAATCATGCATGAGGCAATAGCAGCATTAGCCAATCCTCCCCAGCGATGACCTAAACAAGCGCGGGCAAAAGCAAAAAGATCTTTTGAGACACCGCCTCGATTCATGAAGTTTCCCATCAGCAAGAAGAAGGGGATAGCCATCAAGGTAATGCCTTTGACTTGATCATACATGCTAGATGGCAGACGGATCATGTTATTGAGCGTAGCTTCACCCATGCCGAAATAGGTAGCAATTGAAATAAAAGCCATACTACCTGCGGTAGTGACACCTATAAATAACGTCACCAGAACGCCTACAAACATGGCAAACATTATCATAAGAAAGTCCTCATGATCAAAAAAAGACAGTGCGACGCAGGAGCGTCGCACATAGGATGGATTTAATTATTTAATAGCTTTGATCAGATTATCGAGTTCTTCCTGACCGCAGAGCTTAGCTATTTTTTCGTAGGCAGGTCCCATCTTGGCGATAAAGCTGTCTTTATCGACATCATTAACGCTCATGCCGTATTCTTTCAGCTTAGCGATGATTTCAGCTTCCTGTCCAGGAATTAAGGTACGGGTGAGGTTTTGGGCTTCGATAGCAGCGTTCTTGATGACTTCCTGAAGTTCCGGGCTCATATCTTCATAAACATCTTTATTGATGATTAAAGCCTGCATGTCAAAGAAATGTCCGGTAAGAGCTAATTGATTTTGGCACTCATAATAAGAGTCGGCTAAAATAGTAGCTACCGGATTTTCTTCAGCATCAACTACGCCCTGTTTTAAGGATTGATAGAGCTCAGAGTAGGCAATAGTCTGAGTGTTAGCCTCTAAAGCATCAAAGGTTGCAAGCAAGCCTGCAGAGCCTGGAACGCGGATCTTTACGCCTTTAAGATCGTCGGCTTTTTTAACGACAATATCCTTAGTTGTAACATGGCGGAAGCCGTAGTCAAACATGGAAAGCGGAACTACATTCATTCCTTCCATCATATCATCATGAAGCCATGGGAGAATATACTCATCGATGACCTTATGGGCCTGATCGTAGTCTTTAAATAAGAAAGGTGCGCTTAAGGCATTGATTTTGGGTATATAGGTAGCGAGATTTGACTGAGAGGCGATTACCAGATCTACATCACCGCCAGTTACGCACTGATCGATGAGAGACGGCTGATCTCCTAATTCTGATGCAGGGTAAACTTCAACCTTTACTTTACCTGCAGTTGCCTCTTCAACTTTTTGCTTAAAGAGTAAGGCCGCCTGATTATGAGCATGACTTGCAGCAGCTGAATGGGCTAAAGATAATTCCATTTCAGGAAAATCGGCTGCATTTGCAGATACAGCAGTAAATAAAGCTACGCTTGCAGCTAAGAGAGCTGGTTTTAATTTCATGACTTAACTCCTTATATTAAAGTTTTTTTAGGCATTTTTATTGTTTAAAAACCTTTGACATCACAGATACCTGCTCTTGAGCTCTGGCAATAATGGCAGCAGTATCAGTTCCGGCGGATATAAATTGGAAGCCTAAATCATGCCAGAATTTAATATCTTCAGGTGTATAAGCTGCAGCAACGCCTATAGGCTTGGAGGCCTTATTGCATTTGTCAATAGCAATCTTCATGAGCTCTACTACTTTAGGATGCTTGGTCTGATTGAGCAGGCCTACAGATCCTGAAAGATCGCAAGGTCCGACGATAAAGCCGTCGCAGCCCTCTACTTTAAGCATATTGTCCAGGTCATTGATGGCATCAATATGCTCAAGCTGAGCAAAACGGCACATAGCATCCTTGGCTTCTTTGATATAGTCAAAAAGATCGATGCGGCCGTAACCACAGGCACGCTTAGGTCCAAAACCGCGTTTGCCTAAAGGAGGATACAGACATGCATCCATAGCTTTCTTCAATTCTGCAGCTGAGTTAACATTAGGGAAAATAATGCCGTCAGGCCCCATTTCTAGAACCCTTTTGGCTAAAAAAGGCTCATTCTGCGGGACTCTGACTAAGGAGGCAGCCCCTCCGGCTTTGCAGGCTATGATTTGATTTAAAACCGTCTCATAGTCCATAGCCTGGTGTTCAGTATCTACCCATATAAAGTCAAATCCACAGGCAGCAACCATTTCGGAAATGCAGGGCTCTGCTAAGTCAACCTCAAATCCAATTAAGTTTTCACCTTTGAGCAGTCTTTCTTTAAATGAGTTCATAGATCTTCCTTTTGTTTGATTTTTAATATTTTTATAAATT
>CAJKNC010000065.1 GCA_905201175.1 uncultured Succinatimonas sp.
ATTCTGTTAGTATGACCTAGAAACTTAAGTGATCAATTTCTGGGGCCATACTAAAACGGGGCTTTTTATAATTATTTAATAATTTGGCGAAGCATGCAGCGCAAAGGCTCGGCAGCACCCCACAATAATTGATCGCCAACCGTGAAAGCTGACAAAAATTTAGGGCCCATATTCATTTTACGCAATCTTCCAATAGGAACGTTTAAGCTACCAGATACAAATGCCGGTGTAAGTTCACGTAAAGTTTCTTCCTTATGATTAGGTACAACTCTTACCCACTCATTATCCTGAGCTATCAATTGCTCAATCTCAGGAATTTCAATATTCTTAGTAAGCTTAATGGTTAATGCTTGGCTATGACAGCGTAAAGAGCTAATACGTACGCAATTGCCATCAATAGGTAATTTGCCGCTCTTATAACCTAAAATCTTATTTGCCTCAGCTTGTCCCTTCCACTCTTCGCGACTTTGACCGTTAGGTAATTCCTTATCAATCCAAGGCAATACGCTGCCTGCTAAAGGAGCGGTAAAATTCTCGGTTGGGAATGACTCTGAATTCATGCATGCACGAACCTTACGCTCAATATCTAAAATAGAGCTATGCGGATCAGCTAACTCACTCTTTACACAATCATGTAAACATCCCATCTGATTTAAAAGCTCGCGCATATTCTTAGCGCCAGCACCAGAGGCTGCCTGATAGGTTTGAGTAGAAATCCACTTGACATAACCGGCTTTAATTAAGCCGGCTAACGCGACTAATAAAAGGCTGACAGTACAGTTACCGCCGATATAAGAACGAATACCGTCATTTAAGGCCTTTTCAATAACGTCACGGTTTACCGGATCTAAGATAATCCTCGTATCATCTTCCATACGCAAAGTAGATGCCGCATCAATCCAGTAGCCTTTCCAGCCAGCATCACGCAAAGGCTTATAAATCTTAGAAGTATAATCACCGCCCTGAGTAGTGATAATAATATCCATGGCAATTAAAGCTTCTAAATTATAAGCATCCTGCAAAACGCCATAATCTTTACCATTAAAAGACGGCGCTTTTTGTCCTGCCTGAGAAGTTGAAAAGAAAGTTGCATCAATTAGCGCAAAATCATTTTCCTGTTGCATACGTTCCATCAATACGGAACCAACCATTCCACGCCAGCCAACTAAGCCTACTTTTTGCATATAGCCTCACAAAAAACAAAAAAATTATTTAATTTTGATTTTATTTTGTTTGCAAACAGGTTTCAACTCGCAAAACCCGCTCTTTTTGCCCATTTCCACTACTTACAATCACGCGAATATTTTTACCATTTTCTAAAACTTGACGAAGTATGGAAATAGAGCATAAATTTTTACTTTGATTTAAATAAGCTTTAAGTTCCTCTTCTCTTTGCTCTTTAGTAAGTCCCTCAAAAGCCTCTTTAGATTTTTCGATAGTTATAACAATCTCGTCTATATTTTCATCTAATGACTTAAATATCGTATATTCATCAAATTTTACAGGTAATTGCTTTTTTATTTGAGAAATTGCTATTTCTGGATCATTTTGGGGCTGTCCGCTGCGATAAAAATAAAAAGCAACAAAACAGATAATTGCAATCAGAACTACATTTAAATAAGTTTGCAGTCTTTTTTTTAATTCTGTCCTTTTTTCCTTTTTTACTGCGGCATCAAGACGTTTATTTTTACCAATACTCATTTTCCGCTATGAAATTTTTGTAGTTAAGTTAGATTTTTAACATAGAAACTGACAAAGATAATTAGCTCTTTTGCATTATGCTATCATAAATATTGTAAAAAAAGGATTTGATTTAAGGATTGATTTTATGACCACTATAGTTGGCAAAGATGCCCCACTTGAAGCAAGTATTTCTCGTTTTCGTGAAATTTTAAAAAAATTAAATATTGAAGTGGTCGAAAAGGACTGGCTCAATCCTCTACCTAATATTTTTTCTGTACACATAGCTATTGCATCATGTCCATGCATTTATTCTAACGGTAAAGGTTCATCTAAACTAGCAGCCTTAGCTTCTGCATATGGAGAACTATTTGAACGTTTAGCCACTCATATGGAATTTTCTGATTATTTCTTGGGGCTTGAAAATGCTAATGACAAATTTGTTCATTTTGAAGATGAAAAATGGACCAGAATTAACCATGAAGATCCGCAGATTCCTAATGATCTCTTAAATGCGAATTTAAGGCACTTTTACTGTGAGGAAAATAATGTAAATTTGGAGGATCTTGTAGATCTTCAATCCTCTTCATTTGATCGTGGAGTTTGCTCCCTGCCTTTTGTTAACGCCCGTAATGGAGAGAAAGTATATTTCCCGATTAATCTCTTAGATAATCTTTACGGCTCTAATGGCATGAGTGCCGGCAATACCGAATATGAAGCTTTAGTTCAAGGATTATCTGAAATTATTGAGCGCTATGTTAAACGTCAAGTTATAGCTAAAGGCATAAGTCTGCCTCAAATTCCATCAGAAATCATCAGCAAATATCCAAAATCAGCACAAACACTTTCCCTTCTACAAAGCAACGATATAAAGGCCCTCTGTTATGATGCTTCGCTAGGAGGCAAATTTCCTGTTGTTTGTGTAGTTCTCATAAATCAAAGGAATGGCTCTGCTGTAGCTTCTTTTGGGTCCCATCCAATCTTTGAGGTTGCTTTAGACCGAACCTTAACTGAACTTATGCAGGGAAGAAGCTTCAGCGACCTAGATGATTTCGATGAACCGTGTTTTGATCTAGATCGTACCTCTGATACCGTAAATTTAGAAAGTCACTTTGTTGACTCTACAGGATTATTACCCATGCAGATGTTCAAGGATATTCCTGACTATAAATTTGCCTCTTGGGATTTTAACGGCAGTACCGAAGAACAGTACAAAGTTTTACGCTACGTAATAACTAAGCTCAATTTTGAAATTTACATTCGCAAATATTTAAACTTAGGAGTCCCTGTATATCGCATCATTGTGCCTGGCATGAGTGAAATATATCCTCTTGATGATCTTATTTATAACAATCTTAACTCCGCTATAGATTTTCAAGAATCTATTTTATATCTGCCAAAATCTAATGAAACGACGGATACTTATGCAAATTACCTTGAAGAACTCGAAGCAGAAGATTTTGATAATTCTACTCTCGTGTGCAAAGCACTAGGCATATTGCCAGATCCTAACAGTGCCTGGGAAAGCTTGAGATTAGGTGAACTTAAATGCTTACTTGCTCTTGTAGCAAAGAATTGGCAAAGTGCTTTAGAATATGCTTCATGGACTGTAAGCTATAACATGGAAAACTTCCCTTTAGATAAACTTCGTTTTTATAAATGCTTAATTAAGGTTTTAGAAGCAAAAACTAATAAAAATATAAATGAAAGCAACTATGCTGTAGCCTTTGCAAATATTTACGGGCTTAATACCTATCAACGAGTTCTGCTGCATATTGAAGGTAAAGAACGCTTTAATCAACTCAACAGCTCTGATTTAAATTTAAATGGCTTTAAATACCATCAGGAGCTCATCCGCTTATACAAAATTATTAAGGACTCTCAAGTTGAAAATAAAGTTTAATTGCTTAATTGTATTAGGCGCATCTTTGCTTTGCGCTTGCAGTTCTGGTCTAAAAGAGCAGGTAACAAGAGAAGATCTATCATTAAATTGGCAAGAAATGGAACAAAAACTGCAAAAAGTAAGTGTTTTTTCCGAACAAGGCCGCATTGGATTTATAAGTGCTAAAGATCGCGCCAGCTGTAATTATGAATTTATTTTACATGGAGATAATTCAAGCTTAGAACTTATCTCTCCAATTGGCTCACAAATTGCCTACCTGCAAGTTAATGAAGATATTAGTATCTTAAACTACAATAACACCATCTATAAAGAATCTGATGCCGATCTTTTATTAAATCGCGTCTTAGGCATAAATATTCCATATGATGAGCTAAGAAAAATCCTTCTTGGAATTCCTTCTGGAAACATATCCCGAAACAAGGAGGGAAAAATAATTTCTGCCGTCATCGATGGCTATAATGTACATTATGTCAGCTTTAAAACTTATAACGGCTTTACCATTCCTGCAGATATAGATATAAAGGGATATGGACGAAATATCAAGCTGAAAGTCAATACCGTAAATGAGGTCAAATAATGATCTTTAGTTGTAAAAGTCCTTGCAAACTAAATCTATTTTTATATATCACTGGTAAAAGATCCGATGGCTATCACAACTTGCAGACCCTTTTTACCATCCTTGATTACGGCGATACCTTATATTTTGATACACAACAGCAAGGCGATATAGAGCTCCTCACCGATTTTGGCTTTCCTCAGCAGGAAAATCTTATTTATAAGGCAGCAATGCTGCTCAAACAATACAGTAAATGCAGCTGCGGCTGTCAGATAAAATGCGATAAAATTTTACTTGAGGGCGGAGGCTTAGGCGGAGGATCTTCTAATGCCGCAACTGTACTTCTAGTCTTAAATAAGCTTTGGCATTTGAATTTAAACGAAAATGAGCTTTTAAAACTTGCCTCTCAGCTTGGAGCCGACGTACCAATTTTTGTAAAAGGCTGTCCTTGCTTTGCTCAAGGAATTGGAGATGTTTTAACTCCTGTAAAACTAAAACAGCGTTACTATTTGGTATGCAATCCTCAGGTAAAAGTTCCTACGGCCTTAATGTTTGCTCATCCCAAGCTCCGCAAGGATTATAAGCTGCGCAGCTACGAAGAACTTTTAGCTACTCCTTATGAAAATTGCTTTACTTCACCAGCCCAGGAAGCATTTCCACAAATAAAAAATCTACTTGAGCTATTATCAAAATTCGGAAAGAGCTATATGTCAGGCAGCGGTGCATCCTGCTTTGTAGGCTTTGATGACTATTCACAAGCATTAGAAGCCTTAAAACAAATGCATAATCAGCATATTAAATGTTTTTTAGCACGCGACTGTGCACGCTCGCCAGTACTCCAAGCTTTAGATAAAATATAAAATAGAATCAACAAAATACTTGTATTAAAGGAATTTTTTGAATTTAATAAAATCGCATATTTTTGAAACATATTTTTATAGATAAATTCTCTTTATTAGTGTGCCTAAAAAGTTTAAAATAAGCACGCATCATCGTTCGATAGCATAACTATCGACTCAATTCACAAATGAATACATCAGGACCTAGAGATCTTATGGCTGATATGAAGCTATTTGCCGGGAATGCAACTCCCGACTTGGCACAAAAAATTGCTGCTCGTTTGTACACTCGTCTTGGCAATGCTACCGTGGATCGTTTCAGTGACGGCGAAATCCATGTTCAAATCAATGAAAATGTTCGTGGCTGTGACATTTTCGTAATTCAGTCCACCTGCGCTCCGACTAATGATAACTTAATGGAATTGATCGTTATGATCGATGCCTTACGTCGTGCCTCTGCAGGTCGTATTACTGCAGTTATTCCCTATTTCGGTTATGCACGACAAGACCGTCGTTTGCGCTCAGCTCGCGTACCTATTACTGCTAAAGTTGTTGCTGATTTCCTCTCTTCTGTAGGAGTTGATCGTGTCTTAACAGTTGATCTTCACGCTGAACAGATTCAGGGATTCTTTGATGTTCCGGTAGACAATTGTTTCTCTTCGCAGATTTTTGTCGATGACATGAAAGCTTTAAATATCGCCAATCCTTGCGTCGTCTCTCCGGATATGGGCGGTGTTGTTCGTGCTCGCGCAATTGCAAAGCTTTTGGACAATGCTGATATCGCTATTATTGATAAGCGTCGTCCTCGCCCTAATGTTTCTGAGGTTATGAATCTTATTGGTGAAGTTCAAGATCGCGATTGCATCATTGTTGACGATATCATCGACACCGGCGGAACCTTATGCAAAGCAGCTGCCGCTTTAAAGAAACGCGGAGCTCGCAGTGTTACTGCATATGGAACTCACCCAGTACTCTCAGGAAATGCTTATCAGAATATTGCTGATTCAGCTTTAGATTGTTTAGTTGTTTCAGACTCAATTCCTGCAACTAAGGAATTTATGGAATTAGGTAAATTCCGTACATTAACTTTAGCCCCTATGCTAGCTGAAGCAATTCGTCGTATCAATAACGAAGAATCTATCTCTGCGATGTTCCAGCAATAAACTGTCTTAAAGAACACCTCCTTGCGGGGTGTTCTTTAAGTTATCTAACACATTCTTCTAATTATTTTTCTTTAAAGCTAATTTAGCTAAAAGCTTTGAATGAATGCCATTGAAGCTGCCATTGCTCATAACCAAAATAGCACTGTCTTTAGAGCTAATATCCACAACCTTATCGAGCAAAGCATCGAAATCAGATATTACATGTAAAGGCTTAATGCTTTGTGCTGACAATGCATTAACATTCCACTTTAAAAGACCATTATCATAAATAAAAATTTCATCTGCGTCTTTGAAAGAATCAGCTAACAGCTCATGATTAGCACCTAATTTCATGGAATTAGAACGAGGTTCAAACACGGCAATAATCTTAGTATTAGCTCCTAAATGAGATTTAAGGCCGGCTATGGTTAATGCAATTGCTGTAGGGTGATGCGCAAAATCATCATATACACTTACACCATTCACAGTGCCTCTAAGCTCTAAACGGCGTTTAGGTAATTTAAATTTGCTTAAAGCTAAAGCTGCTGTTTTAATATCAACACCTGCATATAAGGCGGCCTGTATTGCCATCAAAGCATTATGAACATTATATGTACCGCAACAGCTGAAATTTACCTCCGCAACATATTTATCATTCTGCCATATTTCAAAACTAGACCCGTCTTCTTTAAGCAGCTTTGCACTTAAGCTGCCCCCTTCTCCGATTCGAACGCAAGGAGTCCAAACTCCCATAGAAATAACTTCCTCTAAATTATTGCAATTAGAAGGCATTATAATCAGTCCTTTTGAAGGAACGGTTCTAATTAAATGATGAAACTGCTTTTGAATATCATGAATAGAATCAAATATATCCGCATGATCGTATTCAAGATTATTCATAATCAAGCAATGGGGGTGATAATGAACAAACTTAGATCTCTTATCAAAGAAAGCACAATCATATTCATCTGCTTCAATTACAAAATAAGGGCTATTAGTATCTCTTGCA
This sequence comes from uncultured Succinatimonas sp., assembly GCA_905201175.1. Lineage (GTDB taxonomy): Bacteria > Pseudomonadota > Gammaproteobacteria > Enterobacterales > Succinivibrionaceae > Succinivibrio. The sequence continues at coordinate 7,130 of CAJKNC010000065.1, forward strand.
GAAATACCAAAATTTCCAGGAATTCCTCCAATTAAAAATCCTGGATTTAAGTTAGCATATTCTAAAATCCAGGTTAACATAGCTGAGGTCGTAGTTTTTCCATGAGTACCAGCAACGGCAAGAACATTTTTATTAGTTAGATAATGCTCCTCTAACCATTGCGGGCCTGATACGTAGGGAACATTTTCATCAAGCATTCTCTCAATTACACCCATGCCTCGGCGCATAACATTACCTACTACGACTAAATCTGGCTTTATATCAAGCTGATCAGCTTCAAAACCTTGAATAATTTCAATCCCAGCTTGTTTTAATTCATCACTCATAGGAGGATAAACATTACGATCTGATCCTGTAACTTTAAAGCCAGCCTGTCTAGCTAACATTGCAATGCCGCCCATAAAGGTGCCGCAAATACCAAGAATATGAATATGCATATGAAATTTATAATAAAATTACAACCTAAATAAATTTAGAACCTAAATTCTACCCTAAAAGAAAATTTTATCTTTGTATTTGATTATACAACGGCGTTGATTCGCACCTGGATCTTGCCTTAAATTAACTTTTAACTATTCCTAATAAGATATAAAAAAATAAGAGCCAATTTCTTAGCTCTTATTTAAAATAATTTTAACGTTTTAAATCACATTTTAAATATGGTTCAAAAGCTTTACTGTAACGGCCTACAGCTTTACCATCTTTGTATTCAATAGTATAAATCGGCACTTGATATTTATTTGCCCAATCTAAGGCTTTATCTGCACCTAAAACTAGCAGTCCAGTATCCAAAGCATCCGTAGTAAAGGCTGAATTTCCTAGGACCGTAACTGACATAGTCTTATGATCTACAGGTCTGCCTGTAGAAGGGTCTATGATATGTGAATAAAATTGTCCTGATTTATCATCTTTAAAATAATTTCTATAAGACCCAGCTGTAGACATGGCTAGATTGCGAGGACATACAGCAACAAAAACATTATGGTCTGGATTAGTAGGATCTTCAATGCCGACACGCCATAACTCGCCTTTAGGATTAAATCCTCTAGAGCGACTAGCTCCTGCCACATGCACGAAAAAATCTTTTACTCCCTGCTGCATTAAAATTGAAGCAACAGAGTCAGCGCCTAGTCCTTCACCTACAGTTGACAGATCTAACCTCACATTAGGATCTTTTTTTATCAATAAAGAACCGTTAGACGTATTGCGAACTTCATAACTATTAAGTCCTACTAATTTTTTTGCCTCTGCAATTTGCTCATCAGAAGGACTCTCATGTTTAGCTTTATCCTTGCCAAAGCCCCAAAGATTTACTAAAGGACCAACAGAAATATCCATGGCCCCATCAATTCGCCTAGACTGATGATCGCATTCTTGGATTATTTGTGCCAAATATTTTGAGATAGGATAAGGTTCTATAGATTTATGTTCATTAAAGAGAGCTAATTCTGCTTTAGGATCAAAGGTGGAAATAACCTTGGAGATATCATTAAAGGTATCTTCACATAACTTTTTAAGTTCAGCTTCTCCTTTTTCATATCCTCCTGGAACTATAACTCCATAAAAGGTTCCCATAGTTTTGCCCTGAATACGAGTTACTTTAGTTTGCTGAGTAACCGCTTTTTCTTCAGAACAACCATTAAGTAAGAGTGCTGAGCTTAAACTAATGGCTATCAAGACTTTAAAAATATTTTTTTTCATGTAATATCCGTAAAGAAAAATTTTTCTAATGATAATGCATTATTTAAAATAATTAGAGGTCATTATCTAAAAAAACGATCTTAATTTTTTAAAAATAAAAAAATCCCCTTAAATTATTAAGGGAAGAGCCTTGAAAATATAGTATTGAAAAATAAAAATATAAGAATATTAAGATACTATTGCAAAGCTTAAAGAACAACGCGAACATTTCATGAGCTTCTCAAAATACGCATTACCAATCCCTTTTGACATT